>JAMOBI010000070.1:0-15643 GCA_039908105.1 Magnetococcus sp. YQC-9
CTGGTTCAACCCTCGAATCTGCACCGTCATCCGCGTCGAAATCGACAAACCAGCTGCATCATCCTTGGCGCTGTTGATCCGCAAACCCGAAGAAAGACGCTTGTAGGTCGTCCCCAGGGTATTCGTCGACTTCATCAGGTTACGCTGGGCGTTGATGGAGAAAAGATTGGTTGCGATAGAAAAAGACATGTTATAATCCTCCCTGAACGAATCTCTCACAAGAGATTCTATTGCGAAGTCACCCATCCTTGGGATTACCATTGAACCGTCATTGACCAACAGGCCGGTCCGGGCCTGGCATCTTTATTCACCGAGGGTGCCTTGAAAGGTGCCCCACGGATCAAGAAAGCATGGTTCATCCGCTCGACGGTCGATCGCAGGGTGCGCCGTTTGCGCGTTGCCATAAGCCAGGCGGTGCGCAAGGGGACATTGTGCGGGCGACAGCCAGATTCAGGATGCGAATCCAGTCGTTACGATGGCGATGGATGGTACGTCAGGCCCGATATCGGCCCAGGGGAACAGCGAAGTGCAAGGCTTTAGGTGAGACATGATGCGTGGCCTCCTGACCCGGTACCATTCCTGGTTGCCGTATCGTGATCGTCCCTGACTGGAGATGGGTTGTTCATTTCCGAAGGGCCAACCCCGCCCTTGTTGCGATTCATGATCCGAATCGCCGCCCGGTTCATCCTGAACCGTTGATTTAACTGATTTATCGGTGTTACCTGCCGGAGAGTTTAATCTTTTTTTCCTCTTCCGGCTCCCTTCGTATCCTTGCAAAGGGGTCGCAACGCCTGTTGTTTGAAGCCTGTCTTGTCGCGATCCCTTGAGCCGAATCGCTGTCCGGTTCATCCTGAACCGTTGATTTAACTGATTTATCGGTGTTACCTGCCGGAGAGTTTAATCTTTTTTTCCTCTTCCGGCTCCCTTCGTATCCTTGCAAAGGGGTCGCAACGCCGTTGTTTGCAGCCTGTCTTGTCGCGATCCCTTGAGCCGAATCGCCGTCCGGTTCATCCTGAACCGTTGATTTAGCTGATTTATCGGTATCATCTGCCGGAGAGTTTAATCTTTTTTTCCTCTTCCGGCTCCCTCCGTAACTTTACGAAAGGGGCGCAACACCGTTGCTTGAAGCATACTATCGGCGGCCCACGCTCACAGGTTTAATCCCTTTTCGTGGGCCGCGTCAAAAAATCAGAACGCCCCTGGGACCGGCGCACCCTGCGATGCAGGAAGTTTGGCGCTCTTGGTGCCCTTTTCCGGCATGGCCGGGGTCATGGGAGTACTCTCCCGCGCCGCACTTGGCGTTTTGGCATCCGGCCTGGCATCGCTTTGAGGGGCATCATCCTGCTCCACACCGCGCTTGGCGGCGATCGGCACGCCGATCGCCTCGGAGAGCTGCACCGCATCGGCGATATCCATGCGGTTGAGAATCTTGGCAGCCACCTTTTCCGGAACCGCCTTGAGCGCCTTGACTGCGGTATCCCGATCCATGGCCATCAGGCTGGAGGCCGCCTGCTTGGGTTTCATGCTGGAGTAGATTTTGGCCAACCGTTTAATGTTGGCATCATCGGTCTCCTTTTCCCGATCCAGATCCGCACGGATGGTATCTCGCAGCTGCTCCAAGGCAGTGATCCGCTTTTGCATTTTCTCCTCGAGCCGCTTGAGATCAGCTTCGCGCAACTCCAGCAGTTTCTCGCGCTCATCCATGGCCAGACGACGCTTTTCCAAAGACTCCAACAGGGCTATGGGATCCCGGGTCAGACCGGTTTCCGCCGATTTGGTGTTTTTGGCCTTCTCCTCGTGCTCTGCGACCCAGGCCGGAACCGCACCGGCGATCAATACCACGAGCAGCGCTGCCATGCTCACAATCCAACGGGTACGCCTGGTCATGTTCACGCCAAATTCCTCCTTGCCTGATACTGTCCGTCCGGACCACGTCCGATCCGGTTGATTGCCACATTGTCCAACTCCTTGATCTCCTGACGACGCACCTCACCGCGCAAACGCTCCTCCTCCTTTTCGGATAACCGTTCCGCCTGTTTCAGCTGCACACGGGTTCCCAACCACACTTCACGCGCAGCCTGGGAGTCGTGTCGCGCCCGTTGCAACGTCATCTCCAACCTTTGGCGTCGCCACGCCTGCCCGGAGAGAAAAGTCTGCAGCAATCCCGGATCCGAACGCACGGCCTCAGGATCGGCCAGAGCATCAATGGCAGCCCGATTCTCCTCTTCGGTCTGACGATCCAATGCCGCGATGCGCTGCGTCAACTCTTCGATGCGTATCAGCGTGCGTGCAAATGCCTGGCCAGCCGCCTCCTCCTGGATGCGCCGCATCTCCTCCAAGCGCGAAAACCGATTCACCGTCCCTCCTGTCGCACTCTCCCAGCGATCCCGCGCAGCACAAAAAAGTGTATAAGGCTTGCGATTGTAACTCGCCATTGCCGGTCACATGGCGCAAACTGATGGCAAGTTCAATTATCACAACTCAATCATGCACACTCCATCAAAATTTTTGCAACTATCATGCCCACCATCCAACAATTTGCACGTTGCCTGATTCTTTCGCTGCCACTCTTCTGGACACTGTTCCTGTCCGACCACGCACACGCCGCCTCCCGGGAGAAAGATCTGATCGTACTGGCCGTTGGACCCGAAAGCACCGAACTGTTGCGCCGTCTCAGCGAACCATTGGCACGCGCCGCCAATCTGCCGCCCGAGGAGGTCCATTTTCATGTGGTGCTCAATTCAGCGCTCAACGCCTTTGCCCTGCCCACCCGGGATATTGTTTTGAACAGCGGACTGTTGTTGGCGGTCAAGAATCGTGATGAGCTGGCTGCGGTGATGGCGCACGAAATCGGCCATCTCAAGGCCGGCCACCATATGCAACTGGAAGCGCTCTCCAGGCGGATGTCGATTCAAACCTTGATCTCGGCGGCTGCCGGCATGATTGCCACCATCGCTTCGCGCAACGGTCAGGTAGGACAGGCGATGATCACTGGAGGTGCCAGTTCGGCCCAGCTCGACATGCTCGAGGCAATCCGCAACAAGGAGACCCAGTCGGATCGCATCGCCATTTCGCTCTTGGCCCAGGCTGGTTTCAACCCGGATGGTCTGGCCAGTTTCATGAATCGTCTGATGCAGCAGCAACGCATCTCCACCCTCCCCCCACCCTATATGCTCACCCACCCGATCACCACCGAGCGGTTGCTCGATTCTCAGCGTCTTGCCACCGAGACGCCTCGCCCAACGCCGCGCAAAAACGATCGGGATGACAATCTTCTATTGGCGCGCGCCAGAGCGATTCTCGAGGCTGAAACCCACGACTCCCCAGAGGATAGCGTCTTGCGTTTTCAGTCGCGCTTGCGGCTGGAGCCGAACGATCTGGCGTTGGAACAGGGACAAGCCGAGGCGCTACGCGCCGCCGGTCGGCTGCCCGAGGCCGAGGCAGCCTGGAACAAACTGCTCAAAAACCATCCGGGCGATCCCTATCTCTTGCGTCATCGCGGAGTGACACGCATCGAAATGGGCCGTTTCGAGGAAGCGGTACAAGATCTTGAGGAGGCCAGCGTCAAGCTTCCGGATCAACTCGATCTGCAATTTCGCAAGGCCTTCGCCTTGAAGGAGTTAAAAAAGCCCGAGGAGGCGATCCGCATCCTGCGCAAACTTGCCGCGCGTCAACCCAATGAGCCAGGTTTCTTTTATTTATTAGGACTTTGCGAGGGTGAGGCCGGACATGGTGGCGAGGGTCATTTGGCTTTGGGGCGTTATCATGCCCTGATCATGGATCGGAACAACGCCATCTGGCATTTTCAGGAGGCAGCAAGAATTCTGCCGAACGGATCGGTCGAGCAGTCGATTGCCCGCGAGGAGTTGAAGCATGCACGCAAGATGGAGGTCAAACGGGAGCCGGAAGAGGGTGAAAGAAGGCGGAGGTGAATGGGAATGGCGGAGTAGGAGTGAATGCATTCCGAAGCCATACCGAAACCATCTTGAGATGTGTAATTTTCTATAGGTCGTGCGCATTATAGAGTCGTTTCCAAACTTGCATGATGGGGGGTGAGAGGGTTCTCCCCCCATCATGCAAATTTGGAAAGCGTCATTTTCCGCAAGGCCGTGTGCAAGATGTGAGCTTCGTTTCCAAAAGGCGGAAACGAAGCTCACGAAGGCGGCGCGCGGCGCATTTTTCGCAAAAGGCGCGAAAAATGCTTCTTGTAAAGAGCGCGCTAAAGTCAAAATCAAAACCCTGGGAGATGAATCTCCCAGACCCTCTCTTTTTTTCATCAGAAAAAACGACTCATTCCAAGCCGGGTGCGGTTTCACTGACTTAACGCTTCGACGGCAGATACTCCGGCGGCACCACGCCTTGACCCGGCGACTCCAGCGGCTCGCCAGAACTCTCCAACGGCACCTCGTCCTGTTCGGACTCCAACTTCGGCTCAAAGGCCGGATCCGCGATCGACGCCGGCGGCGGCTCGGGCACAATCGCCGGCATCGGCTCACCGGTCGACTCCTCCGGCCAAGCCGATCCGTTGCCACTGTCGGGTTTGGCACCCCTGCCCTTCTCCGGGACCGACGCCTTCGGCACCGGATGATCGATGCGAATCGCCGCCGGGTTGCCATCCTCGCGATCGAGCCGCTCTAAATCCGGGAGCCTCAATCCCCCCTCCGGAATGGTCTGCTCCTCGGGAACCTCGGGGACCGTCTGGTAGGCATCGCGCAACGCCAGATTGGACCCTTCGGCCACCGCGATACGCCGCGATTGACCATCGGGATTATCCGCCATGCGCTCGGCCAGACGCCAATCGACCACGGCACGCAGTTCGGCACGCCGCGCCAACGCCTGTTTGACCGCCTTTTCCATCAGCACGCGCAGACTCCCCTCGTGCTTCAAATCCGCCAGAATCGGATGGACCTCCAGATAAAGCTCGCCATTGCGCCAACCCGCCTTGGCCGGTTCGTTGACAAAGGCCACGCTATCCCCCGGATTCACATTCGGGAAGAATTCGATGATATCCTCTGGATAAAGCCGGATGCAACCGTGACTCACCCGCCGTCCCACACCCAAAGGCCGGTTGGTGCCGTGCATCAGATAAGCCGGCAGACTCAAATAAATCGCATGCGTACCCAACGGATTGCGCGGACCGGGATAGATCGCCTCGGGCAACGACGGATCCTCCTTGCGGATCGAAGCCGGTGGACGCCAAACCGGATCGGCCATCTTGCTGGTCACCGTGGTGCGCACGCGCGGGGTCATCATCCCCTCCTGGCCCACACCGATCGGATAGGTCTCCACCCGATCCCCCCGGAAGTGATACAGACGCATCTCCGGCAGATTCACCACGATCTTGGCCGGATTGTTCAAACCCGGCAACACCTTGCGAAAGTCCATGCGGATCTTGCTGCCCACGCGCGGACTCCAGGGATCCTGATCCGGATTGGCCAGCATGATCTCGTTGAAACCCAGGTGATTATCCCGCGCCAGGATGATCATGGTGTCGTTGGCCGTGGCGCGATGGCGATAATAGGTACCGCCGATCACCTCATCCTTGCGCTCCTTCAACAAGTGGTAGCGGCGACGCGGCAGATCCTCGGGGGTATCGGCCAAAGCCGGCAACGCATCCGTAAAGCAAATCCACGCCACCGCGAGCGCCAGGCCCAACCGCTGACCCATCCTCCTGCCACGATCCATCGTGTATTCTCCCTTTGTTCCTCAAGCCATGAGCATGCGACGCAGCAGATGCAGGGCGGTCTGACTCGCCTGCCAGCGCACCTGCTCGCGGCTGCCGGAATAGACGTCATGATGTTCCAGCAAAATCCCCGAGCGGCTGCGTACCGCCAGATGGACCGTGCCCACCGGTTTGGCGGCACTGCCGCCATCGGGACCGGCGATGCCAGTCACGGCTACGGCCAGATCGGCCTCGGAGACGCGCAACGCGCCCGCCGACATCGCCTGTGCCACCTCGCGACTCACCGCGCCGCGACTGGCCAAAAGATCCGCATGCACCCCCAGATCGCGCATCTTGGCTTCATTGGCATAGGTGACCCAACCCGATGTCAGGTAAGCGGAGGCACCGGGCAGTGCCGACAGCCGAGCAGCCACCAATCCGGCGGTGCACGATTCGGCCACGGCCAGCTTGACCCCCGTCTCGATCAGACGCGCACCGACCAGCTCTTCCAGGGGCAAGGGCGCGGTGGCGTAGATGCGATTGCCCAACCGCTCCTTGAGCCGAGTCGTGAACTCCTCGCCCAGGGTGCCAGGAACCATCAAACCGGCATCCCCGTTTGGCAGCGCATGCATCCGGCAGGCGGTGCGCACCGTGGCCCGCAACTCCTCGCCCAAATCGAGCGCCTCCCCCACCCCTTCGACCATCCAACAGGCAAGCGAACGGCTGCGTCGTCCGCCTCCCGCATCGCTGACCAGACCTCGCAGAATCTTGAAGAGCGAACGCTTGACCGACCAGAGGGAACGCTCGCAATAGGCCACCGTGCGACCCCGGCGTTGCACGATGAACCCTTCGGCGCGTCCCGCCTCATCGGTCAAGGTGCGTGCGCCAAGCACCTTCAAGTGATCAGACTCCTCTCCCTCCAGGCCGAGGGACAAACCGAGATTTGACACCAGCGAGCGGCGCAGGCGCGGGCAGTGACCATCCCCCTGGATCAGAATGATCGAATACTCCTCCGGTGTTTTGAGCGGGTCGAACGGGCCGTCGCCGTCGAGCTCTAACAGGGCCACCGCTCCCACCCCCAGACATTCGAGCATCATGTCCAGATACGGTCGCCCGGAGGGCGGCAGCAGCGCCCCTTGTTCGCTCCAGCGTGGCATGACCAACAAAGACTTCATAACCATCCCATCCAGACAATCCCATGCAAAATCATTGCGGCATAAACCCCGGCGGCCAGATCATCCGCCATCACCCCCCATCCTCCCGGCAGTCGTTCCAACGCATTCACCGGCCAAGGCTTGAAGATGTCGAACAGCCGGAACAGCACGAATCCGACCACCATCCCGGCACCACCGAGCGGACCATCGATCATGGTTAGCAAGAATCCCGCCACCTCGTCGATCACCACTTCCGAGGGATCTTCCCGGCCCGTCACCCGACAGACCACCCCCGCGCTCCACACCCCCAGAACGGTCACCACCGCCAGAATGGTCCAGAATCCGAACGTTCCAAGCCACTGGCAAAAAAAAGCCAACGGCACCGCCGCAACGGTACCCCAGGTTCCCGGTGCCTTGGGGAGCAGGCCGGAGCCGAAAAAGGTTGCCAGAATAAAGGCGAATCGATGATCGATCCTATCGGATTGCTGCGTTCTTTCCATCCTGGGAGCCATTGTTGAACCTCTCCGTCATGCGGTGGTTGGATTGTCACTGCCCAAAAAGAATTCCCTTGGCGCACAAAATCGGCTATACCGTAACCATCTTGAAAAGCGTAATCTTTCGTCAGGCTGTGAGCAAGATGCGGGAGTCGTTTCCATAAAACGAAAACGACTCCCGCATCTTGCACGCAGCCTTGCGAAAAACTACGCATCCCAAAATGGGTGCGGTTTAAAAGCGCGCTCAAGTCAACGGCCAAACCTCGGGGCTTCGCCCCGAACCCCACCGGGGGCGATAATCGCCCCCGGACCCCCCGTGACAGAGGGCATGCTGGATCGTTACACGCACTAAAAAAAAATCGACCGTCGTTGCATTGACACGGCTCCCTTTTGTCCGCTGCCCCGATACCCGCAAGAAGGTCAAGGCCATGAAATCAGGCAAATCCAAGCACACCGCGCCCGGTTCCTCCCGCACGATTCCGCGCTTGCCGATCGAAAAAGCCCTGGAACACCATCACGCCAACCGCCTGGATGAGGCCGAGTCGATCTATCGCCAGATTCTGCGCGATCAGCCCCGCCATCAGGACGCATTCAACTTGCTCGGATTCCTGCTCCATCAGCGCGGAGCACGCGACGAAGCGCTCGTGATGATCAAAAAAGCCATCGCCATTGATCCGAATCAGGCCCTGTTTCACAACAACCTCGGCATCGTGCTCCAGAACCACGGCCAACCCGAAGCTGCCCGCACCGCCTATGAAAAGGCCATGCAACTCGATCCGAAGTATCATGCAGCCTTGAGCAACCTGGGTACCCTGTTCCAGTCCCTGGGCCGTTACGACGAGGCGATCGCCTGCCAGGAGCGGGCCTTGAAGATCCATCCGGATTTCTTCGAGGGCTACGCCAACATGGGCAACATTTGCTGCGAACAGAAACGCCACGACGAGGCGATCGCCCATTATCTGAAATCACTGGAGATCCACCCGGAGTACATCAGCGCCATGCACAATCTGGCCTACGTGCTCCAGAAGCTCGAACGCTACGACGAATCCCTCGCCTGGCTGGACAAGGCGCTCGCCATCAATCCCGACTATCTGGAGGCGCTCAACTGCAAGGGCAACGTGTTGCAGGATCTGGGACGCTGGACCGAGGCAATCGCCTGCTACGAGCGCGCTCTGGCGATCAACCCGCGCTATTACGAGGCGCTCTGCAACATGGGCAACGTGCTCTGCGATCAGGGCCGGCTCGACGAATCGATCGCCTGTCACCAGCGCGCCTTGTCCATCAAACCCGATCTGCATGAGTCCTATACCCACATGGGTAATGCTCTGCAGCTGCAAGAACGGCTCGACGAAGCGATCGCCTGTTACCGTCAGGCCCTGACGATCAAGCCGGGCGATCAGACCGCACTGGAGAACCTCGGCGTGGCCTGCAACGTCCAGGGAGATCTGCAAGGGGCGATCGACTGCGCCCGGCAACTGTTGGCCATCAAACGTGATGATCCCAACACCTTTGCCTCCCTGTTGAATCTGCTCAAGCAGATCTGCGACTGGCGCGACCTCGAAGCGCTCTTCTCGGAGATGATGGAGTTGTTCAACACCGGCAACATGCTGATCAATCCGTTCGTCTTTCTGACCCTGCCGACCACGCCCGGCGAGCAGCTGACCTGCGCGCGATACTACATGGATCGCAAATACCGCGCCCGGCGCAATCTGGCGGCCAACCCCTGCCACGATCCCAATCCCAAGCGGTTGAAAATCGGCTATCTCTCCTGCGATTTTCTCAACCACGCCACCGCCATCTTGATGGCCGAGTTGATCAAACTGCACGATCGCGACCGTTTCGAAATCATTCTCTACTCTTACAGCGACGACGACGGCAAGGAGATGCGCCAGCGCATGGTCGAGGCGAGCGACCAGTTCGTCGACCTGCTGCGGGTCGATCACGAAAATGCCGCGCGCCGCATCCACGAAGATGGCATCCACATCCTGGTGGAATTGAAAGGGTTCACCAAGGGTGCGCGCCTGGAGATCGCAACCCAAAGGCCCGCCCCACTCCAGGTGAGCTGGCTCGGCTATCCCGGCACCATGGGCGCGTCGCACCTCGACTACATCGTTGCCGATCCGTTTCTCATCCCACCCGGCGAGGAGCGGCACTACAGCGAAAAGGTGGTGCGGCTGCCGCACTGCTACCAACCCAACGACCGCCTGCGCGCCCTGCCGGAACAGGGACCATCGCGCGAGGCCTGCGGTCTGCCGAAGCGCGGCCTGATCTTCTCCAATTTCAATCAGACCTACAAGATCACCCCGGAGATCTTCGCCGTCTGGATGGAGGTGCTGCGCCAGACCCCGGAGAGCATCCTCTGGCTGTTGGAATCCAATCCGCTGGTGGCCGCCAATCTGCGCCACTCCGCAGCTGGACACGGCATCGATCCGGGTCGGCTGCACTTTGCCCCCAAACTCGCGGTGGCCGACCATCTGGCCCGCTACCACCTGGTCGATCTGGTGCTCGACACCTACCCGGTCACCTCCCACACCACGGCCAGTGACGCCCTGTGGATCGGCTGTCCGCTGCTGACCATTGCCGGGGATACGTTCGTCTCGCGCGTGGCCGGCAGCCTGCTGCACACCGTCGGCGCCCCGGAGCTGGTGGCAAGCTCGCTCACCGAATACCAGAGCAAGGCCCTGGAGCTGGCCCGCGCCCCGGAACGGCTCGCCGAACTGCGCGCCCGGTTGATTGCCAACCGCGCCTCCACGCCGCTTTTCGACACCCCGCGCTTCACGCGCGATCTGGAGGCGGTCTACGAGGCGATCTGGCAGCACCACGCCGCCGGACTCGCCCCCGAGCACATCGACATCCCCCCGTCGTACCCGACGCCCGACCAGCCGATGCAACCGCGCCCGGCGCAAACCGCCACGACTGCCCCGACCCAGGCCACGCCAGTCCCCTCTCCTGCGGCCACACCCTTTCCCCCGTTGGAGAGGCCATTCCCGGCCTCTGCCGTACCGGTCGAGCTCTCCATCTGCATCACGATGGCCTCCGGGAGCGCCTGGCTGGCCCACACGCTGGACGGGTTGCGCTGGATCGCCTCATCCAACCATGCCATCGAGGTGGTGGTGATCGAGCAGCCGGATGGCCCAGGAGACCGCTCTTTTGAGCCGATGCATCCCGGTCTGCCGCTTGTCCGCCGGGTGAAGCTTTCTTGCACCTTGAGCGGCCATGCCTTGATCCAGGCCGCGCTGCGCGCCGGACGCGGTCGTTTCCTGGTCCATCTGGAGTGCGGCAATCGTCTGGTTCCCGAGGTACTGCTGGCCGAGATCGACCATCTGCTCGCACACGACGAAATCGCCATCTCGCACGCCCCATGGCGGCTTTGGAACGACTCCACAGGGGTGGACATGGGCCAGTTCTACCCGCTCGAAGGCGAGCACCTGTTTGACAAGCCGCGTATTGCCGAACTGTTCAACTTTATTGTCCAAAATCACCTCTTCCCGGAGAACGCCCTGTATCGCGCCGATAGGCTGGCGCGCGTCTCCTTTGATCTGGAAGCCACCTATGCACCGCTGGTCACCACCTTCCGGATTCTCCCTTTTGGCGCGGTTCGTTTTCAGCCGCACCCGTTTTTGATCGCGGTACTGCGCAACCCGGGCCTGTCTCCGACGCGCCAGCCAGCGGAGCTCGAACTCCTCCACCGGCTTGACCACTACCGTTCGGCTCTGGAGCTGGCGGCGCGCATCACCCTCTCCGGCCTCGGCATGGCCAGTTTCGATCCTGGGAATCGCGGCGTGGTGCTGGATCTGATCAACGATTACGTCGTGCGACGCATTCTGGTGGCCGCCAATCTGGCCCAAGCCACCGGGGCGTACATTCTGGCGGCCATCTGTCTGCAACGGGCGTTGCTCTGGGTCAAGAGCGAAGAGGATCGCGCCCTGATCGCGGCCATGGAGCCGTCGGTTCTGACCGGTGCGGCCTATCAGGCGATGTGCGACCGTTATCATGCCCTGCCGTCTGCTGCGGCTCTGGTCGCCTGTCAGGTGAGCAATCCAGAGGTAATCCGTGCCAGTTTGCGACAAATGGCACCGGACATTCCCGTCAAGCTCCGTTCGCTGGCAGAGATCACGCAGGCAGAAGATCGGTTGAACGCGCTTTATCTGACCGAGGATGAGGGGATCCGGCGGGCGCTTCTGGAAGCGGGCATTCCGGTAGGACAGGTGATGGTGACCTCGGATTTGATCGGGATGTTCCGGGTGACGGGGTAGTGGGCCGACAGAGCTGATTTGACAGCCTGAACCGCACCCAGCTCGGAATGTGTAGTTTTTACTGGTAAAAAAAAAGAGAGGGTCTGGGAGATTCCTCTCCCAGGGTTTTGCCTTTGACTTTAGCGCGCTCTTCAAAAGAAGCGTTTTTTGCGAAAAATGCGCCGCGCGCCGCCTTCGCGGGAGTCGTTTTTTGCCTTTTGGAAACGACTCTGTGCATTTTGCACGCGGCCTTGCGAAAAACTACGCATCCCAAAAAAGGTGCGGTTTAAAATCAAAACCTTGGGGACTCCGTCCCCAAACCCCTGCCGGGGATTTTAACTCCCCGGACCCGTGTAAACGTTTGTTTCTCAACAGGTTCCTATGCCTTCTCCCCCCTGCCGCGTCGTGCTGATCGCCCCACCCGACTACGCCCACGCCGAGGCTCTGCGCGAGGTGGTCGAAACCGTGCACTACGGCCTGCTCTCCCTGGGCCACACCTCAACCACCGCGATCAACGACTTCGATCCTGCGGCACGCAACATCCTCATCGGCGGCAATCTCATGCCACGCAACTGGATCGATCGCGTGCCGCCGGATACGATCCTCTATAACCTGGAACAGTGGAACTCCAGCTGGATCGGCAACGAGGTACTGCCCGCCCTGATGGCCCGGTGCGAAACCTGGGATTACGACGCACACAACTTAACCCGGCTGCGCGAGGCCGGCCTGGTGCGGACAGGTCGCCATGTACCGATCGGCTATGTACCGGAACTGACTCGCATTCCGCAGGTTCCGGAGACCATCGACGTACTCTTCTACGGCAGCCTGAACGCACGCCGCCAACAGATCCTGGTGGCGCTGGAAAAGGCCGGTCTGGCGGTGCAACTGTTGTTCGGACAATACGGCCCAACGCGCGACGCGGTGATCGCCCGGTCCAAAATCGTCATCAATATCCACTTTTACGATACCAAAATCTTCGAGATCGCGCGCATCTCCTACCTTCTGGCCAACGCCAAAGCGGTGGTGACGGAAAAGGATCCCGAAACCCGCATCGATCCTGACTTGAGCGCCGGCATGGCCGCAGTGCCGTATGAAAAACTGATCGAAACCTGCATCGAATTGATCCGCGACACGCCGCGCCGCCAAGCCATGGCTCGCGAGGGATTCAACCGCTTCTCGCAACGACCGGAACGCGACATCCTGCGCCAGGCGCTCGACTCCGAGCCTCCCATCCGCGTACAGACCCCAATCAGCCTGATCGACGATGGACCGGCACCACTGCGTTCACCAACGGATGCACCGCTCGCCACCTCCCCCGTGGCGCCAGCCCCTCCTCCAGCGAGCGTACCGCCGACCCCTCTCCAGCCCGATGCCGCACCGCCCGATACCCTCACCCTGGTCCGGCAGATTTTCCAGTCTGCGCGCGACGGCACCCTCGACGCCACGCTCTTTGCCGAAGCCTGTCGCCTGTTTGAGGAGGCCAACAACCCGGAAATGCGCGCTGCGCTCGCCGAAGCCTACCAGGCCGGTCAACGTCGCTTTGTCGTCGATCACCCCGCCTGGCACTCCGAAGTCGTGGCGCTGCTCGCGGCGCGGCAATTTGAACCCCTGCTGACCCGCATCCAAAGCGAGGCGCTCCACTGGATGCAGCACACCCCCAAGGGTACGGCACTGTTTCTGCCTCAGCTCGACCTCCTGGCGCATCAGGCCGGTCTGGAGCTGCTGGCACAAATCGGCATGCGTACTCCGACGCACCCCACCGAAACCCTGCTGTATCTGGCCACCGAGGTGTACGCGGTCGGCGGTCACACCCGCATCATCGAGGATATGGTCCGCACATTGCCGGAGTTCCGTCATATCCTGATCCTGACCGATATCGACGGCAACCACGCCACTGGTCTCAATCCGTTTGCACCATTGGAACCGCTCTTCCGCACGATCGGGTTGGAATATCGGATCCTCAATGCCGCCACGCTGGTCGGCAAGGTGCAAGAGCTTGGCGCCTGGATCGCGGCCATCGCCCCGCGCGGGGTGTTTCATCTGGCCCATCACCATGATGCGGTGATCAATGCCGCCCTCCACGCCGACAGTGCACCGACCGTGCTCTTCATTCATCACGCGGACCACTGCCCCTCGCTGGGGGCCTCTCGCGCCGATTTCATCCACCTGGACCACTTCCCAGGGTGTCATGATGCCTGTCTGAACCATTCAGGAACCACCCCCATCCTGCTGCCGCTCTCCTGCCGCGACAATGGCATCATACCACCCACGCCACCCGCCGATCCGCTGATCGGTCTGACCTGCGGATCGTGCATGAAATATCTGGGTCGCGAAGTGTTCAGCTATCCAGAGATGCTGATCGCTTTTTTCAAGGCCGGCATGGGGCGGCTCTATCATGTCGGGCTGGTGCCGGAGGTGATCCAGTGGCAGTTCCGACAGGAGATCGTCCAGGCTGGCATCGATCCGGAACGGTTGATCTTTTTGGGCGAGCAGCCGGCCTTGCACCCCTGTCTTCAACAGGTGAATCCCGATTTCTTCTTAGGCTCCTATCCGGTGGGTGGTGGCAAGACCACCATCGAAGTGTTGTCCAGCGGAGTGCCGGTCATTCAGCCGCGTCCGGCTGCCGAGCGGCTGCCGCTGTTGCAGAACGATATCGGCTTTGGTGCGTCGCTCTCGCTCTTCTCGCTGGATGATGCCGCTTCCCTGCTGGCGCGCATCCGCGCGGAAAAGGCAACTCTGGCCGCGCGCTCGCGTGCCGTTTTTGAGGCTCACTATGCGCGCAACCTGTTTGAGGGGCGACTGAGGCAGTTATTGGCGGGGTAATGCCATCTCGAACCGGTTTGACATCTCCAAAGTTCCCCAATTTGGCCCGGTCGATCCTGACGTGAATGCGCATGGCGGCTTGCCGATCTTTCAACCCGGAAAGCCATTCTCGAAACGTTGCGCTTTGGATGATCCGGTACATGCATTGACTTGTAACCTATCGATTACAACCCATCCAGCTCGTAGAATGATTTCCCATCAGACGACAAAACCGGGCCGTTGCCTACCCGGTTCGTCAACAAATCGTCATGCATGGAGTGTCAGGCCGCCAGGCGCAACTCCACATGCATGCCGGCGCGGATGGCAAACGAGATCAGCATATCCAGACTGAACCGTTCAAATTTTCCGCGTACCAGATCCGAAACGCGAGACTGTTTGACGCCAAGCAGTTTTGCGGCCTTGGCAGTCAACTGAATCATCAAGTTGGAACGCATTGCCAGGATTTCAGCTTCGTCAGGTGGAAATCCGAGATCGAGAAAAACATTGCCGCAGGATTTGGTGATCATCGGTTATCCTCCAATTTGTCGGTAACGACGTGCGGCCAGCATGATATCGGTCTGGCTGGTTTTTTGGGTCTTCTTCTGGAACGCATGCAGCACATGGATGGCGTCATTGAACTTGGCTACATAGATGACCCGCCATGCGCCTTCCATTTGAATGCGGATCTCCATGGCCCCCGCACCCACCGATGGCATTGTCTTCCAGTCGGTCGGCATGCGCCCAACCTGAACGCGCCATAATTCATGACCCGCTTGCCGTCTGGCGGTATCCGGGAAGGCTGCCAGATCGGTTCTGGCGGAATCGATGAAGTGCAACTCTTTCATGAGATGAACTATATAAGAATTTATATAGAAGGTCAAGCAATTGATGGCCATCTTCCCAGGCAGCGACATCAAGATGGCGCGTTTCTTCCCCTGTGCAGGAGGCCTTAAGTCGTTGCAGCGCTGATGATCCGCAGCCATTTTTTGTGGAATAACTTCGCCTCCTTGGCAAAAGATTGCCGCCGATGATACAAATTGACCCGTCTGTCCGTCCATAAGACAAAAGACCAGTGGATGCCGTGAATACACCACCCTGATCGACCAGCAGCATGGATCAACCGGGGAGTGCCGCATGGCATCCGCACAACCGATCACCCCAGGGAGTCATGCATGTTGACCACGCCGTTACGGATTTTCATCTCTTCACCTGGGGATGTGGACGAAGAGCGCCGCCGGGCCGCCATCGTCATCGCGCGGCTGAAGAAGGAGTTTGTCCGCTTTTTCGACATCACGC
>JAMOBI010000071.1:0-14671 GCA_039908105.1 Magnetococcus sp. YQC-9
TCACGCGGCTTTGTTCTTGGGCCATGTTCGCGGGATTGTTTTGCAAAAGGCGCAAAACAATCCCGCATCCAAGGCGGCGCGCGGCGCATTTTTCGCAAAAGGCGCGAAAAATGCTTCTTAATATAGAGCGCGCTAAAGTCAAAGTCAAAACCCTGAGAGATGAATCTCCCAGACCCTCTCTTTTTTTTTACCAGTAAAAGCGAATCATGCCAGGCTGTCAAATCAGCTCTGTCGACCCACTACGCATCCCAAAACAGGTGCGGTTTATCATGAGTTTTTGAACGTTCGGTTACCACACCCATGAAAGCAGTGATTCAAAGGGTCAGCGAAGCCTTTGTGACCGTGGACACAGAGGAGGTTGGAGCGATCGGTGCAGGCCTGGTGGTACTGCTGGCTGTGGAGCGCGGCGACGGCGACCGCGAAGTTGTGCAAATGGCACGCAAAATCGCTGGCTTACGGATTTTTTCGGATGCGCGCGGACGCATGCATCATGCAGTGGGTGAAATTGGGGGCAAGATCTTGGCTATTTCGCAATTCACCCTGGCGGCCAACCTGGAAAAGGGGTTCCGTCCTTCGTTTGATCCAGCCGAAGAGCCGTCGCGTGCCCGGCATCTGTTCGACGCGTTCTGTCAACGCCTTCGGGCCGAGGGGCTTGAAGTGGCCACCGGTCGGTTCGGCGCCGATATGCGGGTGCATTTGATCAACGACGGACCCGTCACCTTCACTTTGACGTTTACCGCCCCAAACTTGCATGATGGGGGGAAAACCCCCTTACCCCCCGACTGTGGAACTCCAAAAGCACGAGCTCCACGGTAACTTGCATGATGGGGGGAGAACCCCCTCACCCCCCGACCGTGGAACTCCAAAAGCACGAGCTCCACGGAAAAATCGGCGCTCCGTGATCATAACGATGGCCTGAACACCGTTATTTTGGCGTTTGACCGCTTGAAAGATGATGCTCAGTGATCAGGGTCGCTTGATTGGCATCCGAGGCTGTGACCGGAATGGTTTCAATCATGGCATCCGGCGAGGTTCCAATCGATGACGCCGCGATCGCTTCGATCAACGGTTGGGACATGGTCGGTTTGGGAGGCGGCGGTTCGGCCCGCGCCAGCTGGCGGGATACATGGGTTGGCCTGGTGGACAACTGATCGAGCAATCCGACCCACTGCACGTTCTTCTCCTTGAAAAGCCGTTCGTGCTGGTCTGGGGTCCAGGTGAGGAACGGTGCAGGGTTGAGATATTGGTGGATGAAGCGGACTTCGTAGTGCAGGTGGGGCGCGGTGACGATGCCGCTTTGGCCGGTCAAGCCAATCAGGTCGCCCTTTCGGACGAAATCCCCGGCCTTGACGTGGATTTTGTTGAGATGACTGTAAGTGGTACGGAAACCGAAATTGTGATGCAGACTGATCACCTGCCCGAGACCATTCAAGCCGAGTCGTCCGTTGTCGACACCGGCAAATTCGACCACCCCATCCGCCGTCGCTGTGATCGGCGTGTTCATCGACGCCCTCAGGTCCACAGCGGGATGAAACCGCGTCTCCTGATGGGTGGGATGCATCCGGAAACCGAACGGACTGTTGATCCCCTGAAACGGCACCGGATAACCGGTGGGAATGCTCGCAGCGAACAAGGTCAACTGTTCGCGGGTCAGCAGAAAGGGATCGAGGGTCTCCAGCAGGGTTTGATTGATGTGCGCCTCCATCTCGGAAGCCTCTTTGCCATCCGCAGAGTTGACCGTCAAGGCGTCGGGTTCCGGCTCCTGGGTATCATCGGTCAGATCCGCGCCAAAAAGGCCGTCGAGGGCAGCCAGGTTGGGTGTATAGGCAGGATCGTTCGGCAATACGGCAAGCGTGCGCAGGGTGTTCCGAGTGGCAGATAAAGCCTGTTCCCGGGTGCGCGAGGTTTCATGGCCCAAACTCCCGGAACTGCCGTTTAGGGTTGGATTACCCAGCAGATAAGAAGCGGCAATCGTGGCGACCAGCGCAGGAATCACCAGGGTGAACAGACGCGGGTAGATCGCTTGCCAAAGATAACCGACAAATTCCGCACCGTTTTTTGACCAGACTTGGAGTGAACGGTTGCGGATGAATGCCGGAGTAGGATATAACGATAGCATGCGAAAATCTCCCAGATTCGGAATGTTCGTGCCTTCGATTCCATATCGGGTGATAAAAGGCGTAACTGAAAGGGAATTTGCATCACGGTATCCATCTTCAATTTTAATTAATGAAATCAAGGAAAACCGTGAAAATTCTCATTGCCGATGACGATGACAACAGCCGTGTAATCCTGACCACAATCCTGGCTTCCCACGGGGAGTGTCACGAGGTGGGTAATGGTGTCGAGGCTGTAGCGTTTTTCAAATCCGCTCTGGAGAGTGGCACACCATTCCAGCTGGTTTGCATGGATATCATGATGCCCGAAATGGATGGCCAGGAAGCTGTCCTGGCGATTCGTGCCCTGGAAAAGGCGCATCATGTCTCCCAAAATGACGAGGCGGTGGTGATCATGACATCCGCCCTGGATACGTTGGATTCGATCATTCGCTCCTTTGACCAGGGTGGGTGCAACGCCTATCTCGGCAAGCCGATCCGCCGGGCCGCCTTGTTGGAAAAAATTCGCAATTATGGTTTGATATGAACAGATCCGGCTATTCCAAGACCGCGGTCAAGATCCTGGAGGCATCCTTACCGTTGTTTGCCGCTCGCGGTTACAACGGCGTGGCCATGCGGGATATCGCCCAGACAGTGGGGATCACCGCTGCCGCGCTCTACAATCACTTCTCCGGCAAAGAGACCCTTTATTTCAAGGCGTTAGAGTACGCTTTCGCCGACAAGGTGGATACCCTTGCCGAGGCGATGCGGGCCGAAGATCAACCTGAGGGGCAGTTGCGGCAGTTACTGAATTTTTGGATGGAAATTTTCGGTGGGGATGTGATTTTGCGGTCGCTGTTGCAACGCGAGTTGAGTGATGCGGACGAACAGCGGTTGCGCTTGTTGTTGGATCGGGTCTTTCAGCCGGTTTATGAAGAGAGTATCGGCACATTGCAACGACTCGCGCGGGGACGTATCGACGCTTTGTTGCTGTTTTTTTCCATCCTGGGTGTTGTTCTCTCACATTTCCAGTTGGCTCCCATCCGCAGGCGTTTGCCAGGTGCCTTGCCCGAGCATGAGGATGCCGAGCGGGTGGCCCAGCATCTCACCCTGTTGTTGTATCGCGGATTGGCGCCGGTTGATCTGGAGATGTGACCTCCATGAGCGGCTCGGAGGGGTCATTTTCCGGGGAGACGCGACTGGAAAAGGCTCTGACCCGTTATCTGGAACAGATCTCGGTTCACAAATCCCCCACGCAACATGCCCGGGAACGACGCAAGGCCGGTCAAATCGCGGACCGTTTGGGTGATCGTCTTTTGGGAGAGATTACCGCTTTGGATGTCGGTGCGTATCGGGATGGCCGTTTGCGTGAGGCTTCGGCGGCAATCGTGCAGGGCGATCTTGATCTGTTGCGCGATCTGTTTGAAGTGGTGGTCACCCGTTGGGGAGTGGTGTTGGAGGGCAATCCGGTGCACGGGGTGGTGGCCCCGCGCGTGGCATTGGATCGTGTTCGCGAGCTGGAGCCGGGCGAATTGGCCCGTTTGTTGGCAGCCTGTGACCGCCGTCCGACCCCGATGTTGGGTTGGATCGTACGGATTGCTTTGCAGAGCGCCATGAGCAAGGATGAGATTCTGTGTTTGCGGGTGACGGATGTGGATCTGATGGCTCGGGTGGTGACGATTCCGAAGGTATTGAATCGTCCGATGCGGCAGGTGCCGTTGACGCGCGGGTTGATTGGTGTGTTGCGGGAGGTTTTGGCCTATCCGGAGCGTCCACCAGGGGAGACATTGCTTTTTTTTGGTGCCATGGGAGCGTTGGGGATACGTCGGCCTTTGGCGATCGACAAGGCGTTTCGGTCCGCGTTGTTGCAGGCACGTGTAAAAGGTTACAAGTTTAGTGATTTACAGCATGAGGCATTGGTGCGTATGGCCGAGGCCGGATTGAGTGAGTTGGAGGTACGTACGATTGCGGGCATGCCGGTGCTGCGGGGGGGGCGGCATGGGGTGAAGCCGGGAGTTGCGGAGTTGCTGGAACGGTTGGATGCCGTGGGATTTGGGGTGGAGGCAAAGAGGCCGGCGCGCGGATCCGAGCGGACAACCAGACGCGCAACGATGGCCGAGCCGGTCCAACCACGGGGAGTGGGTCGGATGTGATGAAACCGCACCCAGCTCGGAATGTGTCGTTTTTACTGGTAAAAAAAAAGAGAGGGTCTGGGAGATTCCTCTCCCAGGGTTTTGCCTTTAGACTTTAGCGCACGCTTCAAAAGAAGCATTTTTCGCGATTATTGCGAAAAATGCGCCGCGCGCCGCCTTACGCGATCGTTTCCGCCTTTTGGAAACGATGCTCGCATCTTGCACACGGCCTGACGGATAATGACGCTTCACAAGCTGGTTGCGATTTCACACCTTGAACATCCTCGTCCTCCTCGGCCCGACCGCCTCCGGAAAAACCCAGCTGGCCGTGCGCCTGGCACAGCGCTTTGACGGTGAAATCCTCTCTGCCGACTCCCGACAGGTCTATCGCGGTCTGGATATTGGCACGGGCAAGGATCTGCACGAATACGGCCCCATCCCCCATCACCTGATCGACGTGGCCGATCCGGGCGACGAATTCAACCTGTTTCGCTTCCAACAGCTCTGTCTGACACGACTCAAAGAGGTCCAGGAACGCGGACGACTGCCGATCCTGTGCGGCGGAACCGGACTCTACCTGGAATCAATCATTTGCCGCTACCGCTTGATCCCGGCGCGGATCGATGGTGCGCAGCGGGCCGAACTGGAAAAGCTCTCGGACGCCGAACTCGCTGCACGTCTTTTGGCATTGAAACCCGAACAGCACAACACCACCGATCTGGAAACGCGCACACGGATGATACGCGCCATCGAGATTGCCACGGCAAGCCTTGTCAATCCCGAGATAGGCGCAACACCTCCTGAAGCGCGTTTTCTGGTACTCGGCATGCGCTGGGATCGAGCGCTCCTGCGTCAGCGAATCGCGGATCGGCTGAGGCAGAGGTTGGACACCGGATTGATCGAAGAGATCGAACGGCTGCTTGAGGAAGGGATCCCGGAGGCGACCCTGGAGGGCATGGGCTTGGAGTATCGGTACATCACGCGCCTGGTGCGTGGCCAACTGACGCGTGAGGCATGTGAGACACAGCTGGTGCAGGCGATCCGTCAGTTCGCCAAACGCCAGGAGACCTGGTTTCGCCGCATGGAACGCCAGGGCGTCCAAATCCATTGGCTGGATGCGGCGCAGGATCCGGAAGGGGAAGCGGTACAGCTCGTCACGACGTTTTTGGGTTCGAACGGCTCCGTGTCGGTTTGACAATCGCCGGTTTGGCTGCAACCGGCTTGGGAGTTGCGGTGTTGACAGAGGCCGGATTGGTCGGTGCGACGGGTGACGCGGATTTCACCGTGGGCAGGGCCATGGGTGCGTCCTCGGGGAGGCCGAATCGGGTACGATACAGCTCCGCTGTGAGCTGATGCGCGCGGGTGATGTGGGCACGCAACCCCTTGAACGATTGACCGCAGACCAGACAAACGATTCCCTCGGCAGTGATGACCGGCATGACCGGCGCGGCGGCAGGCGAAGCGGCAGGGGTGGCGCCTGTTTCGGGAACGATCGGAGCAGGGTGAACGGCGGCGGATGGCAGAGGATCGATGGATGGTACGGTGGGGTCCGAAGGGGGTGTGGCTGGCGGCACGGGTGCCGGAAGTGCAGCGGGCGGTGTGGGTTTGGATGCTGGGACGGATGAGGGGGGAGCACTTTGCTTATCCAACGTCATCCGGGTCACAATGTAGCCGATGACCAATGACAGGCTGATGATTCCGAATCCGGACATGCGGGCCTCCCTGACGTAGAGTTGCGAAGCGAATCATACTATTATCACAACCAAAAGCCCTGGGTCAACCACCTCTCCGGCGATAATCGACCCAGGTGTGTAACGAAGCGTATACCTGGGGAAGGGAAGCGTCTATACTGAAAGTGGATTTCTTCAGCTTGTCAAAGCCCATGAAACGGGAATCGGTCGAGCGAATCGGCCATTCCATTGGCTCTATGAGGACTGTTTGGTGATCCACCCATGGCATCACCAAACACGCTTGGATCGAAGCGCATTCGATGCAAGCTGCCAAATTGCAGCGTCAATTGGCGGGTCATCCATGGCCCGCATCGGCTGTCTGGCAATGGCCAAACAGCCTATCAGCCAACGCCTTGGAACGGATTGAAAGCGAAAACATGGCCAAATTCATCTTCGTCACTGGTGGTGTGGTCTCCTCCCTGGGCAAGGGATTGGCCGCTGCCTCGTTGGGCAGTCTGCTGCAGGCACGCGGCTACTCCGTGACCATTCAGAAACTCGACCCCTACATCAACGTCGATCCGGGCACCATGAGCCCGTTCCAGCACGGCGAGGTGTTCGTCACCGACGACGGGGCCGAGACCGATCTGGATCTCGGCCACTACGAACGATTCCTCGATATTCCGATGAGTCAGGCCAACAACTTCACCACCGGACGCATCTACCAGCAGGTGATCCGCAAGGAGCGGCGCGGCGATTATCTGGGTTCGACCGTGCAGGTGATCCCGCACATCACCGATGCGATCAAGGAGGTGATCCTCGATGTGGCACGCGGGGCGAACATCGCCATCATCGAGATCGGTGGTACGGTCGGCGACATCGAATCCCTGCCGTTTCTGGAGGCGATCCGCCAGCTGCGCATCGATCTGGGGCGGGAGAACACCCTGTTCATCCACCTGACGCTCCTGCCCTACATCCCCACCTCCGGCGAGCTGAAAACCAAACCAACCCAGCACTCGGTCAAGGAGCTGCGCGCCATCGGCATCCAGCCCGACATCCTGGTCTGCCGCACCGATCGCGAACTCCAGGCCTCGGTGCGAAAAAAAATCGCCCTGTTCTGCAACGTCGATCCGGACGCGGTGATCTGCTGTCAGGATCAGGAGTCGATCTACCGGGTGCCGTTTGCGCTGCATCTGGAGGGATTTGCGCGCAAGTCTCTCCAGTTCTTGAACCTGCGCGGTTCGGAACACCGCATGGATGACTGGGAGGCGGTGCTGGAGAAGATCGTCAACCCGACCCACAAGGTCACCATCGGCATCGTGGGCAAATACGTCGAACTCAAGGACGCCTACAAGTCGCTGGTCGAGGCGCTCACCCACGGCGGCATTGCCAACGATGCCCGTGTTTCGTTGCGCTGGGTCAATGCCGATGAGATCGATCAGGACGATCCGAGCGCGCAATTGAGCGGCCTGGGCGGCATCCTGGTGCCTGGCGGCTTCGGGGAGCGCGGCGCCGAAGGCAAAATTCGCGCTGTGCAGTATGCACGGGAGCGCAAGGTACCTTATCTGGGCATCTGTCTGGGGATGCAGATGGCGGTGGTGGAGTTCGCCCGCCATGTCGCCGGTCTGGAAGGGGCCTACTCCTCCGAATTCTCGGATCACACCCCGCATCCGGTCATCGCCCTGCTCACCGAATGGCAGAGCGGTATCGAGGTGCAACGCCGCGATTCGGAGGTCGACAAGGGCGGGACCATGCGCCTCGGTGCCTATCCCTGCCGGCTGATTCCGGGCAGTCAGGCCGCACGCGCCTACGGCACGCTGGATATCTCCGAACGGCACCGCCATCGCTACGAATTCAACAACAACTACCGCGAAAAACTGGTGCAGGCCGGATTGGTCATCTCCGGCACCAGTCCGGATGGTGAACTGGTCGAGGTGATCGAAATGGCCGATCACCCCTTTTTCGTCGCCTGTCAGTACCACCCGGAGTTCAAATCCCGTCCGCGCGTGCCGCACCCACTCTTTGCGGCCTTCATCAAAGCGTCGCTGGCTTCACGGCGGGGCTAGGGCATGTCCATGGTTGAGCGCATCGTGCAGGTCGGCGGACTGACCATTGGCAATCGTCAGCCGCTGACCCTGATCGCCGGTCCCTGCGTGATCGAGGGCAC
Organism: Magnetococcus sp. YQC-9; assembly: GCA_039908105.1. Classification (GTDB taxonomy): domain Bacteria; phylum Pseudomonadota; class Magnetococcia; order Magnetococcales; family Magnetaquicoccaceae; genus Magnetaquiglobus. The sequence continues at coordinate 8,063 of JAMOBI010000071.1, forward strand.
GGATACGGTCAGCCGCCGGGAGTTCGTGCTCTCCACCGCGCGCGAAATCCAAAAAATCGTGACACGTGTTGGTCTGCCGTGGATCTACAAGGCCTCCTTTGACAAGGCCAATCGCACCTCAATGGAAGGGTATCGCGGACCGGGCCTGGAGGAGGGGTTGCGGGTTCTGGAGATGGTACGCCAGGAGTTCGGCGTGCCACTGGTCACCGATATCCATACGCCGGAGCAGGCCGCACCGGTTGCGGCCGTGATCGACATGCTGCAAACACCGGCTTTTTTATGTCGTCAGACCGATCTCATTCTGGCTGCGGCTCAAGCCGGGCGTCCGCTCAACATCAAGAAGGGGCAGTTTCTGGCACCTTTTGACATGGCGCGCGTGGTGGAGAAGGCGCGTACCACGGGCAATGAGCAGATCCTGGTCTGTGAACGCGGTTTTGCGTTCGGCTACGGTGATCTGGTGGTGGATATGCGTGCCATCGAGATCCTGGGGGAGGCGGGGACTCCGGTGGTCTTCGATGCCACCCACTCGGTACAAAAACCGGGGGGCAAGGGAAGCTCCTCGGGCGGGGAGCGTCGGTTCGTGGCCGCGCTGGCACGGGCTGCGGTGGCGGTCGGCGTGGCGGCGCTCTTTGTGGAGACCCATCCGGATCCGGATCACGCCCCGTGCGATGGCCCCAACATGGTACCTTTTGATCAACTCGAATCCCTGTTGCGTCAACTCAAACGGCTCGATGAGGTGAGCAAAAATGCATAAGACCGTTTTGCACGATCGACATCTGGGACTGGCGGCACGCATGGCGCCGTTTGCCGGCTGGGAGATGCCGCTGGATTACGGCTCGCAGTTGCAGGAGCACCACGCGGTGCGGCGTGACTGCGGGGTGTTCGACGTATCGCACATGGGGGTGGTGGATCTGTCCGGCGGCGATGTGTTGGGGCTGTTGCGCTGGCTTCTGGCCTGCAATCCGGATCGACTCGTGGACGGCGCCGGTCAATACGGTCTGCTGCTCAACGAACGGGGCGGGGTGACCGATGATCTGATCACCTATCGTCTGCACGCCAATCTTTTCACCCTGGTGATCAATGCCGGCAATCGCGAGAAGGATCTGGCCTGGATCCGTATCCACGCCCCGGCGCATAACGTCACGGTGCGCGAGCGGCATGATCTGGCCATTCTGGCGCTGCAAGGCCCCCATGCGATCCGGCATCTGGCCAGCGCGTTGCCGGGTGCGGTGGCTGAGCGGGCTGCCGGATTGCCGTCGTTTCATATTCTGGAACACGACGGTTGGCGTGTGGCCCGTACCGGGTATACGGGAGAGGACGGTTTCGAGTTGCTGGTGCCAACGGTGGAAGCCGGTGCGGTGTGGGATCGTCTGCTGGCCTCCGGGGTGACCCCGGCGGGTTTGGTTGCGCGTGACACGTTGCGTCTGGAGGCGGGCATGAACCTGCACGGACGCGATATGGATAACAAGAGCAATCCTTTGGAGCGGGGTTTGGGTTGGACGATCGCCTGGGAGCCGGCGAGCCGGTTTTTTTCAGGTCGTCAGGTGTTGGAGCCGTTGCGGCACGATCCCGGTTTGCGCAAGCGGATCGGGATCCTTTTGACCGACCGGGGTGTATTGCGCGATCATCAGCCGGTGATTCTTGAGAATGAGGTGGTCGGCGAGATCACCAGCGGGGGGTATTCGCCGACATTGGAAAAAGGGATCGCTTTGGCGGTGGTGCAGCCTCGTGTGCAGCCGGGCATGGTGTGTCAAGTCGAGGTGCGCGGGCGGCGCTTGATGGCGCGGGCGGTGCGTCCGCCGTTCGTGCGGCATGGGAAATCGGCGTTGCGGGATTGAAGCTGGATTCCTGCAGCTTGGGATGTATAGCTTTTACTGTTAAAAAAAAGAGAGGGTCTGGGAGATTCCTCTCCCAGGGTTTTGCTTTTGACTTTAGCGCGCTCTTCAAAAAAAGCATTTTTCGCGCCTTTTGCGAAAAATGCGCCGCGCGCCGCCTTTAAGCCCATCTTCTTGTATCCTGACGATTTGTGCCAGGATACAAGAAGACGGGCATCACTTGCCCGCAAGACGCACAAGCCGCTCAAAGCCGGCACTACCGCCCGCCGCGCATCCATATTACGCGGTATCGCGCCTGTTTCGACCTCGCCATTCATCCTTTGAGCAGCCATAAAAATCACCTGCGAGCAAAAAAAAACGTCACGGTGCGTTCCCACGGGCTCGATAATCTGCCATACTGGCCTTTGGGGGTGATGGTTCAAAATGTCACTCATGCATCCAACCAACTGATAATTATAAAAAATGCCTTTTATTCCTCATGCGCCAGCCGATATCGAGGCAATGCTTGCGACCATCGGCATACCGGATATGGAACAGCTTTTCGAGGAGATACCGCTCGATTTGCGCGCTCCGGCCCTGGATCTGCCGCTCTCGCTCGGTGAAATGGCGATCGGACGTTTGATGCGCGAGCGGGCTGAAGGGGATACGAACGGGCTCTGTTTCATCGGTGCCGGTGCCTACGAGCATCACATTCCCGCCGCTGTCTGGGAGATCGCCGCACGCGGCGAGTTCATGACCGCCTATACCCCCTATCAGGCTGAGGCCAGTCAGGGCACTTTGCGGCTGTTGTACGAATTCCAGACCATGATGGCCGGTCTGACCGGCATGGATGCGGGCAATGCCTCGATGTACGACGGGGCCACCGGTTTGGCCGAGGCGGTGCTCATGGCCGCACGCGCCACCGGCAATCCGGGCGGAAAGATCCTGTTACCCGAAAGCGTTCATCCCCACTACCGTGCTGTGGTACGCACCATGACGCGCGATCTGGATATTGAGGTGGTGGAGATCCCGTTCGATCCGGTCGAAGGGCGGATGTCGCTCAAGGCGCTCAATCGCTTCCACGGCCAGAAGGTGGCGGCCCTGGTGATCCCGCAGCCCAACTTCTTCGGCATGTTGGAGGAGGTCGACACCCTCACCGATTGGGCTAGGCATGAGGGGGCTTTGGTGGTCGGTGTGGTCAATCCTCTGACCCTCGGTTTGCTCAAACCACCCGGGCAATGGGGTGGTTCGGGTGCGGATATCGCCTGCGGCGACGGGCAACCACTCGGCATTCCGCTCTCCTCCGGCGGCCCCTATTTCGGCTTCTTGTGCTGCAAACAGGGGCTGATCCGTCAAATGCCGGGCCGTATTGTCGGCAAAACCACCGATCCTGCGGGACGCACCGGTTTCATCCTCACCCTCCAGGCACGCGAACAGCATATCCGCCGCGCCAAGGCGACCTCCAACATCTGCACCAACCAGGGGTTGATGACCGTTGCCGCCTCGATCCATTTATCCCTGCTCGGACCCGACGGCCTCGTTCAAACCGCTCGGGTTTGTCACATCCGTACCCGCGCACTGGTCGAAAAATTGACCGCCATCCCCGGAGTGACGCGGGTGTTTCATGGACCGTTCTTTCATGAAGCGGTGCTGCGGCTGCCCAAACCGATCGCACCCGCCCTGGCGCGGCTGGCGCGGCTGGGCATTCAGGGTGGTTATCGGCTCGGCGAGAGCTACCCGGAACTCGACCAGACCATCCTGGTCTGTGCCACGGAGACCAAAACCGAGGCCGATCTGGATCGTTATGCCGACACCCTCGCCTGGGTGCTCAACGTCAAGGAGGGGTGAGCGATGAGCCAGACCATTTTCGATCTCTCCCGTCCGGAGCGGTGCAACAGCCAACACATCCCGGAGAGTCCGGACGAGCCGCTCGGCCTGCCGGAACGTTTCCTGCGCGCCGCCCCGCCGCCCCTGCCGCGCGTCTCGGAACTCCAGGTGGTGCGTCACTATACGCGACTGTCACAGTTGAACTTCTCGGTGGATACCCATTTCTATCCACTTGGTTCTTGTACCATGAAGTACAATCCGCGCGTCTGCCACCAACTCGTCTCGCTGCCCGGCTTTGCCAATCGCCATCCGTTGGCACCGGTCGAGAGCGGACAAGGGGTGCTGCGCTGCCTTTATGAGCTCCAGGAGATGCTCGGCGAGATCGCCGGCATGCGTGCCGTCTCGCTGGTGCCCATGGCCGGCGCGCACGGCGAGTTCGCCGGTGTGGCGATGATCCGTGCCTATCACCGTGCCCGGGGCGATGAGGCGCGGCGCGAGATGCTGGTCCCGGACGCTGCCCACGGCACCAATCCGGCCACCGCTGCCATGTGCGGTTTGTCGGTACGCGAAATCCCCACCACCGCCCAAGGGGATGTGGATATCGAGGCCCTGCGCGCCGCTGTTGGTCCCCAAACCGCTGGGCTGATGCTCACCAACCCCTCGACCCTGGGGGTGTTCGAGCGCCGCGTGGGGGAGATCGCCGCGATCGTCCATGCCGCCGGCGGGCTGCTTTATTACGATGGCGCCAACTTGAACGCCGTGGTCGGACGGGTGCGTCCGGGCGACATGGGCTTTGATGCCGTGCATTTCAATGTTCACAAGACCTTTGCCACCCCGCACGGCGGTGGCGGACCGGGTGCCGGGCCTGTGGCGGTCTCGGAGCGGCTCGCCCCCTATCTGCCGGTGCCGGTGGTTGAAAAGAGCCTCGACGACAAGGGACGCGAGTGGTTCTCCTGGCGCACCGAGGCGACGTTACCCGAGAGCATCGGTCGGTTGGCGAGCTTTGCCGGCAACATCGGCATCCTGCTGCGTGCCCACGTCTATCTGCGCATGCTGGGGGTCGACGGGGTGCAACGGGTCTCCGGCTTTGCCACCCTGAATGCCAATTATCTCATGGCCCGGCTGATCGCCGCCGGTTTCACCGTGGCCTATCCCCAGAGGCGTGCCACCCATGAGTTCATCCTGTCGCTCGAGCCGGAGCGCAAGCGCCTGGGCATCAGCGCGCTTGATGTTTCCAAGCGGCTGCTCGAATTCGGCATCCACGCCCCGACCATGTATTTCCCCTCCCTGATCCCCGAGTGTCTGTTGATCGAACCCACGGAGACCGAAACCAGGGAGACCCTTGATCACTTCGTCGACGCGCTGATCGCCATCCGCCAGGAAGCGGAAACCGATCCGCAACGTCTTATCACAGCGCCTCACACCGTACCGGTGCCGGGCGGTGGTCTCGGTCGTCTCGATGCCACGCTGGCCGCCCGCAAACCGGACTTGATCTGGAAGGAGTGAATGTAGAGATGTCCACCAGCATTTCCCAGGTTCATGCCCGTGAGATTCTCGATTCGCGCGGCAATCCCACCGTTGAAGTCGAGGTGACCACCTCCACGGGACTCATCGGACGCGCGGCGGTCCCCTCAGGAGCCTCGACCGGTGTTCGCGAAGCGCTTGAATTGCGCGATCGTGACGAAAAACGGTATCTCGGCAAGGGGGTGAAAAAGGCGGTCAGTGCGGTGAATCAGACCATTGCCCCGGCGATTCGCGGCATGGATCTCTTCGGTCAACGCGCGCTTGATGCCCGCATGATCGCCCTTGACGGCACGCCGGACAAATCGGCTCTGGGTGCCAACGCCATCCTCGGCGTGTCGCTTGCAGCGGCCAAAGCCGGGGCACTGGCCACCGGACAACCGCTCTTTCGCTATCTTGGCGGGGTGAATGCCCATCTTTTGCCCACGCCAATGATGAATATTCTGAACGGTGGCGCGCATGCCGACAACAACGTCGACATTCAGGAGTTCATGATCCTGCCGGTTGCAGCCACCAGTGTTGCCGAGGCGATCCGCATGGGTGCCGAGGTGTTTCACCAATTGAAAAAAGTGCTCTCCAAGCGGGGACTGAATACCGCCGTCGGTGACGAGGGGGGCTTTGCGCCCAATCTCGCCTCCAACGAAGAGGCGCTCCAGGTGATCCTTCAGGCGATCGAAAAGGCCGGTTACTCGCCGGGCGAGGATATCCACCTCGGCCTCGACTGCGCCTCCTCGGAGTTTTACGTGGCCGAGACCGGTCGGTATGATCTCAAGGGTGAGGGGCGGATCATGACGCGCGAAGAGCTGATCGCCTATTATCAGGATCTGTGTGCCCGCTATCCGATTCTCTCGATCGAGGATGGCTGCGCCGAAGGGGATTGGGATGGCTGGCGTCTGCTGACCCAGGCGTTGGGCGACAAGGTGCAACTGGTCGGGGATGATCTTTTCGTCACCAATCCGGCGATTCTGGCCGAGGGGGTGCGCAACGGCATTGCCAATGCCATTCTGGTCAAAGTCAACCAGATCGGCACCCTGACTGAGACCCTCGATGCCGTCGAGTTGGCCCGGCAATCCGGCTATCCGTCGGTGATCTCGCACCGTTCGGGCGAAACCGAGGATGTGACCATCGCCGATCTGGCGGTGGCCGTGAATGCCGGGCAGATCAAAACCGGTTCGCTCAACCGCTCGGATCGCATCGCCAAGTACAATCAGCTGCTGCGCATCGAGGAGTCATTGGGCGCGGCGGCCCGTTATGCCGGGAAAAGAGCCTTTTTCAATCTCTTTCCCGGAATGGTTTAAACCGCATCCAGCCTGGGATGTGCAGCTTTCAAACCGCACCCGGCTTGGAATGTGTCGTTTTTATTAAACCGCAACCATCACGGGATGCGTAGTTCCATTAATAGGGGTCCAGGGGGATTATCCCCCTGGTGGGATCCAAGGGCAAAGCC
>JAMOBI010000208.1:0-1824 GCA_039908105.1 Magnetococcus sp. YQC-9
GCGAAAAATGCGCCGCGCGCGGCCTTCGTGAGCGTCGTTTCCGCTTTTTGGAAACGACGCTCACATCTTGCACGCAGCCTTGCAAAAAACTACGCATCCCAAAGCAGGTGCGGTTTAGTCACGAATTCTGAGAGGGATATCTGAGGCAGAATGGCTGGCATGCATCGATCTTTAATGGGATTTGATCAAGTGTTTGATCAAGGGCGTAGATGAACAGTCCCTTGCGATTCGTGCGGGACCAGCCCAGAACGCCTCGCATCAACCGTTCCATGGCATCAAAAGAAACGACGTCCAATGCAAGAGCAGGCCAATTCCAGGGCCGCAATCCGGCACGGGAGATTTTCCTGACCCTGACCCTGAATCTGTCGTTCTGACCGGATGTTGGACCACCGACTCGGGATATGCACTGGCACGGCTCAGCAACCACCCCGGCGGCGACGTTGGATCTGAAGTTGAACTGATGGCAGAAACCCCTCGCTTTCTTGCTCGGAAGGATGCATTCTTGGTATCTTTCCGAGCATGAGAGAACCGTCGATCGGTCGGACTGATATCGAATGGGTTGGATGCAACAGGCATCATGGAAAACACGAGCGAAAGCAACAGATCCCAGTACGACACCACCCTGAAAGATCTGTTCGAGCATCTGCCCCAGACGTTGTTGCGGATTTTGAGCGGTCTACAGGCGATCGAGTTGCTGTCCGTGGAGTTCGCCTCCACCCAGAAGCGGCTGCCGGATCTGGTGTTTCGGATGGAAGATGGCTCGATCCTGCACCTGGAGTTGCAGAGTTCTTCCGAGGGCATGGACTGGCGGATGTTGATGTATTACTCGCTGATCCGCCAGAGATATCCCGGCAGCGATTTGATCCAGAAGGTGTTGTACGTCGGACTGGATCCCTGGGAACCGCGAGCGGCGATTGACGAGAAAAACCTCTCCTTCCGCTACGAGGTGGTGGACATCCGTACCATCGATTGCTGGCAGTTGATGGCCAGTCCACTCCTGGAGGAGAACATCCTGGCCATTTTGTGCCGAATGGATCAGCAGGAGGAAACGATTCATGAACTCCTGTACCGCATCAGCGAATTGCCGACCAAGGCTCGGGCCGATGCTCTGGCGAAACTGTTCGTCCTGTCCAGGCTGCGCCGGCTGGAGACAATCATCAAAAAGGAGGCTGAAGAAATGGCTCTGACATTCAATGTGATGGAAAATGACGTGCTGCGGCCGTTGTTCATGAAGGCGCAGATGGACAGCGAACAGAAAGGTCTTCAGGATGGCAAGACTGATACGCTCCTGAAACAGATGCGCCGCAAATTTGGCCAAACTCCAGATTGGGTAGCCGAAAAGGTGCAGGCGGCAAGTCTGGAACAGATCGAGGCATGGAGCGATAACTTCGTGTTTGCCAACTCGGTAGACGAGGTGTTCGGCGACCGGCATTGATTGGAAAAATACCCTAAAAATTCTCTGTTTCTCCGCGAATAGAGTAAAAATTTGCGAGTACGCCATTTTTCCGACCAAGCGGGAATCGAAATGCGGGTCCACAGGTTGCAGCCGTTTTCAGGAGGAGAGTTTGACCAGATACGAAAAGCCTTGGAAGATCATGGCGCTCAATGTAGCATGCATCAATTGGTAGCCAAGACGCCTTCAAACTCTTCTTTATACTGCACTGCAACAATCTCTGGAGAATTGGTTCGACGGCGTATCACTTGCTCCACCAGAAATCGACTGCCTCGCTCCATGATGATGGATGTCCAACCCGATGATTGGCTGGGATCCGTGCGCTTACCAACAATCGTGTACAGCTCATCTCCTTCAAACGTAAGGCTCAT
>JAMOBI010000072.1:0-15799 GCA_039908105.1 Magnetococcus sp. YQC-9
CCCTTCGAATCTGCAGATCATCATTGGCGTGGCGCAGAGCTTCGGAGTCGAGAGCGAAACCTTCGCCAACGTGTTCAACGGAATGTTGGGTCGCGCTTTCCAGCATGGCCAGGAGAGCATGGCCAAACCGGCCAAGGCCCGCCGCCAACCGGACGCGCCGCGCCAACCGCGCACCGACTCCAAGCAGGCCCGGGTGCTTGAACTGATGCGCAGACCCGAAGGCGCGACCCTCGCCCAGATCGCCGAGGCAACGAACTGGCAATCTCACTCGATTCGCAGCTTCATCTCTACCGCCAAGAAGAAAGGCATCGAAATCGCCACCAACCACGTCCGGATGGTGGGACCGAACAAGCAAGGCTCGCCCGGATCGACAACCACCTATTCCGTTGGATAACCTGACCACCGCCGCTCTGGGCAACCAGGGCGGCCAACCCATTCAAGGATGGGCTAGGAAAGTGAATGGCCCGAGCCTTGCGTTGCCAATCATGCTCCTTCTTTGGTCGTCCCTGGGCGTCAGTGGCATGGCAGTCCAGGGACGATTTTGCCGGAAAATTGGTCACACCCCCAATCCCATGTGGCAATCTGCGTCACCTTGGCCAAACAGTCTCCGTTGCCGCTTTTTTGATGCCGACTCCAGTGCCGACAGTGCCAACAGATATGAGCTTCATTGAAGACCAGAATGGTCCTTGTGGCCGTGTCGTTCATGGATGACTTCACCGCGCCGAAGCCAACGCCCGACGCAACGCCTCCGCAAACCGCCGGGGAAATCCCTCCACCGCCACCCGCCGAACCGTATCCCGAAAACCGAACCTGGGCTTGAGATGCACCAGCCGGGCAAAAACGTACATCAAGGTCATGCGTTGTCTGCGGCCTGTCCCGGTCCGCTTCCAGACCACCTTGACCGGTGATCCCTTGGCGATCGGGGCGATAAAGAATCCTTTCTTTTGCAGCAGCGCACCGGGAAAACTGCCCGGACGCGTCACAGAAGTTGGTGTTGGCCGGGCGCCAACCGGGACGCCCAAGGAGTCTCCGAAGGGAGAGATCTTGTCGCCGCCCGACTCCTGCAGCGTCATGAACGGGTCCAACACCCTCACCGACGTTTGCAGGGTGTTCTTGTCCGCAGCCCGGACATGGATGCCCTTGGCCACCCAGCCGGTACGAATGGTGAACCGCTGCGGCAATTGTCTCCGAACTTCTTCCTGGGCGTCCTTGGCGGTGTTGGTCAAAGCCAGGGCGGCTGCGAACCGCAGCTGCTTTTCCAGGTTGTCGCAGATCTTCTTGACGGCCTGCGGATCAACCTGGAGCTGCAACATGCCAGTTCAACGGGAAAGGAATTGGAACGCCGCCATGCCGCAGCCGCCACCGGCGATGCCCCAGAGCGCCGCCTTGATCTCCACGGCGCGCAGCCGGGAGTCCAGTCCGTGCAACCATTCGGTCATCTCCTCCTGACGTTTGGCCATGGCCTCCAGGGTGCCGTTGATTTCACCCAGCCGCAGCAGGATGTCTTGCAGAGTGTCCATGGCCGTTCTCAAAAGGATGGCCGGTTGTTATTATTCTCTGCCATAAATACGCCGAGCAGCGAGGCCAGGCCACCGATCACCTGCATGGCGGTATTGGCGGTCGCCGCCGGATCATGGCCGGTGACGATGGCGGCACAAGCCGCGAGGGAAGCCCAGGTGGAGGGCTCGACTCCTTTTGCGTTGGGTGGGTTGGCTCTGGTCGATATCATCCGATGGTCACAAGACAGCAACGGCGCAAACGGCGGTGGCGGCGGTGAGGAGCACCACCAGGATGTGGAAGAGGATCGCTCCCCAGGCGAGGCAGCAGCGGGAGCAGAATTTCGGGATGGCCCGCAGCAGTGGTATGGCGTTCATGTCAAGAGTTCCCCATTGCTTTATGCCAGTTGGTGAGGTACTCCTCGACCGTGCCAGCACCGAGCGCGGTGTTGTACCACCGCTTCCAATACGCCGCCTGACCCTCGTGATCTCCGGCAGCGGGGAGCACGCCGGGACAGCGCAGGTAGTGGACGCGGCACATGGCGCAGGAATAGGCCAGATCCCAAACCAGTCGGCCCGCGTCCGGCTTGGAGTACGGCCCCAGCACGTTCAGGGCGAGCTTGGTGCGGGAATGCAGGTAGTTCAGCCAGAGGTCATCATGAGTGGCCGGTTCCATCTGCCACAGGCCGCGCGCCGGTCCGGAGCCGAGTTGGCGAACGAAACGCAGACCGGACTCCTGAATCGCGGTCCCGAGCACCAGTTCCTCAGCGGCCTCCGTCCAGTAGCCGAGGCGTTGGAGGGTGGGTCGGATGACCAGGTCACGGAGTTGGTTCGGATCGAGTCCCATGAAGACCTCCCAAAAAGAAAACCCGCCGCAGGGATGCCCTGGGCGGGTCGAAGGTGGTGAGCGAATGAATCGTGCCGTTGAGCGCACGTTCCACCAGCATGATGAGGATCTTGTCAAATTCTGTCTCATTTGTCTCGCAGAATGTTGTTGAGCAATTTTGCTCAACAATTTTTCCTGGGAGACAGGTTCAGGCAGGTTGCAATGACCGTCAGCGCACTTGCCCAGGCTCGCCAGACAGCCGCCCGGCTTATCCCGATCTTCGCCGATATGATCTTGCGTGGGACGTCTTCGGCATAGAGCCAGACCAGCCTCACCTGATCCGGTTCGAGCCAATGAAGCCATGCCATGGCCTCGTCCATGCGGGTGATGGCATCGGCGGCAGGCGGACCGAGCCGGACCACCAGTTCGTTGTAGCCGTAGGCCTCGCTGAACTCGTGAACGATGTCCGGCCATGAATTGCCATACCCTTGCGGCTTGAGGCCGGAGACTTTCAGCCGCCGCAGGGTGTTGGCCGCTTCGGCCATGCGTTCGGCGACCATCTTGGGTGTCCATTTTTCAGCCATGCGCCACCTCCTTGACCGCCTGCTTGCCAAAGAGCTTGCTCGCCAGATGCCGGATCATCTCCCGCTCCGGCCAGCCCAGCCTGGGATCGTTTTCAGCCACGACCAGGATGCCGTGATTGTTCCAACCCGTGCGTTTTTCCTGCTCCACATCCATCCGGTCCGGAACAAACCGGGCCAGACAGGAACGCGGAGGACGTGGTGCGCCGATCATTTCGCCACCTCCATCTCCTCCAGAGCCCAATGCAGCAGGGCGAGTGCGTCGGCGGCGTTGTCGTCCACCGGTGCGTATCCCTTGCGACGCATCGCCTCGATCACCTCATCCTTGCTGGCATTGCCTCTGCCCGTGGCATGCCGTTTGATTGTGCCGACCGGAACGCCGCGATACGGAACCTCGTTGTGCTCACCCCAAGCACTGAGGTGCCCGAGGAAGCCGCCATAGGTGTGCGAGGCATCGATGCCGTTGTGAAATCTCACCTCCTCGAAGAACACCGCACCAAGCGGATTGGCAAACCTGAGCACTTCATCCAGCCACTTTTTGAACCGCACGAAGGTCATCCCGCCCCCTTCGAACCGGCCCGGGCGGAACTCGACCGTCCCGCTGGTGATGGTGCCGTCGGCCTGACGCAGGGCCCAGCCGGTTTTCGTGCCAAGGTCCAGGGCCAAGATGGAACCGTTTCCATCCTGGCCGCTTTGTTGCAAAGTCATTTCAGCCATTTTCAATCCTCCCGAGGTTTGATGTGGTCAGGACGGTGGCGTGCTCCGCCAAGAACTGCGCCACCGTCCGTTTGTTGCTCCATTTGGTTGAACGCATAAATCACCTCTTAGAAAACTACAAAAAGCCGTTTCTTACCCATCGGACGTGCTGCCGTATTTACCTCCTCTAAACAACTACAATTAATAATTCATTTTTTACAGCAACTTGCCAATCGTCGCTTAAAGATAGGCATCAAGATGGGCATGAACCCTGCCTATCAAAGCATGCCCATCTTCCTCATCTTCCTTATCTTTGAACGCCAAATGCCCATCATTACCGCTTCGACCCTATATACGCGTACACACGCAAACCAATACAAACAACATATATTATGTGTCTGTATATTTATTGTGTGTTATCTTATGTGTTTCATAGACAGGCCTCCTTCAGTCAAAGATGAGGAAGATGGGCAAGATGAGCATGCCGCAAAAGGCACTGTCCATGCCCATCTTGATGCCCATCTTGGCCGGAACCCGCAAATCAAACTTCTCATTGTTTTATTGTAAGTCTTCAAATTCATCAGGAGCCTCAAATTTATCGAAGTCGGACAAAACCCATCGCCAAGCCCCTTGATTCCCTTTCTTGTCAACTGCTACGCCCATTTCCTTCTTCGCTCGACGTATCGTATCCATGGACAATCCATGGCCCCGTACAGCATCGGCCACATCCACGGCCAAAACCGGGCCTCCGCGCAACAGCTCTGCCAAGAACGCCTTTGCGTCGTCCAACGCGCTGGCCTGTCCAGGCTGTTTCGCTCTCATGGACAGCGCCTCATCCGCGCTCATCAATACTGGCTCATCTTCCCAAACGATCCGCGACGTATTGATTCCGCTTGGCAGTTGAATCGACTCAATACGAAATGCCAGCCCGCTCTTGTCGTTCCCGATATTATTCTTGACCGGCAGAAACATCCTCCGGGAGGAAATGCTTGCGTCTTTGGTGATCAGGAAAGAGGCGCGCGCCGCCGCCACGAAGGCTCCAGACCCGTTGACGCGATCAATGGCGGATCCGGCCCCCTTGTTCAAATGGCTCACGCCGATCATGGCGGTATCATGTTTGGACGCCATCGCTGCCACCGGCGCGAGCAGGGCGCGCACGTCAGAATTGTTGTGCGAGTCTGTTTGACCCAGATATGCGCTGATCGGATCGATGACGACCAGGGCTACGCCACCAATGCGACCAAGAGCTTCGTCCAACGCAGCCATGTCGTCCTTCAAGCTGAAGCCCCTGCTGATCAGCTTCCCTTGATTCCGTATGCGGACGCATTCGACAATGCCAATCTGTTCCAGGTCAGCCCCAACGGCGGAGAGACGCGGCAGAATCGTGTCCGCCGGATCATCCTCCGCCGACAGGATGAGTACCCTGCCAGAGCGGCAAGCACTCTTGTCGTGCCATGCAACCCCTGTTGAAACCGTCGCGGATAGGTATGCGGTCAACTGACTTTTCCCAAGGCCAGGGGAGCCAGCGATCAACGTGACTTTCCCCCTGGCGATCCTGTCTGGCCAAAGCCAGGATATGGGCTGCTGTTCAATCGTATGTGCGCGGTGAATCATCAGTCCCTCCTTGTTGGTTTTCTCGTTTTTTCCATTATTGTTTTTGGTGTCTTCTGGTAACGGGTCAGCAACGGGTGTGAAGTCCGTGGCGGCAGTCGAAATTCCCAGAAAGGCTCTCAAGTCTCCAATCGTTCGCCCGGAGCAGTGCGCATGCTTGCAGACGAAATTCCCGCTCTCATAACCGCCGGTGAACTGTGGAAAATAAGTCGTTGCCGAGTCGGACGACTCTGCCGAGTGTTCCTCTGCCCAGGGGCAGGTGATGTGCATTCTGCCATCGCGCTCGTTGCGGATGGTGTATCCCCCGTCTTTGAGCGCTGCCACCACCGGGTCCGCCAGCAAGGCGTTGTTGAGCACTGTGTCGCGGTCGCTCGCTTTGCTTTTCGTGGATGGCGATACCGCAAACCTTTTTTCAAGCTCGGCCCAAACCCGGTCCACCTGCTCCAGGGTCAATTCCGGAATCACCAAGGGCATCCCGCCCTCCCACTCGATTCGTGCTCCGCTGGGATGGGTGCCGCATGCCACGAATTGCTGGCCGTTTGCCAGCAGTTCGATGGCGGTTTTCTCTCCCGTCTCGATGACGCGCTTTGATTCGCGGCCAGCGAGTTTGAACACCAGCAGGCACTTCCCGGAATTCTTGCGAATGCGTTTTGGCAGAGGTCCGACAAGCCCCTCGATCACAGCCACGATGTCGCGGGCATTGCCCGGGTCGTCGATGTCGAAAGCACGTATATGTCTTGTTTGGACACATATCCCGTAGTCTGGCTCCCCAGCCCACTTTGCAATGGCATCAGGAGCGGTCGACTTGCTCGTCCAGTCCAAAATCCCGGACACTTCTCCGGCGCTGTTGAGCCTGGACGGCACCTTGCCAAGATCCGTGAGGGACGAGTTTGGCGAAATGCTGCGCTGCGGATTGGCAACGACGGGCAGCAGATCGGCAGTCAGGCCGAGGGTTTTGCTGAAATGCTCCCACTCCTCTGGCAAAGCACCGTAGCGGCTCATGTGAATGTTCTCCTTGCTGACAAATTGACTCAAAACCATCCGTGGTTGATGTTTTCGCACAACGGTATTGGACTGCCAACCGAAGTGCCAACGGGCATCTCAGCAACCCAGTTGATCAGCGTGAGACCTTTGCGCTGGAAAACACACAAATAAAAACGAGTTTCCGGGAAAGTGTCGTCATATCGACTTTTGTCACAAAACTCGCAACTGAACTCGATGAACAACGAATCGCGGCTGCCTGGAGCATGCTTTTGAATTGAGGTGCTCGTTCCTCCTGCCGGGTCGGAATCGTTGCGCACCGCATCGCCGTCTTCTTGTGGCTTGGAGAAAATTCGCACCCTTTGTTGGTGCAGGTATTCACCGCCGCATCGGGGACACCGCAGCACTTCGTCTTGGATGACCACTTCGCACGGGCAAATCTCCCGGTCGTTGTTGGTCTGGACACTGCTACCTTCAAAAACCACTGGAACGATACTGTTCATTCTTTGCCTCATTATGATTGATTGTTTATGTTTAATCGTTTGTCGCTTTCAAAGGAGATGGCTGGACACCTACCCCTCTCGTGCTGCTCTTAAAGGGGGTGGAATCCGATTCCATCCCCTTCCATTGGTCAGGTGATATCCCCAGATAAGGGGTCAGATCGGATCTGACCCCCATCCCGCTGTTTCAACCATCACACGCCAGGGAGTTACCCTCAGCTAAATTGAGTGTATCGAAGCGCGTGGTCCGAAATCGGAAACGACGACTATTTTTCTTCCTCCATCATTTCCGATACCGCTTCCCGATCCAGCCCTCGACGCCGATGGGCAACCCTTTGGCCCAGAGAGGCACCTCCGCCACCATGCGTTCAAACGCTTTCAAGTCCCCATTGCTTTCTGGAATTTCACAACTTACTTCATCATGGACATGTAGCACGATTGGTAGCCCGGCTTTACTCACCCGCAGCATGGCCTCTGCAAGCAGATCACGAGCAACTGCTTGCGTTACATTTTCCGCCAACCGTCCACCAAAAGTTGTTTGCTCGCACCACTTATGCGATACAGGATCAATCCCTTTGAAGGCGATGGTGTCCTTCATCTCACCCCAGGGGGTCGCCTGCTTGATGATCACCGGGTACGGGTAGCACAGCGATCTGCCAGACGGCAGGCGACACCAGAGAAAGCTCCCGTTCTTGACGAACAGGATGTGACTGCCTGCGCTGACTTTGACGCGGGGGTGGCGCAGCGCCTCCATGGCCGCTTCCTCCAACTTTTTCCAGAACCGAACGATGTTGGGATTGGCAGCGCGCCATGCCACCTTGATTTCTTCCGCCTTCTGCCCTGTAATCTGGACGCCATAGTTCTTGGCCATGGACTGGAAGGCGACCTTCCCACCTCCGAATCCAAGCGCCAGAACTGAAATTTTCCCGATCAATCTCTGTTGTTTTGTGACAGCTTCCATCGGCACGTTGTAGATGCCGGAAGCGGCCAGCTCATAAATCAGCCCGTCGCCCCGGAACACCTCCAGCACCCGTTCTTCCCCGGCCAGCCAGGCCACCACCCGGGCCTCGATGGAGGCGAAGTCCACGGTCATCAGTTCATGGCCGGGGGCTGCCTGGATCAGGCCTCGCAGGCAGGAGGAAATGACCGCCATGGGGTAGCCGTACATCATGTCCAGAAAGTCCACATCGCCGGCGATGATCAGCCGGAGAGCGTCCTGCACCTCGTGCGGATTCAGATCGCCGCGCGGCATGTTCTGGGTCTGGATCAGCCGCCCGCCCCAGCGTCCGGTGGAGGCGGCATGGTATTGAAAGAGGCCACGGGCCCGGTGATCCTCTCCGGCCACCAGCTCCATGGCCCGGAGCTTGGCTGTCGAGGACTTGGCCGCCTCCTGCCGCAGCTCGATGGCGGTACGCACATCGGTGGGCAGATCTGCCTCTTCCAGGTATTCCGGCAGCGCCGTTTTGGCCACGGTGCTGACGTCCATCCCGCGTGAGCGCAACCAGGCGGTGAGCTGACCGGCATTGGAGCAGGCAGAGACGGCACCGTCCGTCGTCAGCCGCATCTGCTCATCCAGCCGCTCGATGACGGCATCCACCACCGCCTGCGCGGCCCGCACCGTCACCGTATCCAGGCAGACGCCCCGGCGGTTGATCTCCTGGTCGAGCCACCACAACTCCTGCTCCTGCTTGCGTAGAGGCAGCAGACGCTTGGCCAGGGCCCGCTCCACCACGACGTCCTGTTGGCAATAGGCGATCAGCCGTTCAACGCGGGCGGCATCGTCCCACCAGACCGGTGTGCCGTCTGGTTGGATGCTTCTGGGCTTGCACATCTGGAGCATCAGCCGGCGGCCCTTCATGTCCTTGTCATGATCCAGGCCCACTGCGGCTGCGGCATCACCCAGTGCCGCAGGCAGCGACATCGCCAGAGCCATCGCCATGGTGCATTGCCACTGCTTATGATCCGGCTCCGGCCAGCCATAACGTGGCGAGAGAACGCCTGCCCAGAGGGTCTGCTCGAACTGGGCGTTGTGGGCCATAATGGTCCAGCCGAAGAGGACTGCGGTCTCGATCTCCTCCGGGCAGGGCATGCCAGGAGTCCAGACCTGGACCGGCCCATCGTCCACCGCGAAGGCCGCGCACCAGATATCTGTCTGCGGGTGAGCGGCATAGGTGAAAACGCCGACTTTTTTGAGATCTGCGGTAGCCCGTGTCTCCAGATCCAGATGCAAGGTGGTCATGACAGCATCTCCCGCAGTTCCATGGCCTCGATGGTGGAAAGCAGGCGCTCCCGCTCGGCCTGGAAAGATCGCTGCGCCTCATCCAGTT
Organism: Magnetococcus sp. YQC-9; assembly: GCA_039908105.1. Classification (GTDB taxonomy): domain Bacteria; phylum Pseudomonadota; class Magnetococcia; order Magnetococcales; family Magnetaquicoccaceae; genus Magnetaquiglobus. The sequence continues at coordinate 9,019 of JAMOBI010000072.1, forward strand.
GCGAACGCAGAGCGACCATGGCCTCCTCCTGCTCATTCTGTTCACGCACCATGGAGCGGATGATCCCGGTCGAATCGTCGAGTTGGTTCGTCAGTTCCGTGTTCTGGGCATGCAGCCCCTCGTTTTCGTTGAACAGATCATCCCGTTCCTTTTGCAGCTCCTCCATGGCCTTCTCCTGCTGCCCGGCCTCTTCTTCGGCCTCATCAAGGGTGTTCAGGTGTTCCGCCCGCTCTTCCTGCAGCGCCTGCAGCTCTTCGGCGATCATCAGAAAATCCCGCCCGGAAGCTTGGCCCTGCCTCTGGAGCATGTCCCACTTGAATTCATCAAAAATGGTTTTCCGGTACATTTGAAATACTCCCCGCTGGAATGACGGGAGGGTCGCCCCTCCCGCTGATCATCACGCCTGCCGGTCAATCCCAAAGAGAGTCCGAGCTGCCCTCCGCATCGCCCTCGGCGACCGGGCTGAAGTCATCCTCGGGCTTGGTCCGCCCACCGATGGGTTCGCCATCGCGCAGCTTCTGGAAATTCTGCAATCCGAAGCTCACCCCGGCGTTGCCGTTGACGTCATAGGTGAAGGCGCGGACCGTGGCCCGGGCATAGCAGCCGGGATAGATTTCCGACTCGTCCACGATGGCCTGGACGTTCTTGTCCACCACGCCGGGCTTGTGCTGGCTGCTGGCCCGGATCAGGACGCACCCGGGCTCGTAGCCCTCCAGGTCGTAATCGCCCTGGTCGAGGAAGGGCTTTTTCAACTTCTTGGGGATCTTGTCGCCCCATTTCTCCTTCACCGCCGCCTCGGCGGCCTTCTTCAGGGCGGACAGATCCGCGTTTTTGGGAAACAGCATGGAGACGCTGTATTTGGCTTCAGCCTGCTCGTTGGCCTTGCGGGCCTTGAACAGGTTGGGGAAGGAGACACGAAATTCCGGGGTCAAAACGTTCTCAGCCATGTTGCTTGCTCCTCTTCAAAAGTTTAGTTGGTTACTTGCCCTGAAAATCCTGAACCGCCGACGAGGCCACGGCAGGCCGCGCATTCGATTCATGCACGAGGGTGGTGCCCGACGACCTGGAAACCACCAACGGTACGATCACTTTGGTATCTTTCTTCTGCCGCCTCAGGACGGCTTCAATCTGTGCGGGAGAGAGCATCTCCGGCGCTTTGTGGATGTCGGCTTCCTCAAGACCCATCCCCCGCAGTAAGACGATGGCGGCGTCCGGGTCGATCCACACCCGGCGTCCCTGTTTATTGACCAGCTTGAAGCCGGGTGGCGTCCGGCCCGCTTCGGCCTCTTGGTGGGCATAGGCCCTGACAGAGGTCAGCCAGTTCTCGATCACGTCAGCCTGGGTGAGCACCACGGCCAGGGCTTCGCCGGAGAGCGTCTCCGGAACCACCGGCTGGTCGCCGAACTCCATCTGCGCCGTGGCCAGGACATGGGCGCGCAGCGCCGGACAGATGGCGGCAGCCGGACAGAATTTACAGTGGGCCCCCTGATGGAGCGGGGCATCGGCTACTTCGGTGGCACGTACCGCGTCCACCAGATCCGCCGACCACTCCAGCAGCTCCAGGGCGGACGTGCGCCAGCGCCGCACCGGCCCGTCCCGGTGTTGACCACGGGGCTGCACCACCACCAACTCCACCGCGCTCAAGTTGCGCCCAGGCACTGCCGTTGCGGCACCTAATCCGTAATAGAGGAGCTGCGGATTTGCCTCGGCAGCCACCGCCACGCCCGCGCCGTATTTGAAGTCGTAGACGATCAATAGACCGGTAGATGAGCGGTAGATGGAACAGTCGTTGGTGCCGAACATCCCTGGATAGAAGTGGTTCAGGTCAAACCGCTCCTCGATGGCCAACGCGTCTCCGGGTTGGAGGTCGCCCCATACTGCGTCGAGGTAGACCTGAACCCCTTCGGCCATCTCTTCGCTCACCTCAAAACAGCCTCCCTCGATGGTGAGCGTCGTGCCCAGAAATTCATTCGCGTCCTGCCCCTTGCGCAGGCAGGTCTCCGCGAGCTGGTGTGCGGCCACACCTTCCATGGCGTAGCGCGACTGGGTCTTGGGCATACTTTTGCCAAGCCGGACGCTGCCAGGGCAGGCCATCCAGCGGTAGGCGCTGGACGCCCCGACTGGGCTGTGAGAAGATTCGCTCATGCCTTCACCTCGGCAGCCGCCACCAGAAAATCGTTGTAGCGAGCCTGCTCCAACTCACCGATCCGCTTGACGCCAAACTTCTCCAGCAGGGTTTTGACCGCCATGATGCCCACCCCCTCGCTGACGCGGGTCATGGCGGCGCGCACGTCATCGATGGTCGAAGCGGTTTCTGCAGGGGATGTCGTGGGTTCGGGCAGTTGCTCGGCAGGGGAAGCCGCAGACTCTTCGGTCTTCCGAGGACGACCCTTCCGGACGGGTTTGTCTGCGACGGGTGGCGTTGTGGCGGGCTTCTCAACGGTCTCTTGAACAGGTGCGCCAGCGCTTTCCGTTTGCGCTACGTCGCCCGTACCGTCGCCCAAACCGTTCAACAGGGCGGCTCTCTCCTCCCGGCTAAGGATCGGGCCGTGAGGTTTGGCGAAGGCTGACGGCGCCGCCTTTTTCGGAGGGGCTTGCTCTTCCTCGACAGGGGCTTCGTCATCCAGATCAACCGGTCCGAAAAGATTGATGCGCAGTTTGAGTGACGCGGGGTTGAACATGGCGAGGATGTCGGCCAATTGCTCGGGGGTGTCGGTGTTGATGGTCATGCCAATCATGGTGATCTCTCCTTGTTGGAAGGGTTGGAAAATCAGTCGAACAGTCGGGCCAGGGTCGCTGTTTTGCGCCGCACCACTTCGGTGATGGCTTCATCCAGTGACCCGGCCAGGGTGGCAAAACGAACGAGGACACCGTTTTTCTGTCCGATGCGGTGAACCCGCATGGCGGCCTGGGCGTTATCCGCCGGTGTCCAGGAGTACTCGGCAAACAGAACGTGTGACGCGCTGGTCAGGGTGATGCCCGTACCAGCTGCGGCAAGCTGAGCCACGAAGACCCGGATGGTCGGGTCGTTTTGAAAACGATCGATGGCGGTTTGGCGCTGGGCTGAGGGGGTGCCACCGTGGAGAACGACAGCACCGAAATCGTTCAGGCCCTCCAGCAATCCTTCGATCACCTCCCGGTGGTGGGCGAAGACGACGATCTTTTCCAAGCCGCCATCCAGCTCTTCTTTAATGAGAGAGACCACCGGAGCGACTTTGGCCAGGCCGGTGAGGCGACGAAGTTTGGCCAGATGAATCGCCTCCTGGGAGAGATCTCCGTTGTGATCCAGGACGGCTTTGACGGCATCACCCTCCGGCCCATCCTCCACCTCCCGCAGATCCAACACGGATCCTTCGGAAGAAAGGACGATGGTTTCAAAGCGGATGGGTGGCAGGTCGAGCAGCACGTCTTCCTTGTGACGCCGCAGCATGTGCGGAGTGAGACGGGCGCGGAGTTCATCCAAATTGCGGCCACCGGTGACATGGACGCCGTGCTGGTTGTGGCGGTAGTAACAAAACCGATTCAGGAAGCTCCAGTAGTCCATCACCTGACCATTCCGGGTGATGGCTTCCGGGAAGAGCGCCCGCATCAAGGGCCATAGCTCGTCTGGATTGTTAGGGGCCGGGGTGCCGGAGAGTGCAAAGACATGCGTCGCGCCCTCGGCAATCCCGCCGACCCGGTCGCATTTCTCACCGAGTACCGCCTTGGTGCGCTGGGCGGAACGGGTTTTCAGGTAATGGCATTCGTCGAGAATCAGGACGTCGTGTTGGCGCAGCATCAACAGATCCTGAATTTCCGGCTGGGAGCCCATGTCGTATGAGCAGATGACGATGCCGTCCCTGGGCAATCTGCTGTGGCTGGAGTGGATGACGGTGATGTTGCGTTGGATCTTCTGAAACCGCTTGAACTCGCGCATCCAGTTGATCCGGACGACGGCGGGGCACAAGACCAGAATCGTCATCGCAAGAAGCCGATCACTGGCAACGATGGCCTGGACGGATTTTCCCAGACCCATTTCATCCGCCAGGAGAGCAGCAAACCGGGCGGCCAGGAATCTGGCGCCGGTGGCTTGGTAGGGAAAGAGTGTGGCCATAATGGTGTCTGTCATCCAATCGCAGTTGAAATATTTGGTGGCCGGGGGTGGCGCCGCCCAAAGAGTCGCGGTGGGGGGATTTCCCGAAAGGGTGTTGTATTGTCCCCAAGCCCCGGCTATGTTGCTCTTACCCCTTACATACGCAGCGGAGTGGAAGAGTGTCGGAATTTTTTTCGAGCCTCTTCATGCCGCACAGGCCGAAACCCTTCTTGTGACGTCTTTTCGTGCCCCATACCCCTTACATACGCAGCGGGGAGGTGAAGTGTCGGAATTTTTTTTGGCTTTTCCTGGAGAGAGCATCCGGCGAATCCTGGAAATGGCTTCATATACGGTCTGCCGGGCAACCCCACCAGAACGAGAGACCGAGGACACAGACTCCATCATGTAGAGAAGCGCAAGACGTCGAATGGATGGCGGCAGTCGTTTCAGGACGAGGGCTGCATCCAGACGATTTTCCACGCTTTCATGCCATGCTGCTTCGTGATGCGGCCAAAAGGAGTTGTCGGCAGTGATATCCGCGATCAGTTCGCATATATCACCATATTCATTCAAAACAGGTTCGTTTAACGAAACCAGTTGAAGCTCGCCAATGCCGCCGACCATCGTCTGACGATGGAGGGTGATGGTAAAATTGCCGATCAACCGAGAGATGAAGGTCTCCATGGATGCCTTGGCCGGATTGTGAAGGGGGAGTTGTCGATGGATATGGAGCATCATTTCCTGCTCGATGTCTTCCAGATCTTCGGGCAGGAACCCTGGGCTGTGGGCAAGACGCCAAGCGTGATGGCGGACTGTTCCTACTGCGTAAGCGTGGATGCCTTCGTAACGGTTGTGAGATTCCATGGAATTCGCGCCTTTGATTTGGGTGGCGGGCCAACGCCCGAGTAACCCGCTTGGCGAAAATTCGTTTGAGCCTTTACGCTGAGGTAAGAAATGGCGATTTGTCGGCAGAGGAAATAAACCAAAAACAATGCGTTGCTCTGAAATTGTGCAGCAAAAAAAATTTGAAAAAATCGTCCCGGACCCGGTGAATATTCACCGGGAAGCGCACAAATCCGCATGGATCCTGCGTGTTGCGGCACAGGAGCAGGCGCAGCAGTGACCCGGTGAAAATTCACCAGGAAGGACGGATGTCGGGGGAAGAAATACAGGAGAATGGCGCGCCGGTTGGCCCGGCCTATAGGGAGGAAACTGGATTCAACCGTCAGATTCGAGCATGAAGAGGGTGCGGTAGGCCGATGCGTCTTCTTCCCAGACGATGGAATCGTCTTGGATGCCGAAATAGCTGCGCAACGATTTTGTAAGATTCTCTTTGTTTTTTCTTTTTTTCTGATCGATACGATGGTTATGGAACTCCATCTGACCATGCGTATCCGCCATCTCGTACAGCAACGTCCATTGCCGGTTGGGTTGACCGCTTCGGCCATCGTTCATGTTCATGTCATGGTAGGTGGCGGTTCTGACCATGCCCTGGCATTGAATCGACACCGTATCCCGGTTGAGAAAACGGATTTTGATCTGATTCCAGCGGGTGCCCGGAGGAGTGGGAAAGCGGGAGCGTACCGAAGAGTCCGGCATCACATCGGCGTGGAATGCAGCCAACCATGCTGCGGCGTTCGGGCTGGACAGCAACTCTTTGCCTGGACTGTCGGAAATCAGCAGATCTGCGAGGAAAACGATGCGCGATTTTCGCTCAGAGGTCATCTGTCTCAAATCGGCGACCATGAAGGAATCATCCGGGATCAGGAGGATGAACGGAATCGATTCCATCCGCAGCAACATGAAGACGAGATTCCGCAATTGTTCATGTGCCGATGGGAAGCTCATCAGAATCGGAAAGCGTTCCCCCTCAAGAGGGTGGTATTCCCCAACACGAAACGTCTCGCGCAACTCTGTCACTGGGGAAAAGGTGATGGGCGTCGCACCCATGGCCATCACAGCCAGCAGACCCAATCTGCGGCGGTCCAGTTCGTAAACGACCAGATCCGCCGCAGTCAGTACGATATTCCGGCAATTCTTTTGCGCATCTCCGCAGACGGCGAGCAAGCCCTTTTCGCCGAGATCAACCACCCGACGTGGACAGCCCTCTCCTCCGGGAGTTGGGCAAGGGTAAAATTCGACGCGGTGAATGGTAGGCCGCAGCAATTGGCGGACGATATCGAACTCATCCCCAAGCAGCTGCCGCCATTCCTCCATCACCGATGACAAACCCGACAGGGTATCCAGAGCGTTCCATAGTCTCTGCAATCTCTTCATCTGATTCATCTTTCTCCACACCAACAAGAAATCCGCGTTTGCCCATCCATTTTTCCAAGAGCGTGCTGTCCTCATCACGGGTGTACAGGGCATGGTTGGCCGGATAGATCGTCAAAGATCTCGAGCGTCTTGCATTGCTGAACTTGACTTCAAAGGTCGCCATGACAAGTCGTGAAGATGGGTGAATCGCAATACCTTTATCATCGAAATACGCAAACAGATCGGTTGCTTTCTTGATATCCAGAGCGCTGTATTTCCCTCCGTTGTGTATGCCGAGCTTGTGCAGACGGATCCACTCCAGCCCTTCCACGTCACCATAGCGCGGCATAGCCGCAACCAAACGGAAAAGCAGGCGTTCCGCCTTTTGATTCGGTATGTTGGAGTTGACAGACTCAACAACGAAGCCAAAAGGGGAACGCCATGCAAACATTT
>JAMOBI010000073.1:0-14193 GCA_039908105.1 Magnetococcus sp. YQC-9
GGAGAGGGCGGCAACCCCTTGTTGCGATTGCGCCTGGTTGATGACTGTTTCGGCACGCCGGAGCGGATGAGTGAGATCATGCGTGGCTTTTTGCGTGAACGGGGCATGGCGGCGGTTCGGGTGATCGTCGAGCCGCCTTCTGCCGATTCGCGACCGGAGACCATCCAGGAGCGGCTGGATCGTGAGGAGCGGGAGTACCGTCGGCAGCTGGAGGAGCAGTTGAAGGGCCAGCCGGAGGTGCGGCAGCTGATGGAGGGTTTTTCGGCCCGGATGATTTCGGTGGAACCTTTGCGGGGTGTGCGTGGTCCAAATTCCACGGCACGGCAGGAGAACGGTTGATGAAGAATCTCGGCGATATCATGAAACAGGCTCAGGCCATGCAGGCGAAGATGGCCAAGATGCAGGAGGAGTTGGGCGCGCTGGTGCTGACCGGACACTCCGGAGGCGGCATGGTGCAGGTGGTGATGAACGGCAAGCAGGAGGTGATGCGGGTGCGCATCGATCCTTCGGTGGCCGGTGGTGAGGATATCGAGATGCTTGAGGATCTGGTAGCCGCCGCCTTCAACGATGCGCAGCGCAAGGTGCAGGAGGCCACCCGCGAGGGGATGGCTCAGCTGACCGGCGGGTTGAAGATTCCGGGTCTGAATCTGCCGTTCTGATCGTTTCAGGTGCGGGTTGGGGTCAACGGTGAAGGGTTTGCCGAGTCTGGAAGCGGCGGTGGTGGTGCTGGCACGCTTTCCGGGTGTTGGCCCCAAGAGCGCGCGGCGCATGATTCACCACCTGTTGCGGCGCGGCCCGCAGGAGACCGGTGAGTTGATCGCGGCGTTGGAGGGGATTCGCGACCGGATCCGTCCGTGCGAGCACTGTTTCAATTTGGCCGAGGAGGCGTTGTGCTGGATCTGTGCCGATCCGCTGCGGGATGGCAGCCGCATCTGCGTGGTTGAGGAGCCCTCTGACCTGTTGGCCATCGAGAAGGCCGGGTTGTACAAAGGGGTTTATCATGTGCTGGGCGGGCGGTTGAGTCCTCTGGATGGTGTCGGGCCGGATGCGTTGAATCTGGCCTCTCTGGAGTCCCGTTTGGCCGGGGAGGGGTTCAAGGAGTTGATCGTGGCCACCAATCCCACGGTCGAAGGCGAGGCGACCGCCCACTTCGTGGCGCAGTTGGCCGAACCCCTGGTGCCGGTGATCACCCGGCTGGCCCATGGATTGCCGATGGGTGGTGAGTTGGAATATCTGGACGAATCCACGCTTTATCAGGCGATGATCGGCAGGCGGAATTTTAAGATATAAATTTGGAAGTGTGTTGGCAGGAGCTCTTGCTTTTTTTTGCAGTGCAATATATCCTGCTGTTTCAGATTGCCGTGGGTCATGCGGGACTCTTCATCCGGACCTAAGATCGGCCAGTCGGATCCTTTCAGAAGCGGGGCCGGCACGCATGGAACCTCAACCCCAGGAGGGCGTTTTCAATGAGCGAACAAGCAGCCCAGTCACAGGAGAGCTTTCCTTATCCGGGCATTCCCGGCACCGGGGATGGCTCTGATGCGGTCTCTTATGTGGAGACGCGGGCCACGGATGGTGCTGCGGCCTATCCGATCACCTCATCCACCAACATGGGTATCCTCTACCAGGTCGCGGTCGCCAACGGCGCCAAGAATGTCTGGGGCACCACGTTGGCTTGGATGGAGTTGGAGTCCGAGCACTCTTCTGCCTCGGCCTGCGAGGGGTTTGCCCTGGCGGGCGGACGGGTGACCAACTTCACCTCCGGGCAGGGGCTGATCCTGATGAAGGAGGTGCTCTACACCATCTCCGGGAAACGATTGCCGCAGGTGTTGAATGTCGGTGCGCGGGCGCTCACCTCCCAGGCGTTGAACGTGCATGCCGGCCATGACGATGTGATGGGGGTTTCCGACTGCGGTTGGGGCATTTTGTTCGCCCACAGTGTGCAGGCATCGGCGGATCTCTGTCTGATCGCGCGCCGCGCCTCGGAAGATGCGTACACGCCGATGATGAATGTCCAGGATGGTTTTCTGGGTACGCACACCATCGAGAATCTCAATTTTCCCGAGAATGAGTTGATCCGCGATTATCTCGGCGATCCCCGGGTGCGCATGCGGGCGTTGTTCGATCCGGCCTCCCCGGTGCAGATCGGTGTGGTGCAGAATCAGGACGCCTACATGCAGGGCAAAATCGCCCAGCGCCACTATTACGACAAGCTGCCGGGTGCCATTCAGGCTGCGATGGACGAGTATTACCGTCTGACCGGACGGCGTTATGATTTGGTGCAGCCGGTGCGCATGGCGGATGCCGACTATGCCATCGTGGCCATGGGCACGACCGCCGAGACCGCGATCTCCGCGATCGACGTGGTGCGCGAACGGCTCGGGGTCAAGCTGGGCGTGGTGATCGTCACCTGCTATCGTCCGTTCCCGGCCTCCGAGGTTGCCAGGGCTTTGGGCCGGTGCAAGGCGCTGGCAGTGCTGGAGCGTTGCGACATCCCGACCATGGTGGACAATCCGTTGACCACCGATGTCGAGGCATCGCTTGCCAAGGCGGCCATGGGACTGCCGGGCTTTGAGAAGATCGAACGCATGCCGGTGGTCTTCTCCGGTGCCGCCGGGTTGGGATCGCGCGACGTGACCCCTGGCCACATGCTGGCCGTGGTCAAGAACATGCTTCTGGGGCCGGTGGAGGGCAAACGGTTCTTCACCCTCGGTATCGATCATGCGACGGCCCTGCCGTTTGAAGAGGAGCCGGACGTGCGTCCGCAAGGCTCCTTCTCGGTGCGCGCCCACTCGGTGGGTGGCTTCGGTTCCGTGACCACCAACAAGGTGATCGCCACCATGCTCGGCGACATCTTCGGCTTCAAGGTACAGGCCGCACCCAAGTACGGCTCGGAAAAGAAGGGGCTGCCGACCAATACCTATCTCACCGTGATCCCGGAAGGGAAGATCCTCACCCACTGCGAACTCAAGCAGGTGGAGTTCGTGCCGCTGATGGATCCGACCACCTGGTACATGGGCAATCCGTTGGTGGGATTGCAGCAAGGGGGGATCGTCTTCCAGCATACCGACGAGACCTCGGCTCAGGCGCTGTGGGAGTCGTTGCCGCCGTATGCCAAGTATTTCATGAAGAGCAACCGGATCCGTTTTTATGGGGTGGATACCATCCGGATCGCCCGCGAATCCTGTCTGAACGACTCCTCGCTCATCCAGCGTTTTCAGGGTGTGGTGCTGTTGGGGGTCTTCCTGCGGGTGACGCCGTTCCGCCAGAATGCCGGCATGTCCGAAGAGGAGTTGTTCGGCAAGGTGGCCAAGCCTTTGACCAAATATTTCGGCAAGCGTGGCTCCAAGGTGGTCGAGGATAACCTGGCTGCGGTCAAGAAGGGGTACCAGTTGGTGATGGAGGTGACCCCGGAGATCATGGATTCCACCCCCGCCGAACTGCTCGCCCAGGGCAAAGAGGAGTGGGACGCCAAAGGCAAGGACGTCAACGCGTTCTTCATTTAAGGGTTCTGTTGGAAACAGCAAAGAACGGTTTCCTCTAAGAAATCTGTCGGAAATGGTCAAAACCGTTTCCTGGGGAGGTTCGTCATGACCCAACATGCGTTAATCTATTCCGAAACCACGCCTCTATGGTACGATGCGTCGCGTGCCCGTGAGATCATCAACGCCTACAGCACGGGCGCCGGATCCGGGCAGCCGGCGGATGCCTTCGTGGCCTGTTCCGTGGTGCCGGCGGCGACCGGTTCGTATCGCGATTTCTCCTACATCGCGCCGGATCTGCCCGAGTACGAATCAGCCAACTGCGTGGCCTGCATGGAGTGCGTGCAGAACTGTCCGGACTCGGCCATCTGGGGCAAGGTGATCACCCCGGAGTCGCGTGAAAAGACCCTCGGCCTTTTCCCGGAAGAGGGTGACCAGGAGTTGGTGACCTCGCAGTTGGTGCAGACCACCAAGTTCTGGAAAACCTACGAAAAGAAGAAGGGCAAGGGCAGCGATGCCGTGGGTGGCGGCTGGTTCGGGATCTTCGTCGATCCGACCAAGTGCAAGGGGTGCGGCGAGTGCGTCACGGCGTGCGGTGATCACAACGCCTTGAAGATGATCAAAAAAACCCCGGTCAATCTGCCTGCCTATTTTACCCTTTGGGAGTTTTACAAACAGTCTCCGGATACCCCGGAAGCCTACATCAACCCGAAGCTCAAAGTTGATATCATGCTGCGGGATTCGGCCAACCAATACGTGGGTGGGGCCGGCTCGTGCATGGGGTGCGGCGAGACCTCGGTGTTGCGACAGTTTCTGGCCATGACCCATACCAAGATCGGCAACAAGTACGGCATCGTGGCCAACACCGGCTGCAACACGGTGTATGGCTCCACCTATCCGTACAATCCGTTCCGCGCGCCTTGGGTCAACTCGCTCTTTGAGAATGCCGCCACCGTGGCCATGGGGATCCGCAGCCATTGGGATCAGGTGGGCAAGAAGGATCATCAGATCTGGGTGCTCGGCGGTGACGGCTCGATGCTCGACATCGGTTTCCAGGCGCTGTCGCGCATGTTGACCTCGGGCATGAACATCAAGGCCATGGTGCTCGACACGCAGGTCTACTCCAACACCGGTGGACAGACTTCGACGGCGACCTATATCGGTCAGGATGCCAAGATGTCGGTGCATGGCAGCCACATCCAGGGCAAGTGGGAGCGTCGCAAGGAGATCGCCAACATCGCCTTGATGCATCCGCGCGTCTTCGTGGCCCAGACCGTGGGTTCAATGATCAATCATTTTTATAAGTGCATCGAGCAGGCGTTGGAGTTCGATGGACCGGCTTTGATCAACGTCTATACCACCTGTCAGCCCGAGCATCAGGTGGCGGACGATCGCTCCTGCGAGCGGGCGATCCTGGCGGTGGAGTCGCGTGCCTTTCCGGTCTTCATTTACGATCCGGATGCGGGTCCGACGTTGGCCTCGCGCTTGTCGTTGCAGGGCAATCCCTCGCCACGCCGTGACTGGCATGTGAAAAAGGATGCCAACGGTGAGGAGAAGCCGTTTGATTTCATTGCGTTTGCCAAGGGTGAAGGCCGCTTCTCCAAGCACTTTGATGCCGATGGCAATCCGAGTGAGATCATCAAGCTTTCGCAGTGGGACCGGTTGCAGAACTGGCGTCTGTTGCAGGAGTTGGCGCGGGTGCAGAACGAAGACCAGATGGAAGAGCTCGAAAGAAATGGATAACCGACACGAAACTTTGTAAGATGTATCGCATCACGTCGTCAGTCCATGTTTAATGTCGATGGAACAAGGGGAAGGAGTGCATACTATGGAAGATCGGTCCAAAACCACCCCGGATGGCAAATCCCGTGAAGGCGTCAACTTCAATGATTTGAAGACGCTTGAGCGGCAGATCATCCAGCACGATGGCGTGTTCCAGGCCGATTTCCACTCGTGGCGGGTGGGAACCTTCTTTCAACGGATTTACAGTACCACCCATCAGCGCGGAATCGGTTTCGAGGCGTTTTGTCGCGCGATCGAGCCCGATGGCACCACCCGGTCGGCGACTTCGATCTTTTCGTGCATCAACGATCCGGAGCATGTTGTGCAGATGGACCGGATGCGCATGTTGCTGCATCTGAAGAACTTCATGGCAGCCGAGATTGACGATCGCTGGCTGGTGACCAACATGCATCCTCGGGTGATGTTGGGGATCAAGGATCCGGATATTCAATTCCTGGCTGATGTGCTCGATTACACGGGATTTCCGCCGCATCAGCTGGTGATTGCCCTGCGTGAGCACGCCGGCAATTTCGAGACCGTGTTGCAGCGTACCATGGATCAGCTCAAGGAGTTGGGCTGTCTGGTGCTGTTCGATGATTTCCGTGCCGAATCGGCCAATCTGGACCGGTTGTGGCGCTTGTCGCCGGATATCGTCAAACTGGATCACTCGCTCATTGACAACGCGTTGAAGAGCGGTCGGGCCAAGCGGATGCTCTTCAAACTGGTGTCGTTGATTCATGCTTCCGGTGGCCTGGTGTTGATGGAGAAGATCGAAACCGAAGAAGAGGCGTTTCTGGTGATGCGTCTGGAGGCCGATTTCGTGCAGGGGCGGTATTTCGGCAGCCTGGAGACCCGCGCCACGCGCCGCAGCGCCGTGGACTGGGACGGTGCATTCCGCAATCTGCTCTCCCAGAGCGAGCGGGAGATCTTCAAGGAGGTTCATCACCACAACCTGGAGATGGGCCAGTACACCAATCAGTTCATGGAGTGCGCCTGGGCGGTTGCGGATGATGTCCCGCTGGAGGAGTCCGCGATCCACCTGTTGGAGATGAAGGGGGTGGAACGGGTCTATCTTCTGGATCACAAGGGGTTGCAGGTCAGCCAGAATATTGTTCCGGATGAGAAATTGAAGAGGGTCGATCTGCGTTACAAGCCGTTGTGGGACTCCTATGGTGCCACCTGGACGCGGCGCAACAGTTTTCACGGCGCCATCCACAATCCCGGAGTGGTGCAGTTTTCTCCACCGTACCGTTCCAATACCAGCCTGAACATCTGCACCACGTTGTCGGTCTCCATCCGCAAGGGCAGTCACGTCTATGTGCTCTGCTGTGACGTGGAGTGGAGTGAGGATAAGATTTTCTGATTTTCTTTCCTGCGCCATCGTGTCATTATTACCGTCAGCAATATAATTTTCTCGATTGCGGCGAGTTTTTTCTCGCCGCTGTCGAGTTGTATTGTCAAATGTTCGGTATGGTTGACATTCTTCTGATGTGGGATGGAAAGGAATTGCCATGACGGTCGATCTGCACGCCATTGTTCGTGCTCAGTTGCAACGGACGCGAACCCCGCCCACACGCATTGACCTGCCGTTGAACGTCAAGGACTCTCAACCCGGCAAGGCCTCTGGTGCCATTTTAAAAATGGCCGAATACGAGCAGGAGTTGCTGTTGTCGCCGCTGTTTACGCCGGTGCAGTCGGATCGGGCCGAGTGTGAGGCAGCGCTTCCGGCGGCGGGTCTCGATGGTGCCGGGGTGGCAGGGTTGGTGGCATCCTTGGCAGCTGAGACCCTCTCGTGTCCGGTGCGCGTCGGCGCTCGTACCGGTTATTGTCCGATCCCTGAGGTGGTGGTGACCCGTTATGTGCGCCTGTTGGGATTGGATGGTGCGGTGGATGAGTCGGTGGCCGCTGCGATCGGCAGTGCCCTGTCAGGTTCGGAGCGTCTGCTGGCGATGAGTCTGGTGCGTCGTCCGGTCTGGCGCACCGGGACGGTCAATCAACTCCTGATCCGTTTGGTACCGGTGTGGGCCGGATTGGGAAGGTTGTCGGCGCTTCGCTTGGAGTTTTTGACTGATTTTGTTCGTACTTACCGCTGTCGCAGCGAGCCGGAGTTGATCCGTGCGCTGTGCAGTCTGCTCGAATCCTATCGCATCGATCCGGATCATCCCTATTATCAGAATCCGGCCCTGGAGGAGAAGCAGAGCGAGTCGATCCGGTCGCATCAGTGCGACGAAGTGGTACGTCTGCATCGCGTGACCATGGCGCGCGAGATTCTTGAGGATTTCAAGTCTTAAATCGCACCCAGCTTGGAATGTGTAGTTTTTACTGTTAAAAAAAAAGAGAGGGTCTGGGAGATTCATCTCCCAGGGTTTTGCTTTTGACTTTAGCGCGCTCTTTCAAGAAGCATTTTTCGCGCCTTTTGCGAAAAATGCGCCGCGCGCCGCCTTCGCGGGAGTCGTTTCCGACTTTTGGAAACGACTCTGTGCATTTTGCACGCGGCCTTGCGAAAAACTACGCATCCCAAAATGGGTGCGGTTTAACCATCATACGGGGTGGCTTGGGATGAGAGCAGGGAGGATGGGTTCCTGATACGATTCATGCCATAATGCTTAACTCTTATAATCAATAGATAAAACATTGATTGAATCGTTTGTCGATTGTCGAAACAACAAAAAATATCGAGGAGAAAATCATGAAGCGTCTGTTGTCTGTTGGTGCCCTGGTGTGTGGTTTGATCCTGTCCGGCAATGTCATGGCCGAGGCACGACAGGATTTCGATCTGACCAATCAGACCGGTTATACGATCAAGGAGGTCTATGTTGGGCCCAGCAAGTCCGATGATTGGGGTGACAACATCCTGGATGGCACCATGCCGGACGGATCCACGCTGCACATGCGTTTCAGCCGTGCTGCAGGCCCGTGCAAATGGGACTTGAAGGTGACGTATGATGATGGTGAGGCTGCGATCTGGTATGAAGTGGATTTGTGCACGATCTCCCACATCACCATTCATTGGAACAAGCAGACCCAAGAGACCTCTGCCACGGCTGAGTGACGCTTTAGCGGTTGAGTTTTTGTCCCGTCGGCACGGGACGCATGGAATCGATTGGTTCAAAGGGATGTCATGATCGGGGGTTGGGATGCAGATCTCAACCCCTGATGCGTTTTTTTGGAATGTGTTTTGGCGGCGATTTTTGGAAAAAATTCCGCGTCACCTTGATCCACAAGCCAGATCGTGGCATCCTTTTTTCCGTTTGGTCGGATATAAATAAATTATGGACGATTAATCGGGTTTATGGAATTAAGCCGACCTCGAACAGGTCATGGCCAATTGTCAAATCATACAGTTTTTTCATCGTCCACGGTTTCGATCCGTTATGACGAAACCTGGTTGCAAGTCCCGACCGGAAAGACCATCCTGTCCGCCCTTGAGGCGGTTGGTATTGGACCGATCCGTGGGGTAGGATGTCGGGGGGGCGTCTGCGGGGCTTGCGCGGTTCTTTTTCGGGTGCCATCCCAGACGCATACCATGTCCGCTGGATTGATGTGCCAGCAGACGGTACTCGATGGCATGGAAATCCTTCCCCTGCCGCACGTCCCGGTCAAAAAGCAGTTGCACCGCATGGAATTACCCGAGGATGAGACCCCGGCGCATCATGTGCTGCGTCTTTATCCCGAGGTCAACCACTGCGTCATGTGCGGCGAATGCGTGCGCATGTGTCCCATGGATATTGATGTCATGGGCTATGTGGGGATGATCAAGCGCGGGGATCTCAAATCCGCAGCGCGCGAGTCGTTTACCTGCATTCAGTGTCAATTGTGCGTGATCCGTTGTCCGGCGAGCATCTCGCAACCCAATGCCGCCCTGGCCGCGCGTCGCTGGCTGGGGGCGCATCAGGAGCCGCGCGCCGAGCATTTGACCCGTATGGTCGAAAAGGTCGATTCCGGGCGTTTTGCCTCGGTTTTTCGCTGGATGCGACGTTTGGACCCCATGGAGTTTCAGGCGTTGTATCTGCGCCGGGAACGCGAACCAGATGATGCACCGCCGGGCACCTGGTTGCCCGAGGATCAAACCCTGTTATAAGATCCGCCATGTCGACCGGCCATATACAGATTTTTCCGGAGGCGTTGCGGGAGTCCGCGCGCATGGTGCAACGGACGCGCGATCAGCGTCTGATCCGTCGTCGTATGGGCGAGGGGATCGAGGCACTCTCCTTGTCCGATCGTCGCGCCTTGTTGCGGGAGTTTCATCCCGATTACCGCGAGGAGGGACGCGGGGCCCTTTCGGTCGGTCCGTCGAAGGGTGAATCGGTCCCGGTTGAGCTCTTGGAGCTGCTCGAAGCCTGGCCGCGCCCCCTGGTGAGCCGACTGGTTGCCGAGGAGACGGAACAAGGCGCCCTTCGGGTCGACATGACCACCGATGTGCTGGTGATCGGCGGGGGTGGTGCGGGTACGGCGGCGGCGATCGTGGCGGCGGAAGCGGGTGCCTCGGTGCTGGTCGCCACCAAACTCCGACTCGGCGACTCCAACACCGTGATGGCCGAGGGCGGCATGCAGGTGGCCGACCACGAGTGCGATTCGCCGGCGCAGCACTATCTGGATGTGATGGGCGGCGGTCATTTCAGCAGCAATCCGGATCTGGTGGAGGCGCTGGTTGTCGAGGGACCGGCGGTGTTGCGCTGGATGGAAGAGCTGGGTATGCTCTTCGACAAGTATCCCACCGGGCGGATGAAGGTGCGCCATGGCGGGGGGACATCGCGCAAACGGTTGCACGCTGCGGGGGATGTCACCGGACTGGAGATGATGCGCGTCTTGAAAGACCGCATGGAGTGTCTCAAGGGGGTGAAGGTGCTGCCGTTCGCCCCGGCGGTCGAACTTCTGACCGATGAGAACGGTCGGGCGGCGGGCGCGGTACTCGAACAGTTGCCGAGTGGCAGGCCTCTGGTGGTGGCGGCCAAGGCGGTGGTATTGGCCACCGGCGGAATCGGGCGGCTCCATCTGGGCGGATTCCCGACCTCCAATCACCACGGCGCCACGGCGGATGGTCTGGTGCTCGCCTATCGGGCCGGCGTGCCGCTCAAGGATTTGCAGAGCAGTCAGTATCATCCGACCGGGGTGGCCTATCCGGACAAGTTGGCGGGACTGCTGTTGACCGAGAAGTTTCGCGGTCTGGGGGCGCAGCTGTTGAACCGGCATGGCGACGAGTTCGTCTTCAGCTTGGAGCCGCGCGATGTCACTTCGGCTGCGATCATGCGTGAATGTTCGGAGTTCGGCAACGGGGTCGAGGTGCCGGCTGGCGGGGTCGGGGTGTGGCTGGATATCCCGATGATCGACATGATCCACGGCATCGGCACCATCGAGCGGGAGTTTCCGGGCCGTTTCAAGGAGTATTTGCGCCTGGGGTTGGACATTCGCCAGGTGCCACTGCTCGCCTATCCGACGCTGCACTATCAGAACGGCGGCGTGGTGATCTGGCCGAACGGCAGTACCGACATGCCCGGGTTGTTCGCGGCAGGTGAAGTGACCGGTGGGGTGCATGGACGCAATCGATTGATGGGCAACGCCTTGTTGGAGATCCTGGTTTTCGGACGCCGTGCAGGTGCCAGTGCGGCAGCCTTCGCGGCAGGGGTGAAGGAGCCTTCTGCGCCGGGATTGGGACACCTGGAGGCGTTTTTGGAGCAGTTGGAGACCGTCGGCAGACAACCGGGCAGAACAGCGCCGCGCTTGTTGCCGGCTTATGGGAGGGTGACTCCTGTCTAGGGACTGCGTAACAGCAGGGCGCGTGAACTTTGACCGTTGGAGCGAAACAGGTGAGAGACTATGAATATTCATGAATATCAGGCGAAGAAGATCCTGGCCGGTTTCGGGGTGAAGGTGCCCCGGGGTCATGTAGCCTTCACCCCCGAAGAGGCGGTGAATGGTGCCAAGGAGTTGGGATCACCGGTGTTCGTGGTCAAGGCGCAGATTCACGCCGGAGGCCGTGGCAAGGGTGGTGGCGTGAAGGTGGTCAAGAGCGTGGAGGAGGTGCGTGAGGAGGCCAAGCGCATGCTCGGCATGACGCTGGTCACCAAGCAGACCGGTCCTGCGGGCAAAGAGGTCAAGCGGGTCTATGTCGAGGAGGGGTGCCGCATCGCCCGTGAGTTGTATCTCGGGATGGTGATCGATCGGGCTACGGGTCGGGTGACGATGATGGCCTCGACCGAGGGTGGCATGGAGATCGAAGAGGTCGCGGCGCGCAGCCCGGAGAAGATCCTGAAGGAGGCTGTCGATCCGGCGGTCGGTTTTCAGGGCTATCAGGCGCGCAACCTGGCCTTTGGACTCGGACTGGCCGGTCCGCAGGTCAACAAGGGGGTGCAGTTCATGACCGCCCTGTACAACGCCTTTGTCGCCACCGATGCCTCGCTGGCCGAGATCAATCCGCTGGTGGTCACCGAAGATGGCGATGTGATGGCGCTGGATGCCAAGATGAACTTCGACAGTAACGCGCTCTATCGTCACCCGGATATCCGTGAGCTGCGCGATCTGGACGAGGAGAATCCCCTGGAGGTCGAAGCCTCGCGTCATGAACTCAACTACATCAGCCTGGATGGTACCATTGGTTGCATGGTGAATGGCGCCGGCCTGGCGATGGCCACCATGGACATCATCAAGCTGAAAGGGGCCTCACCGGCCAACTTCCTGGATGTCGGCGGTGGTGCGACCACCGAGGCGGTGACCGAGGCTTTGCAACTGATTCTCTCCGATGCCAACGTCAAGGGGGTGTTGATCAACATCTTCGGCGGCATCATGCGTTGCGACGTGATTGCCGATGGCGTGGTGGCTGCGGCGCGCAAGGTCGATGTCAAGGTGCCGTTGGTGGTCCGGCTGGCCGGCACCAACGTGGATCTGGGCAAGGAGATCTTGAGCAAGTCGGGTTTGGCGATCATCCCCGCAGACGATTTGGACGATGCCGCCACCAAGGTGGTGGCAGCCATTCAATAAGGAGGGTTTTCGATGAGCATTCTGGTTGACAAGAATACCCGCGTGATCTGCCAGGGATTCACCGGGGCCAACGGGACCTTCCACTCCGAGCAGGCTATTGCCTACGGAACGCAACTGGTGGGCGGTGTGACGCCGGGCAAGGGCGGTACGCGCCATCTGGACCGTCCGGTGTTCAATACCGTGGCCGAGGCGGTGCGTGAGACCGGTGCCGATGCCTCGGTGATCTTCGTGCCGCCGCCGTTTGCCGCGGATGCCATCATGGAAGCGGCGGATGCCGGCTTGAAACTGGTGGTCTGCATCACCGAAGGGATCCCGGTGCTTGACATGGTGAAGGTGAAGCGGTTCTTATCCGGTCGCTCCACCCGTCTGGTGGGACCGAACTGTCCGGGCGTGATCACTCCCGGGGCCTGCAAGATCGGCATCATGCCGGGTCACATCCACAAGGTCGGCAACGTCGGCGTGGTGTCGCGTTCCGGTACCCTGACCTACGAGGCGGTGGCCCAGACCTCGGCGGTCGGTCTCGGTCAGAGCACCTGTGTGGGGTTGGGTGGCGATCCGATCAATGGTACCAACTTCATCGACTGCCTGTCGATGTTCCAGGAGGATTCGCAGACCGAGGCGGTCATCATGATCGGTGAGATCGGGGGAACCGCCGAGGAGGAGGCCGCTGCCTGGATCAAGGATCACATGACCAAGCCGGTGACGGCCTTCATCGCCGGCGCCACGGCACCCAAGGGCAAGCGCATGGGGCATGCCGGGGCGATCATCTCCGGGGGCAAAGGGACGGCGGCTGAGAAGTTTGAAGCGTTGGAGCGGGCCGGTGTGCACATCGCCCGTTCGCCCGCCGAAATGGGCGTGGTCGTCAAGCAGTCGATGAGGGGGTAGTTCGACAAGGTGTCGTTCCGGCTCGGGAGCGCCGGAACGACCACACTTCATGCTAAGGAGAGGAACGCTCGATGTCTAAAGCAAATGACCTGATCATCCGGGTCGCCGGCGAGGGGGGCGAGGGGATCGTCTCAACCGGTGACTTCGTCGCTGCGGCCTGCGCGCGGGCAGGCTTGGAGGTTTATACCTTCAAGACCTTCCCGGCAGAGATCAAGGGTGGATACGCCATGTACCAGGTTCGGGTCAGCTCCGAACGGGTTTACAATCAGGGTGACACCTTCGATGTCTTCTGCGCGTTCAACGGCGAAGCCTACGAACTCAACAAGCACCTGTTGACCCCAGGCACCGCCTTTGTTTACGACTATCCGGGCGGCGACTTCGAGCCGGAGATCCCCGAAGGGGTGATCGCCTATCCGGTGCCGATGTCCCAGGCGGCCAAGGATCTGGGCTCCTATCGCTCCAAGAACATGGTGGCAATGGGCGCGTTGTCGGTGCTTTTCAACATCAACGAGGAGACCTTGCGCCAGGTCTTGACCAACAAGTTCAAGAAGAAGGGTGAGGAGATCCTCGGCTTCAACCTGAAGGCCTTCGAGAAGGGCAAGGAGTTGGGTGCGGCGATCCAGAAGGTCGACAGCTGGCGCGTGGCCGATGCAGTCGAGCCCAAGGATGTGATCATCATCTCCGGCAACGATGCCGTGGGCATGGGGGCCATTCTGGGCGGCCTGGAGTTCTACTCCGCTTATCCGATCACGCCGGCGACCGAAATCGCCAAGTTCGTCGCCACCCACATCCCGAAATTGACCGGCACGTTGGTGCAGGCCGAGGACGAAATCGCCTCGATCGCCCAGGTGCTCGGCGCCTCTTATGCGGGTCGCAAATCGATGACCGCCACCTCGGGTCCGGGTTTGTCGCTGATGAGCGAGCTTTTGGGCATGGCCTCGATGGGTGAGATCCCCACCATGGTGGTCGATGTGCAGCGCGGCGGTCCTTCGACGGGTCTGCCGACCAAGCACGAGCAGTCGGATCTTTTCCTGGCCATCCACGGCACCCACGGCGATGCGCCGCG
>JAMOBI010000002.1:0-67356 GCA_039908105.1 Magnetococcus sp. YQC-9
GTTCTGCTTTTTTAACCGGGCCACTCAGAATCCGTCTCCCTGTTGCTTGATATCTGTCCCTCCCTCTGTACCACCACCTTCTCCCGCTCAATGATCCTCCTGAACGACTCACTGGTCGTCGCCCAGTCCACCACATCCACCCGGAAGGGAAGTGTGGAGATTGAGAAAGCGTCCCGCAGTTGACTGAGCCGATTGAATGCCAACGGCTCTTTGTTCAGGATGCACAAATCCAGGTCCGAAGAGGGGTGCGCCATTCCACGCACCCGAGAACCAAAGGCCCAAACC
The DNA here is from genome assembly GCA_039908105.1 of Magnetococcus sp. YQC-9. GTDB lineage: Bacteria > Pseudomonadota > Magnetococcia > Magnetococcales > Magnetaquicoccaceae > Magnetaquiglobus. Next base: position 286 of record JAMOBI010000002.1, read on the forward strand.
TCCAGATGGGGAGCGTATCGTTGCAGGATCTCCCGCACGATCCCAAGATGGCCGGCATGCAGATCAAGAGGCACCTTTCAACCTCACGACAAGTTCTCGCACATTTGGAAGAAACGCGGGAATCTGTTTGAAGACGTGGGACGCCAGATCACGGTCATAGATGTGCGATGTCTGATTGCGCGCCTCGTAATGTCCCAACCACGCCTCCGTGTTCGTGATCAGCTCGTATTCCGCAGCAATGCGGAACAGATCCTGCTTGGTCCGCATCAAACCCGGACTGATGGCCAGAACATCCTTAAGGGTTCGTTGGAGCAACTTCCAGGAGAGGTCCATGGCGATCTCAAACCGTTGGATGACGCCATCGCGCATGGTCAGCACTGGATGCAGTGCATATTCCCGCAATCCTTCCTCCAGAGCAGTCACCGCCAGTTCCAGAGCTTCCACACTCAGCCGGGACGCGCGCTTCTCGTCGGGTGTTCCAGACTGATTGTCCTGTTCCGTCATTTCAATCATCCTTTGCCACATGATTCTGGCCAGACAGCAACAATGCCGTCACGCTCTTCTCGTTTCCATCCTTCGCTTCCTCGTGCGCACCGCAATACCAACGGGTGTCGGCCTCTGGAACCATGCGTAACAATCAGCCCCAGCACCAGATGCTTGTATTCCGCTGCATCCATGTTGGCCCGGAGCTTGTCCGCTGCCGCCCACAGGGTTTTTTGAATATCTTCAAGCATTTGAATTGAAAGCCATTCTTTGGGGTGTAGCCCGGATTTGAGCCTGTGAGTCAGTCTATCAGAGACACTCTTGCCAGTCTACGAGCAGCGGGAAGAAGAACCAAGGAGGTAAACGAATGGAATCAATGATTGATATGCCGCATCCAGCTTGAAAAGCATCCTTTTCTCGCAAGGTCGTGTGCAGGTTGCGGGCGTCGGTTGATCATCCTCTGCCCGCAGCCAACGCCTGACCGAGGGAAATGCCGTTGTCGTTCGGCGGGATGCGGGCGTGCAGGCAGGGGGTCAGACCGGCTTGAAGCAACCGTGGCAAGAGCCATTCATTCAGCAACCGGTTCATGAACACCCCGCCGCTCAAATAAATTTTTTCCTCCCCGGTCTGTTCGGCACCATAAAGCGCCATTTGAACGGCCGCCTCGGCCACGGCGTGATGCAGCCCGCAGGCGAGCCGGGCCGGGGGAGTACCCTTGGCAAGCGAGTCGATTCCCCAGGCAAAGGCATCCCGCCAGTCGATCATCAACACCCCTGCCTCATTCATCGAGCTGTTGAACGGTGCGCGGATCGACTCGCCGTGCCATTGGCGGGCCAGGGATTCGAGTCGTACGGCGGCCTGACCCTCGTAGGAGATCTTCCCAGGTGCCACGCCGAGCAACACGGCAAAGGCATCGAACAGCCGTCCGGCAGCATGCGTCAGCGGGGCGTTGAGTCCGCGCCGCGCCTGTTCGGCCCAGATGGCCGCCTCCTCGGGACGGATGTCGAGGGTTGTGAGATGTTCGGGAGTGAGTTCCAGTTGACTGGCGGCCAGTCGTCCGATCAGCTGCCGGGCCGGTTGCTGCACCGCCTGATCCCCGCCGGGCAGGGGGACAGGGGAGAAACTCCCCAGCCTGCGAAACGATCCGGGTGTCACCTGCAGCAACTCCGCGCCCCAGGCCAGGCCGTCCGTGCCGAGTCCCATGCCATCGAACACCAGCGCCAGCCCCGCTTCGACCCCGTGTTCGGCCATGCAGGCGAGCGCGTGGGCGTGGTGGTGCTGCACCCGGACGATCGGGATGGTGAACTCATCAGCCAGACGTTCCCCCAGCCGGCTTGCCTGCATCTCCGGGTGGTAATCGATGGCGATCACTTCGGGCTGACGACCCCAGAGTTTGAGCAGGGAACGGAGTGTTTTTTCCAGTTCATCGACGCTTCTGGCCGCGCGCAGATCGCCGATGTGCGGCGAGAGCAGAATGGACTCCTCGAATCCCAAGGCAAAGGTGTTTTTCAGATCCGCGCCCAGGGCCAGGACGTTGTGCGGCAGAGGTTTTGACAGCTTGATCGCCTCCGGGACCAGACCGCGTGCCCGGCGCCAGAACTGAGCCTGTCCATCGGCGCGCAGAGTGGCCACCGAGTCATCGTTGCGGCGGATGATCGGGCGATCGTGGCACAAGAAGAGATCCGCGACCTGCCCCAAACGGTCGATGGCCTCCGTATTGTCGATGCAGAGCGGCTCACCCGATGGATTGCCGCTGGTGGCCACCAGCAGCGGGAATGGCACGGTCGGATCTTCTGCCAGTGGGTGCAACAGCAGGTGGTGCAAAGGGGTGGTGGGCAGCATCACGCCGAGGGTGGGGCTGTCCGGGGAGAGGCGATCCAAATTGAAGTCGGTTCGGTCGTTTTGAATCTCCAACAAAACGATCGGTTGACTCGGATGAGACAACAGCTCGGCCTGCTCCGTGCTGACATGACAGAGCGCACGCACGGCATCCAGGGAGGCGGCCATCACGGCCAACGGTTTGTCGGGCCGGTTCTTCCGGGCGCGCAGCGTGTCGATGGCAGAGCGGTTTCGGGGGTCGACCATCAACTGGAAGCCACCCAAACCGCGCACCGCCAGAATCTTGCCCTTGGCCAGGGCGGCGCGTGCGGCGCGCAGCGGATCCCCGGCAACCGGGTCTCCGGATGCATCGATCAGGAACAGTCGCGGACCACAAGTCGGACAGGCGGTGCTCTCAGCATGAAAGCGGCGGTCGAGCGGATCGTCGTATTCGGCCTGGCAGGCCGGGCAGAGCGGAAAGCGGTCAAGCGAGGTGTGCGCCCGATCGTAGGGGAGCTGTTCGAGTACGGTATAACGCGGGCCGCAGGCGGTGCAGCTGGTGAAGGGGTAACCGTAACGCCGGTTGCCGGGATCCATGATTTCGGTGCGGCACTCCGGGCAGAGCGCCAGATCCGGCGGGATCGAGATGCGCGGTTGATCCGAGGCGCGGCTGGGGCGGATGTGGAACGGTTGGTTTGGCGTCGCAGGATCCGTTGGCCTGGAGGCGATACGCTCGATCCCCTCGATGCGTGCCAGCGGTGGCAGGCGGGCGGGCAGGGAGTCGATGAACCGTTGGAGCCGGGATTCCGGGCCGATCAGTACCAGCTCCACCCCACCGGAACGGTTCTCCACCCAGCCGTGCAGGCCGTCTGAAGTTGCTAGCCGATGCACGGCGGGCCGGAAACCGACCCCCTGCACCACACCGGTGATCGCCAGGGTCCACTGGACAGCTGCTGTCGGATCTGGGGGGTCAACAGAATGGATTGGACAGCCTGGCATGATGCGCTTTTACTGGTGAAAAAAAAGAGAGGGTCTGGGAGATTCCTCTCCCAGGGTTTTGATTTTGCCTTTGACTTTAGCGCGCTCTTCAAAAGAAGCATTTTTCGCGTTTTTTGCGAAAAATGCGCCGCGCGCGGCCTTGCGAAAAACTACGCATCCCAAAATGGGTGCGGTTTAAGTTCATCCAACCTGTCGGATCGCCTGTTCGAGATGGCGGATCCAGGCATCCATGCCATCCCCGGTCAAGGCGCTCATCTCGATGATCGAGGCCGCCGGATTGACCCGTCGCAAAGCCTCCATGCAGCGGTCGCGCTGAAAGGTTAAATGGGGTATCAGGTCGGTTTTGGTCACCAGGACCAGCGATGCCTTGCGGAACGGAATGGGATATTTCAACGGTTTGTCCTCGCCCTCCGGGGTGGAGAGCAGCACCACCCGTTCGGCCTCGCCCAGATCAAAGGCCGCCGGACAGACCAGATTGCCGACATTTTCAATGAACAGCAGGCGGGTCTCCTCGTTGATCACGCCCGGCAGCACCTGGCTGACCCGTTCGGCATCCAGATGGCAAGCATTGACGGTTTCGATCTGTTTGACCCGTGCCCCGAAGCCCTGCAACCGTTGGGCATCCAGATCGGTCTGCAGATCGCCGACGATCACCGCAGTGGCGATGCGGCCCTGCAATCGTTGCAACGTCTTTTCCAACAGCAGCGTTTTGCCGGAGCCGGGCGAGGAGATCAGATTGATGGCGTAAACGTGTTGCCTTTTCAGCCAGAGGCGATTGGCTTCGGCCAACGCGTGATTGAAGGCCAGAAGATCGTTCTCCACCCGCACGGTGCGCACGGGCGGCGGATGAAAGTGGGTGTGGCCGTCGTGGGAGTGCTCGCCGTGAAAATGGCCGTCGTGATCGTGATCCGCGTGATCGTGGGGGTGATCGTGGAGATGCTCGTGATCCGGGTGAAAGTGGTTCAACGCCTCGCCGCAACCGCAGGTTTCACACATCAGCTCATCTCCACGGATTCAAGGATCAAATCGTCGCTGCCGGTCAGGTGGTGATCCGGCGCACCACAGTGCGGACAGAGTTGATCCGGTTGGTTGTTGTCAAGGGTGAAGAGCTGTTGACACGCCAGACACAACCAGCGCAACGGCTCGGAATCGATGATCAGTTGTGCCCCTTCGGCCATGCTCTCCCGGGCGGCCATGGGGAAACAGAACGACAACGCCTCGGCATCCACCCCGCTCAAGGCGCCCACACGCAGCCGTATGGAGACAATGCGGGTGGCAGACTCCTTCTCGGCGATACGGCGCACCTGTTCCACCAGGGCAAGGGCAATGGAGAGTTCGTGCATGGGGTCAAACCTGATGTGCGTTATTTTCCGCGAAGGCGGCGCGCGGCGCATTTTTCGCAAAAAACGCTTCTTTTGAAGAGTCGCGCTAAGGTCAAAGGCAAAATCAAAAGCAAAACCCTGGGAGAGGAATCTCCCGGACCCTCTCTTTTTTTTTTACCAGAAAAATCATACATTCCGGCTAAGGTGCGGTTTGGCTTCAACAGATCCTTGGCAACAGCTCACCGTGCGGCATATCCAGCAGGGTCACGCCACCAATCAAGGTGCGCAGCGTCACCCGGCCAACCGGCCCGGTGGCACTCCCGATGCGGCAGGCCCCATACCCCTCCGGCAGGGCGCGCCAAGCGTTTAAAACCGCCTCGGCGATCTCATCGGCCACCACCGCCATGATGCGCCCCTCGCACGGCGAGTGCAACAGCGAAATGCCCAACAACTCGGCGATCACCTGGGCGCTTTTGGCAAACGGCAGCGCGCGCTCCTCCAGTTGAAAGCCGCTCGCAAGCGCGCATTCGTGCAATGAAGCGGCAATCCCGCCGCGCGTCGGATCGCGCATCAACCGGACCCGATCGGCCCACGGGGTCAGGGCTGCCACCAGGCGGTGTACCGGTCCGGTGTCGCTGACCAGCGGGCTCTCCACAAAGAGCTGTTCGCGTGCCGCCAACACCGCCATGCCGTGATCGCCCAACGTGCCGCTGACCAGCACCGCATCCCCCGGACGGATCGAGGCGGCTGAAAGCGCGAACTCCGGCAATCCGACCCCGATGCCGGCCATGTTGAGATAGATCCCGTCGCACTGGCCGCGTCGTACCACTTTCGTATCCCCGGTCACGATCGATACGCCGCATGCCTGCGCCGCAGCGCGTATGGCATCGAGCACGCGACGCAGCGTGGACCAGAGTAGCCCCTCCTCCAGGATCATGCCGAGGCTTAAGTATTTGGGTTGACCGCCGGAGACCGAAAGATCGTTGACGGTGCCATGCACCGCCAGATCGCCGATGCAGCCGCCCGGAAAGAAGAGCGGCTGTACCACGAAGCTGTCGGTGGTAAAGCGGATCGAATCGGAGTCCAGCATCAACGAGGCGGCATCCGGCAGACCTTGCAGGGCCTCGCAGCCAAAGCGCGTCACAATCTCTCGGTCGATCAACTCGCGGGAGAGGCGACCCCCGCCACCGTGCGCCAGCAATACGCGCCGTTCGTCATCCATGCGTGTCATCCCTTGAGCGTGCGGGGGGTTCGATCGGTTCGGGTTGTTGGATTCGTCCGGCTTGTTGGTCGGATGCGGCTTGTTCATAATGAAAATAGGCTGCGCAGGTTCCCTCGGAGCTGACCATGCAGGGGCCGATCGGATGATCCGGATGACAGCCGTGTCGGAACAGCCGACACTCGGGCGGGGTGATCTTGCCCTTGAGCACCTCCCCGCATTGACAATCGGGGTGGATTTTGCCCGACTGCACGGTGAGACTGAAACGCACTTCGGCATCGAACGCCCGATATTCAGGTCGCAACGCCAGGCCGCTTTGCGGAATGATCCCGATGCCGCGCCAATCGACATCCGCTGGTTGCAGATAGTGGGCCATCAGGCTCTGGATCTTGCGGTTGCCCTCTGGACGCACCACCCGCTGGTACTGGTTGTCGACAAGCGCCACTCGATTTTTGAGTTGCGTTAAGATTCCGTCGATGGCCAACAGGATATCCAGCGGCTCGAATCCGGCCACCACGCAGGGGATGTGGTGCGCCTCGGCGACAAACCGGTAGGCCTCGGCACCGATGATGGCACTGACATGTCCGGGGCACAAAAAGGCATCGATGGCAATCTCCGGATCCGCGATCAGGGCGGTCAAGGCGGGCGGCACGCATTTGAAAGCGGTAAGCAGGGAGAGATTGTCGATCCCGGCTTGCACCGCCTGATCGAGCATGGCCACGATCGGTGCGGCGGTGGTCTCAAAGCCGATGGCCAGGAACAGCACTTGGCGCTCCGGAGAGCTCTTGGCCAGCTGCAACGCCTCCATGGGCGAATAGCAGACCAGGATCTTCGCCCCACGGGCCCGCGCCTCGGCCAGGTTGAGACGCGAGCCGGGCACGCGCAGCAGATCGCCGAAGGTGACGATCGTCACATCCCGTTCAGCCAGGGTCAGGGCAACATCGATGTAACCGGGTCCGGTGACGCAGACCGGACACCCTGGGCCACTGGTCAGAATGACGTTTTCCGGCAGCAGGTGGCGCAGACCCGACCGGGCGATGGCCATGGTGTGGGTGCCGCACACCTCCATGATGCGCACCGTGCGACCGGCCTCGGCCATGAGGGCACCGCTCGCGCGGATCGAGGCACTTAAACGACGCGCGGCAGCGGCCAGGGTCGGATCTTGAAACGCATTCATGCCGGGGGGGGCTCCTGACCGGCTGATTGCCCCTGTTCAGCCTCCCACAGTTGGGCCATTTCGCGAAACAGGGCGATCCGCTCCAGGGCGTCCGACTCCTTTAAGATCTCGATGGCAAATCCCGCATGCACGATCACATAATCGCCCACCTGCGGATCATCGAGCAGTGTCAGTCCGACCAGACGTTGAACACCGTCGATTTCGACGATGCCAAAGCCATCCGCCTGGATGGTGCGTACCTGCATGGGAATGGCCAGACACATGGTGAGAACCGATCCTTCAAGCTGTAAACGGAAACTTGCATGATCCTAAGATCCGGCAGTTGCGGGTGATTGCATGTGCTAACATATTGGTTCATATGGTGAATTGCAAGAAACCGAGGTTGCCTTATTGGCAATGAGGCTTTCTTCCGATTTGCCAGATGGATCAAGAGGTTGTCACAGGTAAACGCCCGCAACTGCCGGATCTGGGATGATGGGGGGAGAACCCATTCACCCCCCACCCGTGGAACTTGAAAAGCAGAGTTCCATGGAAAATTATGGATGGTTTGGATGAGGTGGTGATGCAACTTTCGGGAAAATAAGCTATTCTCTCGCATTGGTCAATCCCGTCAGATCCACCTTGGTCGCATTCTGATCAACAGGAGAATCCCTGCTATGCGTTGGATACTTTTGTGTGCTGTTTGGTTCCTGGGCGCCGGATGGATGAGGGGGGTTCCAGATGCGTTGGCGGATGCTGACGCCCGTCTGGCTGCGCTGCCTCGCGTCGAAGGGTTGGAAGGGTGTGTGGTATTGTTGAATCTGGTCGATCAGACCCGATTTGTCTCCGATGAGGCTGCCTGTGAAAAACGTTTTCGGCCCGCCTCGACCTTCAAGGTGCCCAACGCCTTGATCGCTCTGGAGAGCGGCGTGACCCGCGAGGCGGAGATCTTTCCCTGGGACCGGCAACCTCGTCATCTGCCGGCCTGGGAGAAGGATCTGAACCTCAAGGAGGCGATGGCGGTATCGGCGGTTCCGGTCTTCCAGGAGATTGCCCGGCGGATCGGGCGGGAGCCGATGCGCGAGTGGCTGGTACGGCTCGACTATGGCAATCATGCGATCGGGGAGGTGGTCGATCGGTTCTGGCTCGATGGCCCGCTGGAGATCTCGCCAAACGAGCAGGTCGCCTTCATCGGACACGTGGCTTTGGGGCGGCTGCCGTTCTCCCCGGAAACCTTCACGGCACTGCGTCGCCTGCTCCCCGAGGAGTCGTTCGGGAAAGTACGCTTGCTCGGCAAGACCGGCTTTGTCCCGGTGGATGGCCAGATGCACGGCTGGTACGTGGGTTGGGTGGAACAGGAGGGTGCGCCGACCTGGGCTGTGGCCGTGCATCTGGTCTTGCGTGACCGGCAACAACTTCCGGTGCGCCAGGCGCTGGCCAGAAAGGCGCTGCGCATCGTGGGTGCGCTGGGTGATTGATGATTGATATCAATGATGGTATATATCATGCATCGTGACCGTTTATTACAAAAAAAGGGGGGGAAATCTGGCGCAATTTGGTGTATAAGAATATTCAAGCGTTCTCATGCTGAACTAAGTCGGTCGAGGAGCGGACGATGGGCATGCCGGTGCTGGTTCTGGGGGTTGGGAACTTGCTCTTGAGCGATGAAGGAGCCGGGATCCATCTGTTGCCCGTTATAAAGAACCATCCGGAGCTGCCGGAAGGGGTGACCTGCCTGGATGGTGGGACGTTGGGTTTTGAGCTGGCCTCGGTGATGGCCGATTTGCCGGCGTTGATCATCGTCGACGCCGCCCGCATCGGGGAGGATCCGGGTGCGGTTCGCATTCTGGTGGGGGCGGAGATGGATCGCTGGATGGCCGGCGGCCATCGCAGCGCCCACGAAGTGGGTCTGGCCGATCTGCTGGACTCATTGAAATTCGAGGATGCTTTGCCGGCCTTGCGCGCTCTGGTGGCCATTCAACCCGCCTCCCTGGGGTGGGGTACCACGTTGACACCCGAAGTTGCCGCAGCACTCCCAGAGGCTGCGATCGCGGTCATACAGTTGATTCGTCTGTGGCGGCAGTCGTCCGCCGATTCCATTGCAAGCGAGGAGACATTCGATGGACACGACCGGAACACTCGGTGAGCTGCTGCTCACCCGAGGGGTGAGTCGTCGCGCCATGTTGCGCTACGGCGCTGCCTTGGCCGCCGCGCTGGCCCTGCCCGCCGGCGCGGGCAAGGCGTTGGCGAAGGGGTTGGCGGGCGCGAAGCGTCCCTCGGTGATCTGGCTCTCCTTGCAGGAGTGCACCGGTTGCACCGAGGCTTTGACGCGCGCCTATGCCCCGACCTTGGAGCAATTGATCCTGGAATCGATCTCCCTGGATTATCACCATACTCTCCAGGCCGCTTCGGGGAGTGCTGCCGAGGAGGCGCGTACGGCTGCGATGCGCGAGAATCCGAACGGCTATCTGGTGGTGGTCGATGGCGCGGTGCCGCTGGGTGGCAAGGGGTTTTCCACCATTGCCGGGGTGGACAACCGTACCCTTTTGGAAGAGACGGTCCAGGGGGCTGCCGGGGTGATCGCGGTGGGCAGTTGTGCGGCCTTTGGCGGTCTGCCGATGGCCCATCCCAACCCCACGGGCGCGGCACCGATCTCGGCGGTGGTGCGCGGCAAGCCGCTGATCAACCTGCCGGGGTGTCCGCCGCTGCCGGAGGTGATGGTGGGCGTGCTGGCCCATTTCCTGGCATTTGGCAAGTGGCCGGAACTCGACTCCCTGCACCGTCCGCGCTCTTACTATGGCGAGACCCTGCACGATCGCTGCTATCGGCGTCCGTTCTACGATCGGGGGCTGTTTGCCGAGAGTTTCGACGACGAAGGGGCCCGCAAGGGGTGGTGCCTGTTCAAACTCGGCTGCAAGGGGCCGGTCACCTACAACGCCTGCGCCACGATGAAGTGGAACGGCGGGGTGAGCTTTCCGATTCAGTCCGGTCACGGCTGCCTGGGCTGCTCGGAACCGCGCTTCTGGGATGCTGGCGGCTTTTACCGCGCCCTGTCGGCGCCAGCGCCCCTGCCGAAACGGGTCATCCCGATCGCTTTGGCGGGTGGTGCGTTGCTGGGCGTGGGTGTGGCCCTGTCCAACCGGCGGCGTCAGGATGCCAGTCGTGCCGCCACTCCGGTCCTTCAACTCGATGATCTGGAGAGATCCTCATGAACACCATCGCCTCCGACCTGTTGATCTGGGCGCGCGGGAGCGGCTTCCACGCCGCTTTGGCGCTGTTTCTGGTTGGGATCCTCTGGCGCCTGGTGGAGATCTATACCCTCAACCACCCGCGTCGCTGCCTGGCCACCCCGCTGAAGGATGGTCCGAGCGAAGGATTCAAAACCGTCTTCAGACGGTTCCTGCCGCCCCCCGGCATGTTCATGCGCGCACCGGTCACCTATCTGGGTGGCTGGGTGTTCCATGCCGGCTTTTTTATCGTGTTGTTCTTCTTCGCCCCGCACATCGAGATCTTCCGTGCGCTTTTCGGTATTCGCTGGCCGGCGTTGAGCAACCCGTTGATCGAGCTTTTCACCGTTGCCGCGCTGATCGCCATGCTGCTGGTGCTGGTCAGTCGGATTACCGATCCGGTCAAGCGGTTTTTGTCCACCTTCATGGACTACTTCGGCTGGGTGTTGACCTTCCTGCCGCTCTTGACCGGCTGGCTCGCCTGGCATGAGCTGCTTCTGCCCTACACCTGGTCGTTGGCCCTGCATGTGCTCACTGCGGATCTGCTGCTGGCGTTGCTGCCCTTCACCCGTCTGCTGCACGGGGTGACGGCCTTCCCATCGCGTTGGTACACCGGCGTCTGGTTTGGACGCAAGGGGGTGCAATCATGAGCGCTACCTTGGAACGGGGGCTGAATGCCTTCCGCAATTTCTTGAATGCGCCGGCGGCCAGTTTCTTCGCCTCCTGCGTTCACTGTGGCTTGTGCGCCGAAGCCTGTCTCTTCTACACCGAGAGTCGGGATCCGCGCTTGGCCCCGATCCACAAACTCGAACCGATGCGCAGGCTTTGGGAGCGCGAGTTCACCTTGCTCGGACGCATCCAGGCGATGTTGGGTCTCAAGCCCGAGGTGACCGACGACGAGTTGGAGCAGTGGAGCGAGCTGGTCTTTGACACCTGCACCCTGTGTGGGCGCTGTTCGCTGGTCTGTCCGGTGGGCAATGACCTGGTCTACCTGATTCGGCGCATGCGCGAGGGGATGGCCGCGTCGGGTCACGCCCCGGCGGATCTGTTGGGTGCCACGCGGCGCAACCTGGAGAAGGGGAGCGCCATGGGGGTGACCCTCGACACCCTGATGGCGCAGATCCGCCATCAGGAAGAGGAGTTGGGGGTGGAAATCCCGCTTGATCGCGAGGGGGTCGATTACATGGTGCTGCTCTCCTCGATGGAGATCGTGCAGTTCCCGGAGTACATCGGTGCTGTGGCGCGCATCTTCAAGCAGGCCGGTGTTACCTGGACCATCAGCACCCAGGCCTTTGAGGCGACCAACGGCGGTATTCAGATCGGTGTGCCGGACATCGCCCGGCGCATCGTGATGCGCACCGTGGAGGTGGCCGAGCGGTTGAAGGTCGGCACCGTGATCTGCCCGGAGTGCGGACACGGTTTCCGGGCGTTGCGCTGGGAGGGCGAGGATCTGATCGGTCGCAAGTACGGCTTCAAGGTCCAACACATTTTAGAGGTGCTCGACGAGCTGCGCGCTCAAGGGCGTCTGCCGCTCGACAACCTGCGCGACGACCGGCCCCTGACCTATCACGACCCGTGTCAGATCGTGCGACGCGGCGGGGTGATCGAGCAGCCGCGCAATCTGTTGAAGATGGTGGCGAGCGACTTCCGCGAGATGGCCGATCACGGGGTGATGAACTGGTGCTGCGGTGGCGGTGGCGGGGTGAGCACCCTGGAGCGGGCCGAACCGTGGCGCGTCATGGCCTTCAAGCGCAAGAAGGAGCAGATCGAACATCTGGGGGTGCATACCCTGGTGACCGCCTGCGCCAACTGTCGGATGGTGATCGAGGAGGATCTCGACAAGTATGCCATGGATATCGAGGTGGTGGGCTTGACCGAGCTGGTCGCCAATCATCTGCGCGAGACAACATCTAAAGAAAGCCAGGAGTGACTCCCATGACGCAACGTCTCGTGGTGGATCCGATCACACGGATCGAAGGCCATCTGCGCATCGAGGCCGAGATGGAGGGCGACACCATCCGGGAGGCCTACTCTTCCGGGACCATGGTGCGCGGTATCGAGTTGATCTTGAAAGGACGCGACCCGCGCGATGCCTGGGCCTTCACCCAGCGCATCTGCGGGGTCTGCACCCTGGTGCACGCCATTGCCTCGGTGCGGGCGGTGGAGGATGCGTTGGACTGGGAGATCCCACGCAATGCCCAGCTGATCCGCAACCTGATGATCGGTGCGCAGTACGTGCACGATCATGTGATGCACTTTTATCATCTGCATGCCCTCGACTGGGTGGATGTGGTGTCGGCGTTGAAGGCCGATCCGGGCGCAACCGCCGATCTGGCCCGTGCCGTCGGTTCGCGTGCGCCAGGCTCCCCCGGCCACTTCGCCGATGTGCTCAAGACCTTGAAGGGATTCGTTGAAAGCGGGCAGCTGGGGATCTTCCGCAACGGCTATTGGGGCCATCCGGGCTATCGGCTGCCGCCGGAGGCGAACCTTATGGCAGTCTCCCACTATCTGGACGCGCTGCGCTGGCAGCGGGACGTGGTGAAGATCCACACCCTGTTCGGCGGCAAGAATCCGCATCCGAACTTCCTGGTGGGCGGCGTGCCGTGTGCGATCTCTCTGGAAAGCGGTGCCCAGGCCGGCACTGCCGTGGACATGAACGCTCTCTCCCAAGTGAGGAACGTGATCCGCTCCATGCGCGAGTTCGTCGATTACGTCTACCTGCCGGATCTCATGGCCATCGCCAGTTTCTACAAGGATTGGGGGCTGGTGGGCGAAGGGGTGGGGAATTTCCTGTGCTATGGCGATCTGCCGGGCACGACGATGAAGGATCCCGCCTCCTTCTTCTTCCCGCCGGGGGTGATCCTGAATCGCGATCTCTCCAAGATCCATCCGGTGGATCTGCGGGCCGAGGAGGAGATTCAGGAGTTCGTGGCCCGCTCCTGGTATGACTATCAGGGCGGCAAGGAGCAGGGGTTGCATCCATTCAAGGGGGAGACCAGCCTGAACTATTCCGGTCCGAATCCGCCGTATGAGCAGTTGGAGGTGGAGAAATCCTATTCGTGGTTGAAAGCCCCGCGTTGGCGTGGAAAGCCGGTGGAGGTGGGTCCGTTGGCGCGGGTGTTGATGTTGTTTGCCAAGGGGCATGAACCGACCCAGGCGCTGGTGCAAAAGACGCTCTCCACGTTGAACATCCCGGTATCGGCCCTCTTCTCCACGCTGGGACGCACCGCCGCGCGTGGTCTGGAGACCAAACTGCTCGCCGATGTGATGGAGGGTTGGCTGGATCAGTTGCTGGAGAATCTGCGTGCCGGCGATTTTCGTACCGCCAACGCCAGCAAATGGGAGCCATCGAGTTGGCCGGTCTTGGCCAAGGGGGTGGGGTTCATGGAGGCGCCGCGTGGCGGACTTGCGCACTGGATCGTGATCGAGAAGGGGCGCATCGCCAACTATCAGGCCGTGGTGCCGAGCACCTGGAACGCCGGTCCGCGTGATGCGGGCAATGTGAGCGGTCCGTATGAGGCGGCGTTGCGGGGTCACAAGCTGCTCAATCCCAAGCAGCCGTTGGAAATTCTGCGCACGATTCACAGTTTTGATCCGTGCATTGCCTGTGCCGTACATCTGGTGGATCCGAATGATGGCGAGCGGATCGAGGTGAAGATCGTGTGAGGGGTGGAGTGCTGCGGGAAAGAAGCTGATATGGGGGTCCGGGGGCGGTTACCGTCCCCGGCAGGGCTTGAGATTTAAACCGCAACCGGCCTGGAATGCGTGGTTTTTTTCTTAGTAAAAAAAGAAGAGAGGGTCTGGGAGATGAATCTGCCAGACCCTCTCTTCTTTTTTTACTCATAAAAACTACACATTCCAGGCTGGTTGCGGTTAGGTTAACGTAAGACACTACCCCGTTTTTTGAACAGCGCGAGAAAATCTTCGATGCGGCTGTTGATCTCACGGGTCTGGTGGTGGGCGTTTTCGCGTTGACGCGCGCTGCTCCAAACGGTATGGATGAGGAAGCGGGAGTGATCCGTGGATTGAATCGTTTGTTTGCCGAACAGTTCCTTGAAGAGTCCAAAGGGAGCCACTGCGAATGGAATTGTCAAGATGATGCCACCTGTCGAGCAAATCGATCCGCAGCGCTATTTGGCTCTGCTGCGTGCCCTGGCTGAGGAGGGCAATGCCAAGGCGCAACACAATCTTGGCGCCCTGTATTTGAAAGGGCTGGGTGTGCCGTGCGATCCGCTCCGGGCGGTCGCCTGGTTCACCAAGGCGGCTGAACAGGATGAGATCCTCTCGCAGCACAATCTCGGCACCTGCCATTTGCGCGGCATTGGTGTGGACAGGGATCCGGTTCGGGCCTGTTACTGGTTTCGTCGCGCCGCGTTGCTGGGGGATGCCCGTTCCGCGCACTGTCTGGGCGCACTCTATTTCGAGGGGCTGGGTGTGCCGCGCGATCCGGCGCGGGCGATGATCTGGTTGAGTCGTGCCGAATCCGGGGTTCCCGAGACGTTTCGTGAGGAGATACAACAGGCATTGGCGTTGGCCCGCCAGGAGTTGGATGAGGCCGGATTGGCCTGTGTCGAGGCACGCATCCCGTATCCGGGCGAGGAGGATTGATTCGCTTGATCGATACCCACTGTCATCTGGATTTCCCGGTTTTCGATGTCGATCGTGAAGCGGTGTGGGAGCGGGCGCGTGCGGCAGGGGTGCAAGCGGCGCTGATTCCCGCTGTGCGGTTGGTGGACTTCGGACGGGTTGTGGGCTTGCGTGCCGCGGATCGCGCCATTGCCCTGGGGTTGCATCCGGTTTTTCTGGCCGATCACCCGGAGGATGCCTTGGAACGGCTCGAAGGGTGGTTGCAGCGTGACAAACCGTTGGCCATGGGGGAGATTGGTCTGGATTGTTTGTTGCCACGGGAGAGCTTTGCCGCGCAGTTGGTGTTGCTTGAGGGGCAACTGCAGCTGGCGAAACGCTATGATCTGCCGGTTTTGTTGCATGTGCGGCGCGCGCATGAGCCGGTGTTGGCCCTGTTGAGACGTTTGGATTTCCGGCGTGGCGGCATCGTGCACGCCTACAGCGGGAGCCTGGAGCAGGCGCGCATCTTTATCCGGATGGGCTTTTGTCTGGGGTTTGGCGGGGTGGTGACGCAGAGGTATGCCACGCGGGTGCGGATGGTGGCGGCCAGTGTGGAGGAGACGGCGTTGGTTATGGAAAGCGATGCACCGGATCTGCCTCCCGCAGGACATGAGAGGGCGCGCAACGAGCCGGCCTGGTTGTCCGAGGTGTTAGAGATGCTGGCCCAATTGCGCGGGGTTGCCCCGGAGGCATTGATCGCCGCAACGACGCGGAATGCACGGCGGGTGTTGGGATGGCGGGAGGGGTGAGCGGTCATGGAAAACGGGTTGTATACGCGCACGGCGATTCTGGTCAAGGAGGAGGGGCTGGCAAGGCTGCAACAGGCGCATGTGCTGTTGGCCGGCCTGGGCGGGGTGGGCGGTTTTGCTGCCGAGGCGTTGGCGCGGGCCGGGATCGGTCGTTTGACCCTGGTGGATCATGATGTGGTGGCACCGACCGATTTGAACCGTCAGCTGCCGAGCACCCTGGAGACCATGGGGCAAAAGAAGGTCGAGGTGCTCGGTCAGCGTATCGCGCTCATCAATCCGGCTTGCCGGGTGAGGCTGGTGGATCTTTTTCTGACCCCGGCGACCATTCCCGAGGTGCTCGATGCGGCGAAGCCCGACTGGTTGATCGATGCGATCGACAGTTTGAACTCCAAGGTGGGGTTGTTGATCGCGGCGCGTGAGCGTGGCATTGCAGTGGCGAGCAGCATGGGCGCGGGTGGGCGGTTGGATCCGACCCGTCTGGAGGTGGGGGATCTGATGGACTCATCGATCTGTCCGTTGGCGCGCGAGGTTCGTCGGCGTTTGCACCGGCGCGGGCAGGGGCGTGGGATCCGGGCGGTCTGGTCCACCGAGCCGCCCGCCGAGCCGCTGCCGCCCGAACCGACCCCGACCGGGCGTCCCCGTTCGGTCAACGGGACGATCAGTTATCTGCCGGCGCTGTTTGGCATGACCCTGGCCGGGGTGGTGATTCACTCCCTGCTCAAACCGCACCCGGCTTGGGATGTGTAAACCGCTCCTGGCTTGGAATGTGTCGTTTTTACGGGTGAAAAAAAAGAGAGGGTCTGGGAGATTCCTCTCCCAGGGTTTTGATTTTGACTTGAGCGCGCTCTTGAAAAAAAGCGTTTTTTGCGAAAAATGCGCCGCGTGCCGCCTTCGTGAGTTTCGTTTCCGCCTTTTGGAAACGAAACTCACATCTTGCACACGGCCTTGCGGAACATGACGCTTTCCAAGATGGTTGCGGTATAATCCCGTCAATTTGCAGGATGGAGGGGAGAACCCCCTTCACCACCCACGGAAGAAACTGAAACAGGTGCAAGCGATGGACAACGAAGCAAACGTCACGGCGATTGCGGTTTTGCGACCCGGCGAGTGCCGCGCCCTGATCGGTCGGGCGGTGGCAAGCCTGCCCGAGGTGCGGGCCAGGCTGAAACGGGGCCGGATGGTGATCGTCGGCGGTACGACCACCCGGCATGTGGTGACCGCCTTGACGGGCGAAGATCCGGGACGGGACCGGTTTGCGGTCGGCTGGATCCGAGATGGACTGCTCGGTGAGACCCCGAAGGAGGGGCGCGGTCCGGGGCCATTTCTGTTTGAATCCGGGACGGTGACGCGCGGCTGGCCGGCGCCGCTATTGGAGCGTTTCGAGGCCGCAGACATCTACATCAAGGGGGCCAACGCCATCGATCCGGCGGGCAACGTGGCGGTGCTCATGGCCTCACCCACGGGTGGCACGATCGGTGCGGCCATGGCCATTCTGATGGCGCGCGGCGGACAATTGATCATCCCGGTATCCCTTGCCAAATCGATTCCCTCGGTGCCGGCGGTCTGTCGTCTGACCGGCCAGGGACGTACTACACGGGTGATGGGCACGCCGATCGGTTACATGCCGATTCTGGCCGGTTCCGCCACGGTGGTCACCGAAGTCGAGGCGGTGACGATTCTCTCGGCAGGCCTGGTCAGGGCGACTCCGGTGGCAGCCGGCGGGGTCGATGATTGCGAGGGTGCGTTGGTGTTGGCGCTGGAGGGGGTGCGGCACGCTGTGGAATCGATGATGGAGAAAATGGTCGCACTGCGGCAGGAGTTGGAGCAGAGTCGTGCCGATCCGGCGTAAATTCCAGCGAGGATCTGGATCAATGGCTGGATGGCCGAATGGTCGAACAGAAAACCCCGTTGCCCAAGGGACAACGGGGTTTTTATGAACAGCGGGGTTGCAGGCAACGTCAAGGAGTCAGGAGAGCCACTCCAGGGTGCCGTTTTCGATGTGATAGACCGCGCCCACCATCTTCACCTTGCTCTCATGGCGCAGGTGGGAGAGTTCCTGGCTGTTGGCCAAAAGATCCTGAATCGACTGACTGACATTTTCGCGGATCGCATCGTTGATCAGTTCTTCGCCCTTGAGTCCTTTGGCCTTGGAGCGCTCAGCCGCCGGGATGATGTTGTCCACCAGTTTTGGAATGCTGCCACCCACCTTGGCGCCCTCGACCACGGCGGTGACTGCGCCGCATTTGGTGTGACCGAGCACCAGGATCAACGGTGTGTGCAGGTGTCCGGCGCCATACTCGGTGGTGCCGATTTCGTCGGTATCGGCAACATTTCCGGCTACGCGGATCACGAACAGATCACCGATGCCCCGGTCGAAGATATGCTCCACCGGCACGCGTGAGTCGGAGCAGGAGATGATCGTCACGAAAGGGGTCTGTCCGGAGAAGGTCTCAGCGATGCGTTGCGGGGTGAGATTGGGCCGTTCGGACTTGCCGGCCAAAAAGCGTGCATGCCCCTCCTTGAGGAGTTTCAGAGCCTCATCCGGGCCCATGCCGGGGCCCTTGCCGCCGGCCAGGGCGAACTTGGGCAGAACGAGTGCGCCCATGCCAACGGTCATGCCCGCGAGCATATCGCGACGGGAACAGTGATGCTCACACATAATCTCTTCTCCTGCTCATGTGGGGTTGAGTGCGACTGGTCAGAACATTCCGCAAGACGGAAAATCCATTCGACTAAATTGTTTATCAGGGTATTTTGTTTGTGACTAAAACACAATATCCATTGAAAATGCTGGTCGCCTTTCATTACTGTGTCGACTGGCGTTCAGCCAAATCGGACTGGGGCGGTCGTGATAAAACGGATTGGAGCGGTCGACAATGGGTCATAAGAAGTCGGAAGTGCCAGAACGCAAAGGGATTATCCTGGCTGGAGGTTCGGGAACGCGGCTGTATCCGGTGACACGAGCGATTTCCAAACAGTTGATGCCAATCTACGACAAACCGATGATCTATTATCCGCTCACTACCCTGATGTTGGCGGGTATTCGCGAGGTGCTGATCATCTCAACGCCCCAGGATACCCCGCGCTTCACGGAGTTGCTTGGCGATGGCACACAATGGGGCATGAGCATCCACTACGCCGTGCAACCCTCTCCGGATGGTCTGGCGCAAGCCTTTATCATTGGACGGGAGTTTGTCGGTGGTCTGCCGAGTGCCCTGGTGCTTGGGGATAACATTTTTTTTGGTCATGACTTGGTCAGACAGCTGCGTCATGCCAATGTCCGTCAAACAGGGGCCACAGTCTTTGCCTATCGGGTGCAAGATCCGGAACGCTACGGTGTGGTGGAGTTCGATGCACAGCAGAATGCGTTGAGCATCGAGGAGAAACCGACGCGCCCCAAAAGTTTTTTTGCCGTCACCGGACTCTATTTCTACGATCCACAGGTGTGCGACATTGCGGCTTCGATTCGTCCTTCGGCGCGCGGCGAGTTGGAGATCACCGATGTCAACCGGCGTTATCTGGAGCAGGGGCAGCTTGCGGTGGAGATGTTAGGGCGCGGTTATGCCTGGTTGGATACCGGTACGCATGACAGTCTATTGGACGCAGCCAGTTTCATCTCCACCCTGCAGAAGCGACAGGGGTTGATGGTGGCCTGTCCGGAGGAGATTGCGCTGGCCAATCGTTGGATTGATACCGAGCAGTTGCGCGCTTTGGCAGAGCCCTTGTCCAAGAGCGGATACGGTCAGTATCTCTTGGCGTTATTGCGGTAAGGTGATCAGGTATGGCGATCCGAGTGACTGGCAGCGAGCTTTCCGGAGTGTTATGGATCGAACCGGCGGTGTACGGAGATGCACGAGGTTTTTTTTCTGAGAGTTTCAATCGGCGCGATTTTCTGGCCGGCACCGGGATTGATGTGGTGTTTGAGCATGAAAGCCAGTATCAGGGGGTGCGCGGACGACGGTTGGGTTGGAGTCGGGTCTCTTTGGCGGGCGCGGGATGGTTGTGGCGGGTGACGGATGGTGAGTTGTTCGTCGCGGTGCGGGATGCGCGTTCGGATGGTATGACGCAGGGGGGGTGGGTGCAGGGGTATCTGGATGCCAACCGGATGGGGCAGATCTGGATTCCGCCAGGCATGGTATTTGTTTTTCAGGTGGTGAGTGAAAAGGCGGAGTGGATTGGGAAATGTACCCGTGAAACAGGGGCTCTGAATTTGGTGTCATTGTCGGGAGGGGATGAAGAGTGGGCGATCGACTGGCCGGTACCGGTTATGCTGGGTTAAAAATGGTACTCCAGTCGAGGGCTTTTGCCGAGGGAAACCCTTGCGTCCTATGTCAACAGGCCCAGGTGGGGCAACCGGGCTGATTTGACCGGTGGCGACGGGCTGGCACCGGCCACTCAACCTTCAAGCCTCTGTCACGCGGCTTTGTTCTTGGGCCATGTTCGCGGGATTGTTTTGCAAAAGGCGCAAAACAATCCCGCAAGCCAAGGCCGCGCGCGGCGCATTTTTCGCAAAAAATGCTTCTTTTGAAGAGCGCGCTAAAGTCAAAGTCAAAACCCTGGGAGATGAATCTCCCAGACCCTCTCTTTTTTTTCACTAATAAAAACGACACATTCCAAGCCGGGTGCGGTTTAATGACCCGACTGATTGAGCGGTTTGAACTGCGACTCCAACAGTTCCGCCTGTTTGTTGTTTTCGCGGGTATCGTAGCGTTTCTGCTTGGCCTTCTCGCGAAACGTCTCCTGGGCTCGATCCTGTTCCAGCATCATTTCCAGCTCGAGTGCGCGCATTTGCCGTTGTGACATGCGGGTGAACTGGATCATGGCCACCAGAATGACCACCACGCCGACCACCACGGAGATTATTTTGGCCTTGTTGCCTTCATTGTTGGATCCGCCCCCCTTTTTGGATGGGGCTTCGGCGCGTTCTGATCCCTCTTCGCCACCACTTTTTTCTTCTTCCATGCGCCTTCTCCATAAACGGATTATTGACTGGAATTGAGTGTCAACCTTTCCAAATCAAAGGTACACAGGATTCCAGGCCAGTTTTCCTTCGGCCCAAAGTTCTTTGATGGCGCGTCGCGGTGAACGTCGCTGCTTCCATAATGGGTCGAGCATGCCTAGTTGTTTGCGATCAGCGCTTCTAGTCCGCAGGACTTTGATACCAGGTCGCTTTCACATGGGAGTCGCGGCGTTGACTGCGTCGCGCACTCCTCACGTACTGGTGTGACTGTCTCGTCGCGCTCTTTCTTTGATGCCTTGTTCCTTTAAGTCAATAGCGAATTGGTATGAGTTGCGAATGAGAACAAAGCCGAGGCATGCAATTGTTATCTTTATCGGGTGGAGGGCTGAGCGGATTAGGGATTATCGTTCAAGTCAGATCTCGCCAGGTGGATGTCGGGAGTATGTTGTTGATGCGTCCTGAACCCTGGCACCACGGACAGGGATTGGAAAGACCCTGGTCGTCCAATACCAGCAGTCGTCCGGATCCGCCGCACTCCTCGCAGGTTTCAGCCTCCAGTCCAATGGGACTTGAACCCGTTTTTGACGTTGATCCGGGGGTACGTTTTGGTTCCAGTGCCTGGAGTCCGAGTGGTGTCAGGTCGTAACTGATGGCAAAGGCCATCGGCGCATCGTTGAGCGCCAGTTGAATCCAGCCGCGAGATTTCAGCGAAGCGAGTGTGCCAAGATGAAGTTTTGTCTGGCGGCGTTCGTGAATCGCCAGTAGAGCCTTGCGTTGCGCTGGTGTCACATACATTTCGGTGCGGGATTTAAGGTCAAGAGTCGCTTAAGAGGGGTTGATTCGGCTTGCGCAACCCGTTGTTTGGACGGGTTGCGCAAAGCGTGATGAGTTTTTTTTGAATGCGGGATCAGCTCTGGGAAGAGTCTCTTCTCCAGAAGCGGATTTTACCGCAGGTTTTGCATTTTGTGACGTGTGCCAACAGATGAATGAAACCCAACGTGATGAACAACGGAATGATGATGCGACTGGCGGCGATGATGGGACCGAATTGCAGGTCATTGCGGATCAGTTCGCCAGGGTTGTCCAGGATGCCGTAGATGGTGATACCCATTATGAAAATGGCACCCAGGATGATCAGACCACGACTGCTTACCAACGGTTGTGAGTGGTGATTCATGCCGGCCTCCCTACCTTCCTGGTGAGTTTGCTCTACTTAGAAGATCGGTCGAGGATAGGGAAGGGGTTTGGCGAAAAGCAAGGAAAAATTAATTATCGATAAAATTTATTGTTAGTGAATCATCAATCATAGTGTAAAAAATTGTAACGTATTTTTGTCGCGATAGGTTCAGAATGAACGGGCGGGCTTATAATTGTACGATAACCTTGAATGTTTTTGGAGTTTGATCGGTTATCGAAAGTGAGTCAAAATGTGCTCCCAGGGATTCAAGCGCTTGCACGTAAGGAGTGGCCTCTGTTGGCCAGATCGAGAGAGTGGACGAGCTGTGACAAAGTGTGACATCCAGATCGCATCCGGCCAGTCCGGTGGCCAGTCGCAGGGCCTGGAGGCGTTCCGGGTCGTTTCCTGTGACGAGAACGGCCACGGTTTTGGATTGCGGGTCGCCGGATGGATCCGGCCAATGGATGGCTGGCAAAGAGAGGGTGAGATCGCTTGCCTGGATCCAGCGCCCCAGGGTGGCCAGTCCGCCGGGTTGGATGGCGGTAAGCGGGGTTGGACCGGCCATTTTCTGGTGATCGTGAGCGCAGTAAGCGGCCTCGATGGCGGTTTCAAGCCACGGTGTCCAGGCGGGATCCCCTAGCTGTCGGACCCCTTCGTGCAGGAAGAAGAGTCGCATGCGCCATGGGGCCTGCACACGGTCTTGCAGTCTTTGCAGCCATCCGTTGGGCAGATGGGCGCGGGTGATCAGGAGGGTGATTTCCAGAGGAGGTGTGGTCACCAGTAGCGACCTGCTCCGGCGACGGCCACGTTGATCAGGCCGAGGATGAGGTTGATGTTGACCAGTTTGCGCAGGCGCTCGATGTAGAGTCCGGCCTCCGGATAGAGGAGTTCCCGGGTCATGTGTCGCATGGCGCGAAAGTCGCGGAAAAAGATCACCACGAAAATGATGATCATGATCCAGCCGAGTCCTTCCATGACATGGATATGGCGTCCGACGTTGGTCATGCCGCCAAAACCGCTGAAAATCATCCAATAGCCGGTGATGGGGAGGGTGATGACGCAGGCCCAGACCACAACCATGAAGCGGGTCAGGATGCCCGACCAGAGTTCAACCCGCAGGGGCAGTTCCAGGTTGAGTGCCGACGGACGCACGATCCAGAGGGCAAAGAACATGCCGCCCACCCAGAGGGTTGCGGCGATCAGGTGCAGGAGCAGGGCGAGGGTCATGGCGTGCACGGAGTCGTGGAGTGAGGGGGGTGATCATGAAGCTGATGTCATGATGGACTCAAACGGCAGCGAATCGCAATGATGATTTCTCAAAGCCTGTTTGGCCATGGTCGAACAGTTGGTGCGGGCCATCCTTGGCCCGCCAAATTGCGGAGCGATTTGGCGGGCCGGATCGAATGTGCTTTCGATCCGAGCGCGTTTAAAGTTTCATGGCTGGAGTCACCAAACGCTCTTTCATGTTTCGCGCTGCAAGCGTTCCCGGTTGGCGATCAGCCACTGCATGGCCAGGATGGCGATCGCCGAGTTGAATCTCTGCTGTTCGAACCACTCCAGGGCAGTGGCGAAGGGTATGACCAGGGGTTGGATGTTTTCATCCTCGTGTTCCAGGCCGCCGCCGGTCTCGTGCGTGCTGGTGGAGTCGAACAGCCCGCAATAAAGATGCACCCGTTCGTTGCTGCCGCTTGGACTGAGATAAAAAGAATGCACCGGCAGCAGCGCATACGGGGACCAGCCCGTCTCCTCGATGACTTCTCGTCTGGCCACGGCTTCCGGATCGGTTTGGCATCCGCATGAGCCGGCGACGATTTCGGTGCACCAGCCGGACTCCCCGTGCAGGAAAGGACCGGGTCGAAACTGGCGAATCAAACCGATTTGGTCCAGTTTTGGATCGTACAGCAGCACGGCAGCGGCATCTCCGCGTTCGATCACCTCCAGACCAACCTCGCGGCTCATCGGTCCATCGAAGCGTTGATAGCGCAATTTCAGACGGACCAGGCGGAAAAAGCCTTGGTAGAGTTCTTGGATATCCAGCAGTTCGGCTTTCATGCGCGTTTCTTTAGGATCGGGTCGGGTGTGGTGGAATCGATGCCTGGTGATAAAGATTAATGAAATCTGTATGGATTCATAGTGGTCATGTAGAGAATAAATGAATAGGGCTTCAAAGAATTATTGCGTGAATCCTTGCAATTTGGTGGCGACAGTGTCATGATTTGTTACATAGGCATTGGTTCGTAAATTGCAATGCTTATCCTCAATCGGTTTCGTGCCGAAAAGGGAATCATGATCCAACAAGGTCATGATGGTGTGTCCGGATTCCGGGGCTGGATAGCGTTCGAGATGGGTTTCCCTTCTCGGCGCCCCAGCCCGGCGGATCCTCCCGATGATCGGCATGGCACGCCGCATGTTTCCTACCGGTCCCGCCTGGGGTTGGGCGAGAATCCCTTTCGTCACCGGCCAAGGAACGATCAAGACTCATGACCACGCTTCGGATCTTTGCAGTCCTGATGAGGATTATAGAATCCTTATCGGCGACGTCAACCAGGTTGCTCATCGCGGGTGGGACCGGATGTGACGCGCGCTTGATTGAATTTGGCAAACGTGCGATCACTCTTCTTTGCGTACCCTTTGTTGAGCGGCGTGGCACATGACCGTCGTGCCTTGAGCTCGACCGGCACGCATGGCGCAGGTGTGGGTGCCTGCGCATTCCATCAACCGGAAGGGGCTGCACGGCGATCGTTATTCGTGCTGCCCTTGAAACCAGGCTTCAAGGATTTCGGTGGTCGTTGCGCGTGTTTTGGGGGATTCAACCAATTGTGCGCGTGCGTTCGTGGTCGTTTTCGACCCATGCGGCAGAATTTGCCTGTTGTCGTCGTTGGAATGTGTTAGGATAAGCTGTTGTTTTCTCGATAGCGGTGCATTTCCAACCTCGATCGAAGGCGGCGGTCGATGCGGGCGATAACGGCTCTGGATACAAACCTGTTTCTGGCGATCTTTTGGCAGATCGATTTTTTTGATCCCTTCGACGATGGGGAGCGGCTGGCCCTGGCCCAACACGCCCATCTGGTCGCCTACGAGGTCGGCGACTCCCTCATTGAAGAAGGGAGTCACGAAGAACGTAGCCTGTTTCTGCTGTTGGCCGGCGAGGCCAGCGTGGTCAAAGAGGGGGCGAGCATCCCCCTGGCAACGCTTGCGCCGGGCGATTTCTTTGGCGAAGTCGCCTTTCTGACCGATCGTCCCCGCACCTCCAACGTCATCGTCCATCCGCCCGAGTGGGCGGGTTCGGAACTCCCGGCCATCCCTGAACTCTTCTCACTCGGACTGCCGGAATCCATCCGCACGTCCACCGCTTTGGTATTGCGCTTCGATGCGTCACTCATGAGCCGATCCGAGGCGACTCTGCGCATCAAGATCAAGGATCAGATCATCCGTCATCTGACCCGGCGGGTTGATCTGATGCACGCCAAGGTGGTCGAACACATCGGACGGGTGCCACAACTCTCCGTGGATGACGATCTTGAGGTGGCATTGCGCGAGGGGCATCAGGCCCCGATCGCCGAACGCGAGCGCACCAAGGATTGGCTGATCGAACAGCTCGCCGCCTTTCTCGATGAACTCAACAACGCGCTGGTGGTCTGTTGACTCCCCCCACTCCCCCTTCAACCCCTCCACCCCCCAAACGGCTGCCGATTGCCATCAGTGGCTGTCTGCTGGGCCTACCGGTTCGGTATGATGGTCAAGACAAATCCTGGCCCCTGATCGAATCGCTGATCGCCTCCGGTGTCATCCTGCTGCCGTTTTGTCCGGAGAGCGAATCCGGCCTGGGCGTGCCGCGCGAACCGATGCGTCTGGAGGGGGATCCGGATCATCCCATGCTCCTGACCATCGAATCGCGCTGCGATCACACCGCGCTTTTGACCGAATGGTCTTCGGAACGACTCGACCGGCTCGCCGAGTCCGGGGTGCGGGGGGTGATCTGCAAAGCGCGCTCGCCCTCGTGCGGCCTGCATGCCGTGCCGGTGTGTGACGCTGCCGGAATGCCACGGGGCGCGGGGATGGGGATGTTCGTGCGCGCCTGTCGGGACCGTTTCCCGGCCATGCCCATTGAGGAGGCCGACCAAATGGCCGATTGGCCGGCGGTGGCAGCCTTTTTGGAGCGCTGTGCATGGTGAGGGTCTCGGGCGGGGTGTTGCGCGGGCGGGTTTTGGCGGCCTTGCCGGATGAACGGGTGCGACCGACCACCGGGCGGATGCGCGAGACGATTTTCTCGTTGCTCGGACCGCGCATCGTCGATTTGTGGGTTTTGGATCTCTTCGCCGGCAGCGGGATCCTGGGTATCGAGGCGTTGAGTCGCGGGGCGCGTGCGGCGGTGTTCGTCGAGCGGGATCCTCAGATCGCCGCTCTGCTGGAGCGCAACCTGGCGAGCCTGCGATTGGAGGCGCGTGCGCGGGTGTGCGTCGATTCGGTGGTGCGTCCGGGAGTTGCGGCGCAGCTGAGGCAGGAGACGCGTACGCTTTTTGACGATTGGCGCACGTTTGACTTGATTTTCATGGATCCACCCTATCATGCCGGCCTGCTTGCGCCGACCCTGGCGATGCTGGCCGGATCCGCTCTGTTGGCCCCCGAGGCCATGGTTGTGGCCGAACACGAAACAACAAGCGTGGCAAAAGGGGTTGCTCCCGGATGGCGTCCGATGCACAATCGTCGCCAGGGTGAGTCCCAGGTCTCTTTTTGGCAGTGGCGCGGGGAAGCCACGAAAACAGGGAGGTTATGAACAGAATCGCAGTCTACCCGGGGAGTTTCGACCCCGTGACTTTCGGCCATCTGGATATCATCCGGCGCGGGGCGCGACTCGTGGACCGGCTGGTGGTGGCTGTGGCGGTCAACAGCGAAAAGAGCGCCCTCTTCACCGGTAGCGAGCGGATCGGTTTCCTGCAAGAGGCGGTGGCGGGGATTCCCGGTGTCGAGGTGTGTCGCATGGATGGCCTGCTGGTCGACTTCGTGCGCCAGTTGGGAGCCCATTTCGTGCTGCGCGGCCTGCGTGCCGTGGCCGATTTCGAATACGAATTCCAGATGGCCGGCATGAATCGACAGTTGAGCCCGGAGGTCGAGACGGTCTTTTTAGTCTCCGGCGAGGAGACGATGTTCCTCTCCTCACGGCTGATACGCGAGATCGCCGGCATGGGCGGGGATGTGAGCCGCTTTACGCCCGCATCCGTCATTCCGGAGATGCGGCGGCGCATGATGGCACGTCTGGGACGGGGGCCGGATTGAACAAAGGGCTGTATATCAAGAATTACGGCTGCCAGATGAACGTCCATGATGCAACGCGCATGGCGCGGCTGCTCCACGACTCGATGGGCTATGAGAGTGTCGAGGAGCCGGAGGCCGCTGATCTGATCATCCTCAATACCTGCCATATTCGTGAGAAGGCGGCGGAGAAGCTTTTCTCCGAACTCGGACGGCTGCGCAAATCGGTGGCCGGACGCGACGTGATCTTCGCGGTCGGTGGCTGCGTCGGTCAGGCCGAGGGGGAGAATGTCTTCAAACGCGCTCCGTTCGTGCAGCTGGTCTTTGGTCCGCAGAACTACCACCGTCTGCCGGAGATGCTCACCCGTCTTAAACAGCAGGGCGGACGGATCGGTGATTATGAGGAGGCGGTGGATGCCAAGTTCGATGCCCTGCCGGCCATTACCGCACCCGGATCGATCTCCTCGGTGGTGGTGCAGGAGGGGTGCGACCGTTTCTGCACCTACTGCGTGGTGCCGTTCACGCGCGGGCGGGAGTGGAGCCGCCCGGTTCGGGCGATCCTGGAGGAGATTGCCGGACTGGTGGCCGGGGGTGCCAAGGAGATTCATCTGCTCGGTCAGAACGTCAACGCCTACCGGGGTGTGGACGAAGATGGGGTTCGATATGATTTGGCGTTGTTGATCCGGCGGGTGGCGTTGCTTGCCGGTGTCGAGCGGATCCGCTTCGTCACCTCCCATCCGGCGGACATGAACGACGATCTGGTGGAGATTTTCTCTCAGGTGGAGGGCCTCTGTCCCTATCTGCATTTGCCGATTCAGAGCGGTTCGGACCGGATTTTGCAGCGCATGGAGCGCGGCCACACCGCAGCCGAGTATCTGGGCTGGATCGACAAGCTCCGCCAAGCGGCACCCGACATCGCCCTGGCCTCGGATTTCATCGTCGGGTTCCCGGGCGAAAGCGAAGCCGATTTTCAACAGACCCTGGATCTGGCCGAACGGGTCGCTTTTGATCACGCCTATTCGTTCATCTTTTCCGCCCGTCCGGGCACCGTGGCTGCCGGCATGGAGGGGATGGTGCCGCTCGTTGTGGCCCAGGAGCGTCTGGCCCGGTTGCAGGAGCGGCTCGGGGCTGCGCAGCTGAAAAACAACCAGGCCCGCGTCGGCTGCGAGGAGTCGGTGCTGGTCGAAGGGCCATCCAAACGCGACGGCGGGGTATTGACCGGTCGCACCGTACACAACCGTACCGTCAACTTTTCCGGCGATGCCGCGCTGATCGGCCAGATCGTCCGCGTACAGGTCACCGAGGGGCTGGCCAACTCCTTGCGAGGACGGTTGATCTGAATGTCCAACCCCCCCTTTCCCCACCTTGAGACGCATTCATTTCAGAATCCCATCCATTTGGCTGTCAATGATAGCGCCCTTTTGCGATCGGTGACGATCACCCCTGCCGGGGATGAGACGGAAGCAGATGGGGCGGGGCTGATCTTCATCTTTGCGGATAACCGGTTGGTGGCGCAGTTGTTCGGCCCCTTTGATGCCCATTTGCATCGGATCGAGGCGCGGCTGGGGGTGGCTTGCTATCCGGTGGGCAACCGGGTGACCGTGATCGGTTCCGGCGAGCGGCTGGAACAGGTTCAGGGGCTGCTGGTGGGGCTGTACGCTGCGCTCGAACAGGGACAGCGGGTGGATGATGCGCGCATCGAGGCGACACTCATGGCGTTGGAGCGTCCGGGCGAAGGTGCGAATCCACTGGACGAGGCCTGCGTGCTGCGCACCCCGTTGCGGGAGATCAGACCCCGCACGCCGCGTCAGGCCGATTACATGGGGGAGCTCGCCCGTCAACATCTGGTCTTTGCGATCGGTCCGGCGGGTACGGGCAAGACCTATCTGGCGGTGGCGGCAGCGGTATTGGATTTCATCGAGGGACGGGTGGCGCGCATCATCCTGACCCGTCCGGCAGTCGAGGCCGGGGAGCATCTCGGCTTTCTGCCCGGTGATCAGCGGGACAAGGTGGATCCTTACCTGCGTCCGTTGTATGATGCGTTGTATGAGATGCTCGGATATGAGAAGGTCGAACGGATGCTCGGGCGCAATCAGCTGGAGATTGCGCCGCTGGCCTACATGCGCGGTCGCACGCTTTCTGAGGCGGCGATCATTCTGGATGAGGCGCAGAATACCACAATCGAGCAGATGAAGATGTTTTTGACCCGTTTGGGCGAAGGATCGCGGGTGGTGGTTTCCGGGGATGTCACGCAGGTGGATCTGCCGGCCAACCGTCGTTCCGGTCTGGCGCATGCCGTGGAGGTGCTCAAGCGGGTGGAAGGGATCTCCTTTGTCTGGTTCACCCACCGGGATGTGGTACGCCATCCCCTGGTGAAGCGGATCGTGCAGGCCTATGAGGAGGCCGCGACCCGGGAAGGCATGGCGGCGGGCAGGTTGTCGTGAGCGGGTTGTTTGCGAGGATGCGATGGGATCGGAACGGGTGAGATTGGTGGATCGTCCGAGGGGTCGGCCAATGGATGGGTTGAATCTGCCATCCTGGACGACGCTGATGGATCTGGGACTGTTTCTTCTGGTCGTGGTGCTGTTGACGGTGATCTTTTCGCCGGTGATGCTGCGACCCCTGTATCTGCCCGAGGTGGGCGATATCGCCACCCGGGATATCAAGGCGGATCGCGATCTGTTGGTCGAGGACGCGGAGACCACCAAGAAGCGTCGGGCGGATGCAGCCTCAGCGGCGGTTCCGGTCTATGACTGGGATCCCGGCGTGATGGAGACCGTGGCGCGACGCATTGGCGAACATTTGAAGTGGCTTGAGGAGTCGCGGGGCGCTGCCGTATCGCGTGGGGATTGGGACAAACTGCGCGACGCCTTCTCCGAACGCATCGAGGATGTGATCGACGAGAAGAGCTTCGCAGCGCTGGTGGCCTTGCAGGATCTGACCGGCCTTGCCAACGACATCGCCAGCTGGCTTGGCGAGCATGCGCAGATTCGCGTGGTCAGTGGTCCGGAGGTGCTCAACGATCTGGCGCACAACCCCTTCGTGATCCACTCCATGGGCGATGAGGAGATCCGCACCTCGGGGAGCGGTGCCACGGGGTTGATGGATCTGATCGGCATGCGGCGCATGCTGGAAAAATCGGTTGCCGAACGTTTCGCACATCTGCCGGATCAACTGCGCAAATGGTTGATGGACCAGATCGGCATCCACATCCGACCCACGCTGGTGCTGAATCTGGCCGAGACCCGGATGCGACGTGATCTGGCGGCAGCCGGCGTGGATCCGGTCTTTTATCGGGTGCGGCGCGGCCAGTCGGTGATCCAGGAGGGTGCTGAGGTCACCGCAGCGGCCCGGTTGAAGATCGAAGCCTTGAACCAGACCCGCTGGACCGGCAAGATGGCTCTGAACATCATGGGGCTGGCCATGGCGTTGATCCTGTTCATGTGGCTCGGACGTCGTTTTCTCGTCACCACCTCCGCCGATTTCCCGCGCGACCGCAAGACCCTCTACATTCTCGGCACCATTTTGTTGATCACCTCGCTGCTTTCAAGCCTCATCTTCACCATGGGTCAGGGGTTGGCCGATTTCTTCGGTTTGCATGTGCGGCTGGCCAACTATCTGCCGATCACGGCACTCGGTTCAGCCATGGCCTCGCTGACCATTGGCGCGCGCGTCGGCATTCCGGGCGGCGCGATGATGCTGGGGGCGATTTTGTCGTTTCTATCCGCTCTGGAGTCCGAGGGTGGTTTACCAAGCTTTCTTTATTTTATGGTGGGCTCTTTAGCCGGAGGTGCCAGCCTGCGGGTCTGCCGCAAGCGGTATGATGTGTTGATTTCCGGTTTCTGGATCGGTCTGACCCAGGCTCTGGCCGTGCCGGCGGTGGAGCTGCTTTCGGATCGCATGCCCTCCCTGGATTGGCTGTATGGTGCCGGAGTTGCCATGACCAGCGGCATGTTGATCGGTTTGTGGGGATTGGCACTGATTCCGTTGTTTGAATATCTGTTCGACATCACCACCGATTCGCGTCTTCTGGAGTTGGCCAGCGGCGATCATCCGCTGTTGAAAAGTCTGTCGTTGCGCAGTCCGGGAACCTATCACCATTCGGTGATGATGGGCAATCTGGCCGAGGCCGCAGCCGAGAGCATCAACGCCAATCCGCTCATGGCGCGCGTCATGGCGCTCTATCACGATGTCGGCAAGATGAACAAACCGCACTACTTCGTTGAAAACCAGTCAGGCGAAAACCGGCACGATCACCTCTCCCCCTCCATGTCGGTGCGGGTGATTCAGGGGCATGTCAAGGATGGCGTGGACATGGTGCGCGAGTATAAACTGGGCGGACCGATTTTAGAGGCAGTGACGACCCATCACGGCACCACGTTGCTGCAATATTTTCACAACCGCGCAGTCAATCAGGCGGCCAAGCGCGGCGAGAAGATCGACGAGGCCGATTTTCGTTACATGGGGCCCAGACCGCACTCCCGGGAGGGTGGGATTCTGATGCTGGCTGATTCGGTCGAGGCGGCATCGCGCACCTTGAAAAACCCTTCACCCGCGCAGATTCAGGCGTTGGTGGCGCGCATCGTGGCAGCCAAGATTGCGGACGGGCAGTTGCAGGAGTGTCGTTTGACCTTGCAGGAGATCGCCCGTATCGAGGAAGCCTTCACCAGGGTATTGACCCTGGGATTCTATCATCGCCGGATCGAGTATCCGGATCAAGTCAAGAAACGTATGGAAGGAGCACGTCATGTCGGCCACGGTCCTGGTAAACCTCTCCTCTCCCCTGTGGCCCGCTGAGGAGGAGGAGCGGGTCGCACGCGCGGTGCATGCCACGCTCGAGGCCGAAGGGCGCGCTGCCGAAGAGATCGAGGTGGGCGTGCTGTTGACCGATGACGCCGAATCGCGCAAGATCAATTTGGAGTTTCGCGGTCTGGACCGTCCGGCCAACGTGTTGTCGTTTGCGATGGAGGATGGCGAGGCGTTCCCGGACTCCGAAGAGGGTGCGCTGTTGCTGGGGGATGTGGTGATTCCCTACGAGACCACGGTGCGCGAGGCTGGTGAGGCCGGGTTGCCGGTTGCTGATCGTCTGGTCCATCTGGTGGTGCACGGGGTGTTGCATCTGCTCGGCTATGACCATGAGCGTTCGGAGGCCGAGGCCGAGCGGCAGGAGGCGCGCGAGGTGGTCATTCTGGCGGGATTGGGGATGGCCAACCCGTATGAGATTTGAGGCGTTGATCACCCTGTCTCTTGCGCGGTTGCGTCGGCGCACCACGCTCGAATGGCTGGCAGCCTTATTGGCCGGCATGGTGGCGATGTGGGGCCTGCCGCCCGAGCCTTTGCCGCTCTGGAGCGTGCTGGGGGGTGCCCTCTGGCTGCGCCTGTTGGATCAGACCCGTCCGTCGCGCGGGGCCTGGCTGGGCTTTGCTTTCGGCCTGGGCCATTTCGCAGTCGGGCTGCTCTGGCTCTGGAGCAGTCTGCACCTCTACGGCAAAATCCCCGCAGTGGCCACGATTCTGCTGATCCTCCTGCTCGCCGCCATCCTGGCACTCTATCCGGCACTCTTCGGCGCACTCTTCGCAACGCTTGCCGCCCGACCGTTGTACAAATTGGGGCTCGCCCCGGCGTTGTGGGTGGTCACCGAGTGGCTGCGCGCCCATCTGTTCAGCGGTTTTTTTTGGAATCCGCTCGGCCAGGCCTGGGATGCCACCCCGGTGCTGTTGCAACTGGCCGATCTGGGCGGGGTCTACCTGCTTTCGGCCTGGACGATCTTTCTGGCCGCCGTGCTGGCACTGTTGATCCAGTGGGAGAACTGGCGCGAGATGCGCACCATCGCGGTGGCGGTGATTCTGGCGATCGGGGTTGGTGGCGCGGGATACGGCTACGGCAGTTGGCGCTGGCAGACGCTGGCCGAGGCGTTGAGCGGCGCGGATACCGGCAAGGAACTGCGCGTGGCACTCATCCAGGGAAACATTGCCCAGGAGCTGAAATGGGCGCCGGAGCGACAAAAGGAGTGGTTGAATCGCTATCTCGATCTGACCGCCGGGCTTGAACAGAGTGTGGACCTGGTGGTCTGGCCCGAAACGGCAGCAGCCTTTTTCCTCCAGGCAGCCCCCAAGGAGTTGGAGAAAATCGTCGCGGTCAGTCGCGGGGTGGATGCGCCGATTTTGACCGGTGCGCCGATGGCCAACCGGGACGAGAAGCGCGAGTGGCGCTATTTCAACAGTATGGTGATGATCGGTTCTGAGGAGCGCGGGGATTTCGATTACCGCTACGACAAACATCACCTGGTGCCATTCGGCGAGTACATCCCGTTGCGCGGCCTGGTGCCCGATTCGGTGCACAAGTTGACCCACGGCAGCAAGGATTTCACCTCCGGTCCGGGGCCGGAGCTGTTGTTGTGGGAGCATGGGCACATCGGCCCGTTGATCTGCTACGAGGTGATTTTTCCGGACGAGGTGCGCGCCTTGACCTCCCAGGGGGCGAGTTGGCTGATCAATCTGACCAACGACGGCTGGTTCGGCGAGTCGGCCAAGCCGCAGCATTTGGCCATGGCGCGCATGCGCGCGGTGGAGAACCGTCTGCCGATGATCCGCGTGGCCAATTCCGGGATTTCGGCGGTGTTCGATCCCTTGGGGCGTGAGGTGGCACGCATCCCCTCCAACGAGCAGGGGGCCATCGTGGTCACGCTCACCTCCGGCACGGGCGGCAGTTTCTGGAGCCGCAACGGCGCCTATGCGATCGACTATTGGAGCGGGGTTTGTCTGCTGTTCGGTCTGCTGAGTTTCTGGCAAAGAAAAAGATTTTGATTGACTGAAGCGCACCCGGCTTGGAATGTGTTTTTTTTATTGGTTAAAAAAAAGAGAGGGTCTTGGAGAGGAATCTCCCAGACCCTCTCTTTTTTTTCACCAGAAAAAACTACATATCAAAAACTGGGCGCGGTATAGGTTGAATGGTCGTTTGACCGATTTCCTGAGGGGTTGAACCCTCGCCTATCCGGCGAGGGCGAGTTTGTTCCGTGTGCCAAGGGCAGACTCCACTCTCTCCCCTTCAGTTGTTATGGCGCCAGGCTGATGCCACTGATCCGGTAGCTTTTGTCCGGCTGTTGCTTCAACGTGAATTTAACCGGCTTGCCTGGCTGCAAGGATTTCAGATCCACATTGGGAGTCACCTGAAAGTCCATGGTCATGGCTGGCCATTTCAACGCCGCGATCGGCCCGTGATCGATGTTTACCACCCGTTTGGTTGCATCCACGGTATTTAAACGCCCTTCACCGGTGACATCCGTGTTTGACTGGGCCGCCATGGCCGCGCCCGACAGGGTGATACTTAATATCATTGTCATTAACCAATATACAGCTCTTCTCATCTTGAATAAACTCCTTATGTTGCGCGACAAGCAAGATAGGGGATGGTAAGGCCAATCAGTTTATCCGAGGTGGCCATTTCCGGCAATCACCCGCCGAAAAAATTGCATCGTTTGTCCATAAGGCGTTCGTGGCGGATTGCATGGATTGCGAATTTGCTCTATGGTGCCAGAAAAGCGATTGTTGTCGTCGTTGGATCCACACTCTTCACCAGACGAGGTTCATTCGCACATGTCGCGGTCGTATTTTTTGTCGCTTATCGTTCTGGTCACGCTGATGACTGGATCTTCCGCAACCGGATGGGCGGCGCTCGATCCCGGGGAACCCCCTGGTCACAACAAACCGGTCTCCGGCATCTCCTTGAACAACGGCAAACTTTGGCAGACCGATGCCGCCTTGCGCAAGGGCATGGAGGCGATTCAACGCGACATGAGCGAAGCTCTGCCGCGCATTCATGCCGGCACCTACACGGCCAAACACTACGCACAGCTTTCCAAAAAGATCCGCGCACATCTGAGTATCATTACCAAAAATTGTAAGCTTAAACCGGATGCCGATTTGCAACTCCATCGGATTTTGATTGAGATCTCTCAGGGTGCCGACTCCCTGGAGGCCAGTCAAGGCCAATCCTCTGGCGCGGCGATCATTGTGCACGCCTTGGATCTTTATGGACGTCACTTCGAGCACGCGGGTTGGAAATCCCTCACGCATTAAGTGGCAATTAAAGATGGTATAATTGTTGCTTTAAAGGCCTCTATTCGTCCTGAACATGGCCATCCGTTGACGATGCGCCCTGGTTTCTTTGCGAATGGAGCAACCCATGATCACGATGCCAACGAATATACTCACTCAAGCCAGCTTAACACTTTTGTTCGCCATGACCGTGGGATTGTCCGGCTGCATCAACTTCGGCGCCTCGACGCGGGCTGGTTTGCAATCCTACGACGTCACGTTTGAAAGTGATGAATACCTGCCCGTGGAAAAGCGTGCAGCGCGTGGTACATCTGCCGAGGCGCTCACCTTGGAGAGGAATCCTCGCAAGGTGCAACAGGTGGTGGAAATCTACAACGAATCGGTACGCACACGGTTGAAGAGAGATTTCAAGCTGGCTGGTCTCCCTTACCCTTCGTCACGCTTGGCTCTGCTCGGTTTCAAGAAAGAGCGCCGTCTGGAGTTGTGGGGTGCGGATGCTTCGGGGCCCATGAAATTCATCAAGAGTTACCCCTTCACCGCCTTCAGTGGTGAACTGGGTCCAAAGCGGCGTCAGGGCGACAAACAGATTCCCGAGGGGATTTATCGGATCACTTTTTTGAATCCCAACAGCAACTATCATCTCTCAATGAAACTCGATTATCCCAACGAGTTCGACCGCGCGATGGCTGATTCGGAGCGTCGCGGACAACTCGGCGGGGATATCTTCATCCACGGCGATAGCGAGTCGGTGGGCTGCATCGCGTTGGGCGATCGGGCCATCGAGGAGTTGTTTGTACTCACCGCTTGGGCTGGCATGGAGAACGTTCAGGTGATCGTCGCCCCTTATGATTTACGCCGTGACAAGGAGATTCGTCCCCAGAATCGCATTCCCTGGACCCGGGAACTCTACGCGAATTTGCAGAATTCGCTCGCGGCATTCCGCGAGTAAACCGCACCCGGTTTGGGCTGGGTGCGGTTTAAGCGGTTTTTTTGCGAAAAAAGCGCGGCGCGCGGCCTTGCGGAAAAAGACACTTTTCAAATGGGTGGAAAAAGAATAGGGGCCAAGAGTCGATCCCCCTTGGCCCCCCATTGACATGGCCTGGTCAGGGCAGGGGATCACTCACCCCGCCCCATCAAAACCTACTCGATGTTCTCAACCCACTTGCCGACGTTCAGAATCGGCTTCTTGGTCGCCTCGGTGCCGCCATCTTGATTGCCGAGATAGGCGTTCACCAGCTTGAACCGCTTGCCGGTGAACTGAATTGACGTGATCTTGCTGGTATCGATATTGCCGAGCGGGAAATGCAACTGTCCGGTCGCCAGTTCACACTTCTCATCCTCGCTCCCGTTGCACTTCATGCTTGTGTAGGTGTAAGTCGGTGCCCCGTTGATATAGTGTCGACAGATGATGCTGGATCCACCCCTGCTCAACTCGATCTTCTCTCTGCCATCGCTGTTATCCCCGCACTTGATGTCTCGCACCCTGTAAGCTCCTTCCACCACCCGCACCACCATGTTGAAATGGCTGTCCGAGGAGACCGGTAGATTGAAGGTGGCGTGCAGCCAGACCGGTTGCAGCGTGCCGTTGATATTGCTTGCCGGGAGATCCAGGGTGCTTCCTGAGAGCGTTTGGATTCCCATGTTGTAACCTGAGCCGCTTGAGATGGTGCCAAAGGTGACCACACCATTGGTCGAGGAGTCGATCATGGTGAACTTTCGATCCCAGTCATCGTAGTTCGCATCTTTGAACAGGTTGCCGACATCTTCCTTCTCCGGTTCGCAAGTGACCACCTGGGTCAAAGTGCGCGGCTTGTCGTGCGGCGAGGAGGTGTCGACAGCGGTCACCATCCAGTAGTTGATCGAATCCTCCTCGGTACTGTTTTCACCGCCTGTCATGCATTTTGCATCCCAGTTGTTGTGATGCGGATGCAAGCGACCGTGGCAGTGCTTGCGATGGTTCTGCGCCTTCCACCAGTGCTCCTTCTTGTCGGTATGCCGCCAATGGTGATGGCGATAACGCTCGCCCATTTCTCCCCTTATATACCAATGCTTGAGATAGTGCTTGCCCTTGAGACCATGTGGAATTTTGTCTCCTTTTGGATCGTTCTCGGCTTCAGTCACCTCATCGTCCGTTGGCATCAAGTCATTGTCATAACAGGTGGCATCCATGGGGCAGAAAGTGAGCTTGAAACTTTTTCCCTCGCCCAGGGATTGTGTCACATCCGTCGATCCATCGGGTTTCTCGGCTGCCGCGCCCGTTACCTGACTCGGATCGCACTCCGCATCCTTGAACTGTTTGAGACCCACCTGCAAGGCGGTCTCGGCCATATTGAACGACTTGTTGCCACTGGTATACTCCGTGGAAACACTCACGCCACTCACCTGCATCTTGGCCAGCGAACTGCCTACGGCAGCCACACCCGCCAAGATCACCATGGCAATGACAACAAGCGCACCTCTTTGTCGCGCGTGCGCGTTCATGTTGGGGAACTCCTTACATAAACCGAAGTTTTGAAGGGTAGGGTAATCGTCGAACCGTCCGGCATGGTCGAGGTCATGGTGAACGAGATCGTCACCAAGCCCGGTTTGATCGGCGCCGCTTGACCCGCTCCATTACAGGTGGTTCGGACGAATTGCAGACTGTTGGCCGCGACATTCTGTCCCAACAACCACTGCGTTCCATCGTTGTTGAAGGTCATGTAGACGGCATTGGTGGGCGAGGCGCCCTGATTGACCAGCACCGTGCGTCCCTGGTCGTTGATGAATTGAATCGAATTGCTGCCACTCGGTTGGGTGATCCCGGTGCAGGATTGGGCGTTGCGGATCTCCTTGCGCAGCCGTTCCATGACGATCCGTCCGTTGCTGGCCATGGGTTCGATGGCACGCGCGGTCATGTAGGCCTTGAAGCCGTTGCTCAAGGAAACCACGCTCGTACCCGCAACGATGCTGATGATCACGATGGTGATGATCATCTCGATCAGCGTGAACCCCGCAGAGTGTATCCGCGGTACGCTTCGTCTGTCGGTGTGGTGCGACATTCTTAAGGATGCTCCTGTTCAGTTCAGAAGATCCGCATTGACCAGTCGCTCCTGAAACAAGGCCCCAGACGACCCGCTCTTGGTGACCGTGACGGTCAGACACTTGAACGGTTCGCCATTGTACTCCTGCCCGGTGCAGGGATTCGGCGCCTGTCCGGGTATCATCCCCTCGATCTGCACCGTGCGATCGAACTGTAACGTTCCGCCAATGTTGATGCCGTATTCGGGTGGAAAATTGGCTTCAACAAGATTGGCATAGCCATTCCCTTTGTTGTAGACCGATTTTAGAGTCTCCACCATCTCCAATCCGAGGTACTCGGCCTGCATGCCCTCATCCAGAACATGCAGGCTGGAGAGTACCTGGTTGTACAGTGGAATGATTCCGGCCAACGAGATACCGGAGATCACGATGAAGAAGATCATCTCGATCAAGGTGAAGCCAGTCGCTGAATGCTTCTTGCACATGTCGCGTCCGCTTCCCTCCCGTTTGCAGGCTACAGCCGCATCGCCAGGCCGGTGTTGCCGATGACGCGAATGGTCAGACTCTCCCCACCCAGGGAGAGTTGCACATTCTGGCTGTAGTTCACCTCCACATTGTTGACCACCGGAGCTCCCCGGTTGTCGAACGTGATGGTGAAGGGTTGAATTGTTACCCCAACCAGTTGCGTGGGTTGGGGGTCGATCGCCAGACCCGCGTTGTCGCGAATTTGGTAGGAGTCGGCAGAGACGGTCAGAATGGTGTAATTTCCCTCTTTGCTCATAGCCAGCGCCTGGGCACGGCGGAAATCGTTCACCAACTGATCGGCCTTGGCGTAGAAGCTTAAGTCACCCTGCCATTTCGCCCCCGCGTAGACGGCCAGTATACCGATAATGGCCATCACCACGATGAGTTCAAGCAGGGTGAAGCCGTTTTGCCGACTCCTCTTTCCATCCCCGATGACGGACATGAACTTCAACAATCGATCACGGTCCCAAGGCATGGTTCGCACCCTTCTGGTTGAAACCGAGCCCCTGCTGCTTTGGTTCACGTCAGCCAATCAGACCGGTTATCACTGAGGCAAGGTCAATGCTGCCGTGGCCCGTTTGTCGGCTTCCTCTGCGGTAATGGTGATGGTGTAGGTTTTTT
Organism: Magnetococcus sp. YQC-9; assembly: GCA_039908105.1. Classification (GTDB taxonomy): domain Bacteria; phylum Pseudomonadota; class Magnetococcia; order Magnetococcales; family Magnetaquicoccaceae; genus Magnetaquiglobus. The sequence goes on from JAMOBI010000002.1 coordinate 39,496, forward strand.
TGTTCTTGCCCGTATGGGTCATCACCAGGTTGCTAGACGACCAACCGTCCGGAAACACTCCACCATCCATGGCCGCTTTGAGGGTGGCATCCGTGGTGATCGGAGTGGCACCCGACTTGCCTGCCTTGACCGCCGCAAAGTTGATCGCTGTGGCGGAGTTGATCGCTGCCAGCACGCCATTGGCCGCCGCCGCTTCAGCCTCATCGCTCAAATCGGTGAATTTGGGCACGGCGACCGCCGCCAGAATACCCAGGATGACGATCACCATGATCAACTCGATCAGGGTGAAACCGGCCTGACGCCGATGCAGCCGACGGGGCTCTTCTTGTTGTTCTTCGATCGGATTCCGGATCTCGTTCATCGTTTGGTACTCCTTTTTTTTAAAGCGATTGACACCCCGGGTCGCAACCTGGAGCAGACAGTGGTTCCCGGCATCAACCCCTCTCCGCCGCAGCGGGATGGCGGGGTTTTGTCCCAAGGAAACCAATTACCAACAGTATATCACCCTTGCAGGATTTTCACCAGTTTTTTGATGGGATGAACCCTTTTCAAAAGCACAACCCCGACAGGCGATCAGGGATAAAATGCTGGCAATCGGAGCATCCTTCTGCTACGCTAACGACATCGTAATCGAACATTGCAGGAGTGCAGGAGCCGGTCATGTCCAACGCCCATGCCATCGCCTTCGATGCCTTGGAGTTCATCGAGCAGCTCAAAACCTGCGGAGTTCCCGATGAGCAGGCCAAAGGGCATGTCAGGCTGTTGACCACGGTGATCAGCCGGATGGACCAGCAGGTCGAGGCGCGCATCGAGGAGTTGTCCGCCAAACGGGATCGGCAGACCGAAGACCGGCTGGAAACCCTGGCCGATCGCAACGAACTTCAGATCAAGGGGCGTTTCGACGGCCTGGCCACCCGGCAGGAGCTGGATTATAAACTCAAGGAGCTGGAGATGCGCATGGTCAATGCCGAAACGACGCTGCGCAAGGATATCGCCAACCTGGAAAACTCCCTCCGTCAGGAGATGAAGCAACAGGAACTGCGCATGGTGATCAAACTGGGCGCGATGTTTCTGGCCGCATTGGGCATCCTGCGTTTCTGGCCATTGCCGGTGCAGTATGTCCCGCCGATGCCGGCAGCGCAGATCATCAATCCGGGTGCCGTCACGGGCGGCAAGTGATCACCCGCCCGTTGTCCGCCACCAATACCTCAACAACAGGCTCAGCGATACCGCCCCACCGATGGCCAACAACCCGGCCAAAAGCCGGGGCCGCGCCCGAACTGCGAAAAGCAACCCCTGCCGTAAGCGTCCCCACCTCTCGGCGAGATCCACCGGCTGATTGGCCCAGGCTTCAAACCCTTTGAGTCCGCTCGGGCGGATCAGGATCAAAAAGCCCGCAGCCAGGGTGAAGAAATTCCCCAAGGCAACGAACCAGAGCAGACTCTCCCACAGCCACGACTCGACAGTGCCAAGACCACCCCCGATACCGGCCAGGTTGACCACGCGCCGTCCATAGCCACCCAAAGCGACGAGTGTGGCAAACGAGCCCAGCACGATGGCCCCGCCGAACCAGCGGTGGCGCCGATAGACGAACCGTTCCACACGCACCGGTCGGGAGAGGTGTCGCAGGGCGTCGATCGCCGGGCGTTCCAGGGTGGCATTGGCGTCCGGATTCAAGAACAGCCACGCGCCGAGCACCAGGCCGGCCAAGGAGCCGACTGCGGCCAACAGCAACAGCAGAGCGAACAGGAACGACGAGAGATTCATCGCCGCTTTAATGACGTGTCTTGTTCATGACCGCAGAGCTCATATCCCACATCGGCATGAAGATACCCAAAGCCAGCACCAGTACCATGGCGCCGATCACCGTCAACAGGATCGGCTCGATGGCGGAACTCAACCCCTTGACCTCGTACTCCACCTCCCGTTCGTAGAAGTCGGCCACCTCGGACATCATCTCGCCGACCCCGCCGGTCTCCTCGCCCACGGAGACCATCTGCAACACCAGCGGCGTGAACAGTCCGCTGTTGTAGGAGGCCTGGGTGAGGCTTTCGCCCCGTTCGATCCCCTCGCGCATGCCGGCGATGCGTTGCGCCATGAACTCATTATCCACCGCCTCCTCGACCGCGGTCAAAATCTGGATCACCGGCAAGCCGGCCTTGGAGCCCATCGCAAAGGCGCGTGAATAGCGGGCCAGGGTGGCGCGGTTGATGATTGAGCCGACGATCGGCATTTTCAGCCGGATGGAATCCCACCACAGTCTGCCCGCTGCGGTCCGGATGTAGAGAATGAATAAATAAATCGACGAGCTCATGCCGGCCAGGATCCAGATGGCGTACTGTTTCACGAAGGCCGAGGTGGCGAGCAGAATCTTGGTGGCTACCGGCAGATCGGCACCCATTTTGGAGAACATGCCGGCAAAGTTGGGGATGACGTAATAGTTCACCGCGAACATCGCCAGCACGATCGCCATCACCACGAAGGTGGGATAGCGCAGCGCGGTCTTGATCATGCGGCGGGTGTTCTTGTCGACCTCCATGTATTGATACAACTGGAGAAACGACTCCTCCATGCGACCGGTCTCCTCGCCCATGCGGATGATGCGGAGGAAGAGTTTGTCGAAGATCTTCGGATGGTCCGCCATGGCCGTGGAGAGCTCCTTGCCGGCTTGCAGCTCCTCGATGATTTTGGACATGGCCTGTTTGAATTTTTTGTTGTGGGTACTCTCGACCAGCCCCTGAAACGACCGGACCAGCGACACCCCGGATTTGGCCAGGGTGTACATCTGCCGGGCAAAGAGGATCTTGTCATCCTCGGTGGGCCATTCGACCAGGATCTCGATTTCGAGCGACGCGCTCGAAGTCTGGATCTCGTGGATCTCCAACGGTTCGATGCGCCGGTTGAACAGTTGCTCGATCACGGCCTCATGATCGGTGGCATTGATCACCCCATCCACCGATTTCCCTTCCATGCGGCCTACGAAGCGAAAGGCGGGCATCGGCTCAACGCTCCCTGGTCGCGCCCGCAGGCTTGCTGTCGTCTTCGCCCGTCTTCTCAGGTGCGGGAACGAGGGTCTCCTCCTCCTCTTCGACATCGCTGACCAGACGCATCACCTCCTCCAGCGTGGTGACGCCGCGCAGGGCGTACTCCAAAGCCGTCCGGTGCAGCGGGATGAAACCGGGTTGTGCTTCGGCCAGACGCATGAACCCCGTCGTGTCGTTGGAACGCAGCGCCTCGGCCAGATTGCCGCGCATCTCCAGCAACTCCACCACCGCGATCCGGCCCCGATAACCGCTCTGATTGCACTGTGGACAGCCGCGCCCGCGGCTCAACATCACCCCCTGGGCGCGTGCGCCGAGCATCCCCTGCAACAGGATCTGTTCGCCGATATCCGGCACGCTGCTTTCGACGCAATCCGGACAGATGCGCCGCACCAGACGTTGGGCCAGGATGCACTTCAACGCCGAGGCGACCGCGTAGCCTTCCATGCCCATTTCGACCAGTCGGATGGCGGTTGCGACCGCACTGTTGGTGTGCAGGGTGGAGAGCACCAGGTGTCCGGTCAAGGCGGCGCGAATGGCGATCTCGGCGGTCTCCTGATCGCGCATTTCGCCCACCAGCACGATATCCGGATCCTGACGCAGCACGGTGCGCAGCACGCGCGCAAAGGTCAGGCCGATGCGGGTGCGCACCTGCACCTGATTGATGCGCGGCAGGCGATACTCGACCGGATCCTCGACGGTGATGATTTTTTTGCCCGGCGAATTCAAGTGGTTCAGGGAGCCGTACAGGGTGGTGGTCTTGCCGCTCCCGGTGGGGCCGGTGACCAGGATCAGGCCGTGCGGTCGGTTGAGCAGATAGCGGAACCGATCGAGCATGGCCGGTTCCATGCCGATCATTTCCAGATTGAGGTTGTCGGCGGATTGTACCAACAGACGCATCACCACCGATTCGCCATCCTGGATCGGCAGCGTGGAGAGACGCACATCAACACTGCGGCCCTTGACCGTGATGTTGAAGCGGCCATCCTGCGGCAGGCGTTTTTCGGCGATCTCCAGGCCGGCCATGAGTTTCAGCTTGGAGACCAGGGCCGGCGCGATCCGTTTTTCGTTGACGATTCGCTCGTGCAACACACCGTCGATGCGCTGGCGGATGCGCAGTACATCGGTATCCGGTTCGATGTGGATGTCCGAGGCGTTCATGCGCATCGCGTCTTCAAAGAGCGATTGCAGAATCTTGACCACCGGGGCATCGACCGCCATCTCCGACTGGACGATCCCCTCCAGATCGAACTCCGAGCGTCCGACCTCCTCTTCCAGGGCAGCGGCCTGTTCGTGGAGCTTGCCTTCGCCGCGATACAACAGATCCAGCGCGCGAAGCAGCTGGCTCTCGCTCACCAACGCCAGGTGGAGCGGCTGGCCCAACAGGCGGGTCAACTCGTCGAAGACGAAAATGTCCGTGGGGTCGGTCATGCCCACCCGCACCCCCTGGGCATCGCGGGCGAGCACCACGGCGCGGAAACGGCGTGCCGTGGCCTCTGGCAACAGCTGCACCACTTCGGGGACGAACGGGAATTTCTTTAAATCAATAAAAGGGATGTGCAGCTGATTGGCGAGGAATTCGGCGAACTGGGTTTCGCTCAAGATTCCCAGCTGGGCGAGGCTCTGGCCGAGTTTCTTGCCGGATTTTTTTTGTTCGGCGAGCGCTGACTGGAGTTGTTCGGCGGTGATGACCTTGGCCTCGACCAGTTTGTCACCGATGCGCAGTTTCTGGCGTTGCCGATTGAGAAAATTCTGCAACGCCTGCTCGGTGACAAAGCCGAGATGGACCAGCGCCTCACCCAATTTGGCCCCGGTCGCCTCCTGATGGGCCAGGGAGAGCCTCAACTGCTCGGCGGAGATCAGGCCGGAGTCGACCAGAACATCGCCGAGACGGGGTTTATTGGGTGGGGGCAAGGCCATGTGCTATAATTTTTCAATCCTCTTGCGCACGAAGTTCTGCAATTTCATGTTCAGATCGCCGCTGGCCAGGGCTTTTTTGTAGGCGCGCATCGCCTCGGCGTTCTCATCCACCTTCTCAAGCGAAATCCCTATGCCCATCTGCCAGAGACCTTTGTTAGGATACTTCTTTAACAGCGCTTCGTACAGGTCTATTGCCTGCCAGTGCTCCTCGCGTCGTTGATAGAGTGCCGCCAAAAAGGCCGCCAGATTGGGATCCTCATCGGCCAGCGAGGTGTCGCCGCGTCCGCCGGCGGCCTGACGCAGCATCTCCAACGCCTTGTCGCCGCGATTGCTCTCCACCATGATACGTGCCAGACGACGCACCGCCGCCTTGTGCATTGGATCGGACTTGATTACCTGCTGCAACAGCGCCTCTTCCCCCTCGCGATCCCCGGCCTCCTTCTTTTCCACCGACTGTTGATAGATCCGCTCCACCCATGCGGCCTGGTCGGAGGCTGCCCTGGCACTCTCCCGGCGCGGCATGGCGTCGTTTTTGACCTCGTTCTTGCGCTTGTCGGACTGGGATTTTGCTTCCGGGGCGGTACGCGGTGCGGTGCGGCCCGCCTCCGGCGCGGCATCCTTGGCGGTATTCGTTATCACCGTTGCCGGCGGTTGCAGGGCGACCACCTTCTTGGCATTGAGCCATTGATCCTTGTCCGGCTCGCTGCCACCGGCCATCGAGGCCGCCACCTCCTTGGTGGCCGGATCGGGCTGTCCGCCGGGTTGGGTACCCGGATAGCCGGTGTCGAAATCTGGACGGAAGGTCGGATTCTCCGGCTTGACGGCAGGTGCCTCGTTCTCTTTCCACTTGCGTTCGTTCTTGCCATCCACCCCGGCGGTGTGCTGGGATTTGCTGGCGGTTGGTTTGGCCTCCGTCGGTTTTTTCTCCGTTGCTTTTGCCTGCACCGGTTTGGTTTCCGCCGGTTTGGATGTCTCGGCGTTGTTTTCCTGCTTGCGGGGCGTGGGTGCCACCAGGGGAGCGGTCACCGGCATCTCGGCGGGCTGATGGCTTAGGCCTTCGGCTTTGGTTGGATCCGACCATCCCGTTGTTGCCGGTTCACCCGACGCCGTGACAGTCGGGGAGGGGGCAGGGGCTGTGAGGGAGGATTCCTCCTTTGTATCCGCAGCCTTATCGGTGGCATGCTTGCCGGACGGGTCATCCGGGGTGGTGTTTTTCAGCGTCTCCGGTCCAGGACCGGTCATCGGGATCACCTTGGCACTGCGGGTTGGCGTCGTCACTTCGGGACCGGTGAAGGCATCGGAGCGGGCGACATAAAAATCTTTGCTGTTCTCCTGGCGTTTCAATGCTTCAAGTGCTTTGCGCGCCTGCGGCAGATCGGTGAAGCGTCCCACCCGCACGCTCTGCCACATCTTGCTCGGATCCTTGACCCCCCAAAGTTCAAGCACATAGGCATCGTAGCCGCGCTTGCGCCACAACGCCGCCTGACGGATCGCACTGTCGCGATCGACGAAGGCGGCCAGTTGAATGGCATAGGAGAAATTCAGATTGTCCGATGTCGAGGCATCCTTGCTGCGCAACAGCGGCGCCAGATCCGGATCCTTGGAAGTTTCGCGCACATCCGGGGCCACGATGCTGGCCATGTCGGCTTCGGTGGGCAGTTGCGGCTTGCGGTTTTTGGCGTTTTTGCCGGCTGGTTTGGTTTTTTCATCCGTCTTAAGATTTTCGTCCGAACTCTTCTCCTCCACGATCTTCTGTGCGTCCGGGTTCTTGGGTGCGCCTTTCACGCCCCCCTTGTTGGCCGTCGATGTCCGTTTGCTCTCCGGGGGGTTGCGGATCACGTTGGCCAATTGCAACGGTGCATCGCTCACCGGCAGTTCGCCATCCCGTACCTCAGTTGTCCGTTGAGGGGGTGGTTCGACGCGGGGCGCGGCAGCGGCAACCGGCGTACGGGTTTGTCCCGCTGCTGTCACTGGAAGGGTCTGGGGTTGCAGCGTGACGCGGAAATCGACCTCTTTGGCCATGGCCACTTCGACCGGGGCGATCAGATCCTGGAAACCGTTTTTCTTCAAGGTCATGGTCACCGGACCGGTTCCCCACTGGAAACGCAGCGGCGTCACCCCGACGAAGCGGCCATCCAGCAACACCCCGGCCCCTGCCGGCTCGCTCACCGCGTGGATCGTGCCCAGGGCGGCCTCGCCGGAACGTGTCGTACTGCCTGCCGGATCGTTCAACACCATCACCGGGGTCATGTTGCCCTTGACATCGATCTTGTCCAGGATCAAGGGGCCTGCGGTCAAGACCACCACCGCCGCCACCCCCCAGCCGGCAAGCGTCCGCCAGGAGATCCGTCGCGCCGTCGGCGTCTCAAGTGCCGCAAGCTCCGCATCGCCGGGCAGTTCCATGAGGGGTTCCACCCCTTCGAGTCTGGTCTTTTTTCCAAACATCTTCGTCATCAGGCTCACGGCTCGCGACTCCTCATTCTCTGCTGCTCTGTATCCATTTCCCAGGGCTGCCAACTCCGGGGATCCCGGTGCATGCCACCGATCCGTTCCACGGTGCGTTGGCGCTCTTTGCTCCGATCCTGCCGTGTATCCACCACCACCGGGCGGATCAGAATCACCATCTCGCTCTTGTACCAACTCTCACGCGCCTTCTGGAACAACGGTCCCACCCCCGGCAGATCCCCCAACAGCGGCAGTTTGTCGACATCCAGCCGCTGCTCCTTCTTCAACAACCCACCGATCACCGCCAACTCACCACTCCCCACCCGGATCACGCTGTCGGTCTCGCGCGTGCTGCTCCAGGCCATGGGGATCGAGTGGTATTTGTCCTTGATCTTGAAATTCTTCTCCTTGTCTTGCACGGTGCGTACCATGGGATGCACATGCAAGGTCACCATGCCGCTCTCGCCGATCTGCGGCGTCACATCCAGGGCGATGCCGTTGAACATCGAGGTGAAAATCGGCGTCGGATCGACATAGGATGCCGCTTCTCCCCCACCTGTGGGGGAATCCATGCCGGTGATGAAATAACCATCCTCCCCCACCTTGATCACCGCCTTCTGGTTGTTGACCGTGGCGATGCGCGGGCTGGAGAGTACCTGCACCTTGCCCTGTTTTTCCAACAGACCCAGGAACGTGGTGAAATCATGCATGCGGAAGGCCAGACTGAACGGGTTGCCCGGCCCGGACTGCGAACCCACGAACCCTTTGGTGAACAACGGATTCAGATCCAACACCGTCGTGGTGCCGGCGGCATCGAGTGATGTAACCTGTTGCTTCATGCTGCCAACAAAGGTGTGGGCATTGTTTGGCTCCGAGGCCAACGGCGGGAATCGGTCGCTGCCAAGCCCCTTGTTGATCGCCAGCCAGTCGATGCCGAACTGGAAGCCGTCGTTCAACTCCACCTCCAGAATTTTGGCCTCCAGGATCACCTGACGCTGGGTACGTGCCCGCAGATTCTCGATGAAGGCGTCGATTTCCGTGATCTCCTTCGGAAAGGCCCGCACCGTCACCAGACCGGCCTGACGGTTGATGATCACGCTTTTTTCAACGGTATTCTTGCCAGACCCACCCATCTCTGGATCGGAAGGAGCGGAAGCGCCCTTTTCTCCGCTTGTTGATGCGGCATTGGCTTGAGATTTGTCGTTTGCACCTTTGGCTTCCTGGCCACGCACGATATCTTTTTTGGTGACTTCGCCCTTGGCATTGATGCTTTCTGTGATACTGGTGATGGGCATATCCATCCTGAGAATCGAATGGATGGTGTTCTCCAGATCCGACCAGAAATCAGAGCGGTAATCGGTCTCCACCGAGGCCCCGGTATTTTCGGTCTCGCTGGTCTGCTTGGTTGTTTTTCGATTCTCACTGTCACGACTCGACTGGCTGGTGCTCGACTCCTTGCCCGTACCGGAACTGACCTGGGTATCGGTCTTCCCCGTTCGGGTGACCGGCAGGAAATCGACCCGATAGGTCTTGGTGACCAGACGCCACGGATAGATCTTGTAGCCGCGAATCCCGCCGGAACGCTCTTCGGCAAACAAGTGGCAGTCGAACTGGTACATCTCGCAGGCCACTTCGACCACCTCGTCGATGGTCACCCGTTTCAACTCCAGGGTGATCGTCCCCTTGACCTTGGGGTGGACCACCATGTTGATTCCGGGGGAGTTGTGCACCAGACTCATGAAGAACTCCCGCGCCTCCACCCCGCTGACGTTGACATCCAGCCGCGGTATCGGCGGCTCGGCGGGCGTTGCGTTGGCAGCATTGCCACGGGTTGCCGGCGGTTCCTCTTCGAGCAGCTCCTTGAAAATGGTCATCGGCACATCATTTTTCTTGTCCACCTGAGCCGAGCCGTTCCCCTTGCCGGAGCCTGTGTCATTCTCATCCAACATGCTATCGATAATATTTTGAAACTCCGCCTTGGCCCTCGTCTCCTCGCGCGCCGCTGTTTCGTTGGCTGCCGGATCGCTGTTCGTTGCGGACGGCATGGTGCAGGAGACGTTTAAAACGCCCGCTATCCCCATCAGTCCAGACACGAACCAGGAACGCCGCCAGATCATTACACCCCTCCAAACAGGTCAGCCGCACGGCACGCAAGGATGCATGCTGCTGCTTGCCAATTAATTGACGAGCAGTTTTCGTTTCTCCCCTCTTGATACGGCCTCTCGAATTCGGCTTTCACATTCTCAGACCATTGGCGTTCTCTTTCCGACGTTCATAACCACTTGGCGTACCCTGGTTGTTACGCAAAGTGCTCTGATGCTTGTATGCAAGAATTGATCCAGCCTGATTATAAAAGCAAGAAAAACAATCGATAACAAAATGTTACGACAAGATGATCCAGGGGGGACGATTGAAAAAAAACAGGGGGATGATCTGGCCGTTTATCGACAACAGAGAACGCCGTGCGATCCGCCAGAGAAACGTAAGAGGAGATAGGATTATCAGTGGGTTTGATCGAAAACAGACGAAAGTACGGTTGGATACGGCATGTTGATCCAATCATGGATTCTGTTGGGGAGTCTGATTATAAAAAACTCATATCATTGAATTGTAAGGTGTACGGTTATGATTGCGGGTTAAAATTCCGACTTCCCTTTTGCCTTCCAGATTCTCGCCAGCTCCTGTGCGCGGGTGAGTTCCTGGGGTGACATGATCCTGGCCAGCAGGTCGCGCTCGCGCAGGGCCTTCTCATCCCCCTGGGAGGCGGCCAGATTGAGCCATTTGTGCGCCTCCACACTGTCCTGACCCACGCCGTGACCGTTGCGATAAAGCATGCCCAGATAAAACTGTGCGGTGGCAAATCCCTGCTCAGCCGCCTGACGAAACCACTTTTCCGCCTCCAAATAGTCCTGTCGCACGCCGGTGCCGTTGTTGTAGAGCACCCCCAGATTGTTCTTGGCCACCGCGCTGCCGGCCTCGGCAGCCTTTTGATACCAGCGCATCGCCTTCTCGATGGAACGAGGCACCCCCTCTCCGAGTTCATGCATCAGCCCCAGATTGGTTTGCGCGTCGATATCCCCCTGTTCGGCAGCCATGCCGAACCATTTGATCGCCTCGGTGAAGTTCTGCGGGACTCCCAGACCCTTGCGGTAGATCACCGCCAGGGCGTGCTGTGACTTGACCATCCCGGATTGGGCGGCATTGCGCAGGTAGGTTTCCGCCTTTTGCGGCTCGGAGGCGAGCGCCTGGCCCTGTTCATACATCAGTCCCAGGTTCTGCTGGGCGATCAGATTCCCCTGTTCGGCTGCCTTGCGAAACCATTGGGCCGCCTCGCGCAGATCGCGCGTCACCCCCTGACCTTCGTAGTACATCAGCCCCAGATTGTTCTGCGCCTCGGCATCGCCGCGCGCTGCTGCCTGCAGGTAGCGCTCGCGCAGCTCATCCAGGCTCTCGGCTGGTGCCACACCGGGAGGGATGGCGATCCAGGCGGCCATCAGCAGGCCGAGGTATCCGTGAAGTCGGTTGGTTTTTTTCATGCGTCAAGCTCCACGATCAGGTGATCTTCCGCGAGTTGCAACGGCCCGGAATAGTGGATGCGGCACTGTTCGAGAAAACGGGAGTCCGGCCCGTCGATCGGGTAAAAATGGGTCAGGAGCAACCGTTGGATCTTGGCACGGGAGGCCAGTTGTCCGCACAGGCCCGGAGTGAGATGCCCGCAGACCTTGTTTTCATCCAGGGTTGAACATTCCAGCAGCGCCAGATCGGCCATGGCGCAAAACGGGATCAACCCCTCATCCCAGTCGGTGTCGCCGGAGAAGACGATCACCTGGCGATGATGCTCAAAGCGATAGGCTGAGCTGGCAAAGCGGTCGGAGTGTGGAGTCGGATGGGTGAGGATCGTCAGGCCATCCAGGTTCCAGGCGCACGGGACATCCTGGACCTCGAACGGAAAAGCGGTCGGAGGTGCGGCCACCGGGGCGACGATGCGCCAGAAAAATTCGGTGAAGCCCGGCGGGCCGTAGAGCGTGAAGGGCTTTTCACGGCTCAATCCCGGCAGTCGGAAGGCGTGGACCATCGGGGTCAGATCGCCGATGTGGTCGGCATGGACATGGGTGATGAAGGCGCCATCCAGATCGCGAAAGCTTAAATGCAGCCGTTCGAGCTGCAACAGCGTGCCGCTGCCGCAATCGATCAGGAATTGCCGCTCCCCGACCCCGAGCCAATAGGCCGGAGAGCCGCGTTTTAAAGAAGGAACACCGGTGCCGCTGCCGAGGACGATGACCTTCATGGGGGGGGTTCCCGTCAGCAGATGTGACCGTAAGGGGTGTGCACCAGTGCCCGGACGATTGCGCACCAACCCTTGCCGATGTTGACCGGGTTGTAGCCGCCGCCCCCCACGGCCAGTACCCGGCCATGTCCCAGATCCTCGGCCAGACGTACCAGGCGGGTGGCGACCTGGCCGTGCAGGTTGGGGGAGAGGCGCAGATGGGCTAACGGGTCTCCGGCAATCGAGTCGGCACCGCACTGGAGAATGATGAACTCCGGGCGTCCCTCCTCCAGAAAACGGACCCCCTGTGGCCAACGCTGCATGAAGTGGACATCCCCGGATCCGGGCGGCATGGGGATGTTGAGCTTGGTGTTTTCCGCCTCCCCCTTGCCGGTCTCCGAGGCGTCACCCGTACCGGGATAGAGATAGCGCCCGTCCTCGTGAAAATCCAGAAAGCGTACGTAGGGATCCGATTCGAACGCGTAAAACACCCCATCGCCGTGATGGGCATCGATATCGACATAGGCAACGCGCTGAATGTCGTACTCTTCACGCAGGGTTTTGATCACCACGCCGATGTCGTTGAAAACGCAGAATCCACCGGCCCGTTCCGGACGGGCGTGATGCAGTCCGGCAATCGGGACGAAGGCCCGTCCACAGGAGCCGGCCATGATCTGTCGCATGGCATCGAGCGCCGAGCCGACCACGTTGGATGCCGCCTCGTACACCCCCGGATAGGCCGGGGTATCGCCGTAATCCAGATACCCCTCGCCGGTCTCCGATTGACGCTGCACCCGTTCGACATACTCCGGGGTGTGGAAGCGGGTCAACTCATCCACCGTGGCCGGGAACGGGTGGGCAATCTCCACCTGGCGATCCAGTCCCTGCACCTGGGCTTCGTCCCAGAAGGCCTTCATGCGATGCGTTCCGAAAGGATGACCATCCGGAAACCCATAGGCGGCAATTTCAGGGCCGATGGTGACACGGACGATCTGCCGGGGGGCATGGTCATACATGGCGGAAAATTCCTCTCATGACGAAGAGAAGAGACAAAGTCGAGCCGGTTTTGTGTCAGCGGGTGAGCACGACCTTCTGGTAGAGTCCGCCGAAAAAGGTCTCCTTGTGGAGGGCCGCTGGTTGCACCCCTTCGGGCAGCCAGTGGGTGATCTCCTGTTTCCAGGTATCCAGCGCGAACGGTTCCAGGGTCTTTAGAATGGGAATCATGATATACCGGAACGGATTGGTCCAGGCCGGACGATGATAATCGACGAAAATGACCCGCCCGCCCGGTTTGACCACCCGCAGGGCTTCGGCGATGGTCCGTTCGCGCACCCCGGCGGGCTGTTCGTGCAGCAGAAAGAAGATCAACACCTGATCGAAGAGTTCATCCTCGAAGGTGAGCCGGGTCGAATCCTGGTGATGCAGGCAGACGTTGGCGCGCCGTCCGAGTTTGGCCTGCAGATTACGCAGTTGCACCGGCGCGACATCGATGACGTGCAGTCGGGCACCGGGGGCCAGACGATCGGCCAGCCTCGGGGTGAGATTGCCGTAGACGCAGGCGACTTGCAGGATCTGACCGGCAATCGGGCTGCCCATCTCGGCCAGGGCGGCATCGCGCAGTCGCGAGAAGTTGCCCCAGAGGATGGCGTTGACCAGCCACTGACGTTCAAAAAAACGGACGCCCGAAGGGTGAATGTAGGCCCACCAGTAGGTTTGTTGCAGATAATCCGGTACGGGCAGATCGGCGGAGATCATCAAGGGCGAGAAGTGGGGCGGGGCGGCACGACTGTCCATTCTGGGAATGGGAGCGCATGGTGCCGCCATGGCCGGGGATTTTTTCATGGGTGTTCCATTGGGTTGGAGAGGCAACAACTGGCACCTGGGTCCAAGAGTTAATCAGCTGTGAATGATTTTGTCAATGCAGAGTGCCGATAAAGGTTGGCCGATTTTGCAGGCATCCATTAATAAATTATTGTTTCGTAAGTTTAATTTTGTAGAGTCCGAACGACCGGTTCTCGGCCTGGAAGCGGACGATCTCCTCAAGATCGTATAATTCGCGCGCTTTGCGGCAGAATCCGCTCTGTTTGGGATCGGAGACGTGGCACCAGAAGTTGTCGTGAAAGTAGACCGCGTTTGGATGGCGGGCCAGGAGGAGGAGGTTCACGTAATCGGGATTGGTGGAGATCAGGGAGAGTTGTCCGGCGTGCAGGCCCCAGAGTTGGAACAGGTTGGGGTTGTGGGTGAGGATGAAGGCATCCTTGGGCACCAGACGGGCCATTTGCCGGGCGAAAGCGACATCGGCGCGGGCAGAGGCGGCCTCCCGGGTTTCGGCGCGCACGTAGGGCAGAAAGGGGAGGGTGGCGCATCCGAGCAGCGCGACCATCAGCAGGGTGGCACGGCGGGTGGTGATTGTGGTCAGCCTGGTCAGGCGGGTGATGCACCACTCCGCCCCGAAGCCGGCCAAGAGCGCGAGCGGCAGTGCGGAGAGGAGTGCAAAGCGTACATCCGCGCCGTACTGGTAGCTGCCGGCATAGAAGAAGAGAAACACCCCCCAGAAGAGCAGAAACCAGACGCCAAGCAGCGCGCGTGGTGCGAACCGGGCATTGGATACGAACAGGCCGAGCAGCGCCAACAGGGTGAACGGCAGGGGAAAGAGACGGTTATCCAGATAGAACAGGCCGTTGGTGGTCAGGTTTGTTGCCAGGTTGGCGATTGCGAACGCCTCGTTTGAGCTTCCCCACGGGTGGCGACGGAACAGGTCGAGATGGAGCGCGTGCGGCAGGGTCAAGAAAAGCAGCAGCGTCAGGGATGCGAGAAACGCCCGTGGCTGCTCGCGCATTTTGGGCCAGAGGATGAACGCGATCAAAGGGAGGAGCAGCAGTGACTCGGGGCGGAAGGTGAGGGCGAAAGCCGTGGTTGCGCTGGTCAGAAGCCAGCCTGACGGGGTGGGGGTGGCGCGCAGCAGCAAGGCCGCAGCGATGGCAAGCGCCACCGTGAAGCTGGCTGCGGGTTCGGCAGCGGTGGTGTTGAACCAGTGGAGATGGATCGGGTTGAACATCACCACCCCTGCTGCGCACAGGCCGGCACGCAAGCTGGCACCGAGTGACAGCGTCAAGAGCAGTGAGCCTGCGGCCATGAGGCCGAGGAGGAGGTTGTTCATCAGAAAAATGGCCGTCTCCGAGACCCCGAAGAGGCGGAACACCAGGCTGATCAGAAACGGATAGCCGTTGGGTTGCTTGTTGTACTCCCCCTGTTCGCAGAAGAAGAGTCCATGTTCGGTGCCACCGGCGTTGCAGAGCTGGGCGCGATCCAGATGGGCCAGATTCTGGCCGATGTTCAAGTAAATGGTTTCGTCGTAGAAGAGGCGATGGGTTTGGGGGGCGATCAGCGCGGTCAGCAGCGAGGCGGTGAGGATGCAGGTCGGGATCAGGAGGATCAGGCGTCCGGGCAGAAGCTGGCGCACCTGCGTGCGCATCGTTGTGGCAGAGAACAGCAGGCCGATCCCGATCAGCAGTGCGCAAATCGCCAGAAACAAACCGTCCCAGCGGATCAGCCAGTCGAGTTGGATGGCTTCGGGCTGGGTGCGCAGCGCAAAAAAGGTCGCCACGACACCCGGCATCCCAATGAACCAGAGCGGATCAAGCGGGTGGAGGCGCGGGGCGGCCATGGGCGGGTGGGTTCAAGTGCCAGCGGGCGGATTGTTTAAGCCGTTTCCACGAGCATGCGGGCCGCAACCGGCCCCCCGGCAGCACGATTTTTTAAAAACATCTTGAACATCAGGGAGAATTTCTCCGGAATCGATGCCAATACCGCTGGTTCGTGCAACAAGCGATCCGACCAGGTGCGGATGCGCTCCAAACCCTCCTCCGGCAGGATGGGCAGTTGGGCGCCGACGTGGGCGATGCGGGTGAACAGCGGTGCCATGGCTGCATCGACGAGCGAGAGTGTGGGGCCGTTGAACCCTTCCGCCGCCCGACTCAAAGGTCCGTGCTCGAATTTCTCCAAAGCCTCGAGCAGGGTCTCTTTGGCGATCTCAAACCCGTTTTCATTGGCTGCCAGGCAGCACTGGGTGAACTGGGTCTGACAGTGCCCGGCGTGGTTGATCCAGGCCCGGCAGAGGGCGCGGGCGAGCGGGTCGGATGGCAGCATCGTGCCGCCGGCCCGATCGTTGAGAAACTCGTTGATCACCGAGGAGTCGAAAATCGCCGTGGTGCCGAAGCGCATGGCCGGCACCGTGGATTGTGGCGAGATCTCGGCCAGCCACTCCGGGCGGTTGCCCAGATTGATCGGGGTTGCCTGGTGGGCGATTCCCAAGTGCCGGGCAACGATCGTCACCCGCTGGCAGTAGGGGCAGAGATCATTCAAGAACAGTTCGATTTCCATGTCAGGCTCGCAACGTGTGTGATGGGGGGAGAACCCCTTCACCCTCCACCGGTGTGGAGCTTCCCTTCGGGAGTTCCATGGTCATGATGGTGGGTTAATGTGGGTGAGGATTGGGGCTGGTACAGTCGTTCGTTCTCAAAGAGTAGCCGACGATCCGGAGTCTGAAAAGGAAGATTGCAGCGTCGCGATACGCCGTTGAATGCGGTTGGGATCGAATCCTGCCCAGCCGCGCTGCGTGCGGGTGCGCAGCGCTTCGCGATAGTGCTCCAGGGCTGCCCGTTTGTCGCCGATGTGTTCCAGGGCGATGGCCAGGTTGTGATGCAGATCGGGATTGTTGGCATCATAGCCCAGCGCGGCACGGAATCCATCACGGGCAGCTGTCCAGTTGTCGTTTGATGCCAGTTTGGTGGCGAGTACGAACTGCAACGGCAGAGCCTCGGCAGAGTCGATCGGCAATCGTTTGAGGCGCAGTTCCAGGGCATAGGGGTCGCTGTTGGGATCGAGTGCGCTCAATCCGGCCAGAGCCAATGGCGAATCCGGTTGCACGCGGGCCAACTCCTGATAGAGGGTGCGTGCCCGTTCGGGCTGTTGATCGCGCAGGGCGAGTGCGGCCAGACCGGCCAGTGCTGCGGGATGATGCGGTTCCTGACGCAGGACGGTTTCGTAGAGCCGTTTGGCCTTGACGCCATCCCCCTTGAGGAGCGCCTTGCGCGCCTGGCTGGCGGCAGCCGGTTGACTGGAGAGAAACAGATAGCGCGCTGGTTTGGCTGGAGAGCGGGTGAGTTCAGAGGTGGGTGCGCGCTCTTCGATCCGCGGCATGGAGTGTAACGTGGCCACGGTGATCGGTTGCCGTTCGCCGATCTCCGGAACCTGCGGCAGCACGGGCAGGGATTTGGGTATGCGTGCGGCACTGCCAGGTGCGGTTTCAGGTGTGCGTGCGGTGCGGGATATCGGTTCGGGTGCGCGTGCGGCACTCTGGGAAGGTTGGGCGGCACGGGCGGCGTAGGGCATCGGTTCCGGCGCGCGAGCGGCGTAATAGGGGGGTGGCTCCGGCGCGCGGGCGGCATAATAGGGGGCCGGCTCCGGCGCGCGGGCGGTGTAGTAGGGGGTCGGCTCCGGCGCGCGGGCGGCGTAGTAGGGGGCTGGTTCCGGTGCGCGGGCGGCGTAGGGCATCGGTTCCGGTGCGCGGGCGGCGTAGGGCATCGGTTCCGGTGCGCGGGCGGCGTAATAGGGAGCCGGTTCCGGCGCACGGGCGGCATCATGGGGCATCGGTTCCGGCGCACGGGCGCCGGGGATTTCCCCATGACTCTGGTGGTTGATCGGCAGTACGACCAGACGTTGGGGTGCTGGTGAGAACGGTTCAACGGGATTGAGTCGTTCCACTGTTAAAAAGCGTTCGTTGACCCGGTGGGTTGACTGGATCACCACCCCTTTCGGGCCGTTTGGCGTATTTTTGGGCCTGGAATGGTAGGCCAGGCTGGGTGAAGCATTGGTTTCCGGGAGCGACTCTTTGGATGGGCTCGCCTGTTTGGGTTGGGGATCGTCGCCAAGATTGGAGGCAACCAGCAGGGAGGCGAGCAGCATGCCGTGCAGCACCACGCCGCGTCCCGGTCCGTGACCGTTCAACGGCATGGGCAGGGCGATCGGCGAGTACAAAGATCCCAGGTTGAGCGCGTCGGGGATTTCGAGTGGATAGAGTGGTCTTGCCCGGCTGTTGCTTTTCAGCCAACCTTCCGGCATGCGATAGAGGTCGCTGCCGATGAAGCGGCTGGGAAATCCCCGCTCCGGGTCGCAATCCACAGCCGGGGGGGGCGGCATGGGGTGGGGTTCGCGGGCGCGATCGAGGGTGTCGAGCAGCAGGCTCATCGACGTGCCAACTCCCGGTTGATCCTGGGTGCGACCGCCAGGGTGTGACCAT
This sequence comes from Magnetococcus sp. YQC-9, assembly GCA_039908105.1. Lineage (GTDB taxonomy): Bacteria > Pseudomonadota > Magnetococcia > Magnetococcales > Magnetaquicoccaceae > Magnetaquiglobus. The sequence goes on from JAMOBI010000002.1 coordinate 57,470, forward strand.
CGCGGATGTCAAGCTGAATCCCTGTTTGTGCGCTGATCTGTCCGAGGATCTCCGGCAACGGTCGATGGGTGAGATTCATCGTCACGTTGCTCCCGGTGATTCCGGGCGGCATGTCGAGATTCAAGCCGGCCTTTTTGGCCAGTGCCGGCAGCAGTTCGTCGACTGGAATGTTGCTTGCCACCAGCGAAAAGGTGTCACGCAGCGAGGATTTCGCCTCGGGCGGCACGAAGGTGGCATGGGTCACCAGGGGAGGTATCGAGTCGGCGTCGGCATGTGCCGGCGTGATCGGCGTGCTGCAGAGTGCGCTGCTCAGCAAGAGCGCGCAGGTTGCGGCATTCAACCGGTGAGCCGGTCCTGTCAGGCGGATGGCGCGCACGAACGGTTCTCCTGACCCGGCAGGCATTTTTCCGGACGGGTGCGATCATGCACAAAGCTTTTGACCCGCTCCAGCGGAACCACCAGGGGTCTGCCGGTCAGAAGATCATGCGGCAGACGCAGCAGGGCCTCCTGGGCTTCGTATTCGTTCTCGAAATCGCCCAGATAGACGAGCAGTTTCTGATTGCGCAGCCGAAAGACCTTTATTTCCGAGGGGTGCAATTCGGGTTGCACGGCGGTCAGGCTTTGCTCCAGTTTGCGAATGCCGGCATCGTTGCGCAGTTGAATGAGCTGAATGGTATAACGTGTGCCATGCTTGGTCGCCAGCCAGCGATGCGCGGCGCGCACCCGTTCGTGCAGCGGATCGTTCTTTTGCATGCCTGGCAGCTGGACAATCTCATGCACGGTCGGTTTGGGCGCGCTCTTCAACGCTTTGCGTACCGGTGCGAAGGTCGGTTTGTCCGGATGGGCCAGGGTAACCAGTGGCTGCAACGGGGCCAGATTCAGGGTGCGGGCCAGGGTGAGCGGCGTGGGGCCCATCTCGATCGGCGGGTATCGGACCTCGACGGCAGCAACCACGGTCTCGGCAGGCGGGTTGGGTGCAGAAGTCAGCTCTCCCGGTTGATTGCTGGCGTGTGCGAGACGTTCGGTTGGCGCTGGAATCGGAGTCGTCCCGGCTTGGGTCGTCCCCGGTTGGATCACGGCTTTGGTTGGTTTTGCCTCCGTCCATGTCGAGCCTGGAGAGTTGTCGGCCTGAGGCGCGGGTTGCGCTTCGGAGCGAGGGGGCGTCGAACGGGTCATGTCGGAGAGGTTGTTGTTGTCGACTTCAGGCGTGATCGTCTGGCTTGCCGTGGCCTGTATCGAATGAGTCTGGTTTGAGCCTGCCCGTGTCGTGCCGGGCTGGGTTGAGACGGCCTGTGTCGAGTTGGCTTGGCTGGCGGCTGCAATCCCCTTGCTGATCGGGTGATCGGATGCCTCGGCTGTCCCGTTGGTTTGGTTTGCGGATGCAGGCGTGATGGTCGGCTGGTTGGCCAGTGGATTGGCGACCGGTGCGGCAATCTCCTGACGTACGGGCTCGGAGAGGTTCAACCAGGGGATCTCCAGGCTGGCCGAGCTGTTCAGGGAGATCCCTCCGGCCAGCAACGCCAGAACGGCACCGGCGGCCAAGGCCGGGCGACGCCACGGGGAGCTGCTCGGTTTGTCGGCCAGACTGGCGATTCCCTGGGAGACGTGCCGGTTGGAGATCAGGTGTGCACCACTGCGACTGGCATGGATGAGCGATTTTTCGGCCAACAGATTGGTCTGCCGCAGACTGCCGCGTGCCGCGCGATGCAAGGTGCGTACTGCTGCGCTCGAGAAGAGTTGCGGTCCGCGATAGCCGACCGCGTGTACCCGGTTGCGCAGGTAGTGATCGGTCTCATTCAGTGTGAGTGAGGGCAGCGACAGATGGGTGGTGATCCGTTCAAGAATTTGACGGCTTCCCGGTGCCTGGAGTTTGCGATTCAGCTCCGGCTGACCGAACAGGATGATCGACACCAGCTTGACATGTTCGGTTTCCAGGTTGCTGATCAGTCGCAACGCCTCAAGGGTGGCCGGAGGCAGGCACTGGGCCTCCTCGATGACGATCACCGCTTGTTCCTGCTGGCGCTCCAAAGAGACGAAAAATTCCAACAAAGCCTGATGACGTGCCGCTTCGCCCCCGTTTCCGACTTCTGGCAGACGGAATTCGCGCAGCAGGGCGCTGATCAGTTCTTCAGGTGGGATTGCGGGATTGAGCAGCAGCGCCACCCGCGTGCGCTCCGGGAGTTTGCGGCACAACAGCCGACACAGCATGGTTTTGCCGCTGCCGACCTCGCCCACCACCTTGATGAACCCTTCGCCCGACTCGACAGCCTTGAGCAGTTGTTCCAGAATGGCGCCCCGTTCCCCACCGGCGAAAAAAAGTTCCGTGTCCGGTGTGATGGCGAATGGCGGGGCATGGAATCCGAAGTGATCCAAATACATGGCTTTTTCCCTGGTTCGCGGATGAGCTTCCCTGTCCCCCCTTTTTCATTTACGTAAAGAATGATGAGGGTCGGATTGTAAGGCTGATCAAGCAAGAAACAGGCCACGAAATGATGGTTGTACGGGTCAAGATGTCGCGATCAGCCGAGCAGGCGTCGGATTTCGTCGAAGGAGGTCTTGCCCTGGATGACGCGTTGGATGGCGGCATCGGTCATGGTCGGGATTTGATACGTGTTCAGGTGGGTCGAAAGCGCGGCGTGGCTGGCTCCCTGTTCGAGCCGGTTGGTCAGAGATGCATCGTTGGGAACCATTTCAAAGAGGCCGATCCGGCCCCGGTAGCCGCTTCCTTGACAGGCTGAACAGCCATGCATGGCGTAAATGGATTCGATTCGTGCAGCCGCATCTCCGAGCCATGCTTTTTCATCGTCCGTGGGCGTGTGCGGTTTTTTGCAGGCCGGACAGAGAGCGCGCACCAGCCGTTGGGTGAGGATGCCAGACAAGGTGTCGAAGAGCAGTTGAGGGGGGATTTTCATGTCGAAAAATTGTTGAAACACCCCGAAAGTCGAATGGGCATGGATCCCGGCAACGATGCGCTGTCCGCGCATGGCGGCACGCATCAGGGATTGCAGTGCTTCGGGCGAGCGGATCCGGTCGACAAGGAGCCAATCGGCATCCAGTTCGATCAGCTCGCGAGGTGCTCTCTGGGGATCGGCAAGCCAACGGCTGGCCCCCGGGATGCATCGTACCGGGTGTGCGAGAGAGCTGGTCTCCTCGTCGAGCGCCACGAGCGTATTGGTTTCGTTGCCGAGATAGGCGGCCAGGGCATGCAGCGTGGTGCTCAAACCACCGTTCGGCAGCGAAGCCACCAGGGTGATGCCGGTGGATTTTTCCAGAGCCGAATTGAGTCGGGTGGCAACCGTTGCGCCCAGGCCCAGTTGTTCCAAGGAGACGGGAGCGCGGTTGCTGTCCCGGATGCGCAGGACGAGCGATGCGTCCGGGTGGGTCGGGAACAGCCCGACCCGACATTCGATCGTCAGGCCGGCACGTTGTGTGGCAAAGTGGCCATGCCGTATCCCTTGGCCATCTTCGGTTTGGATGTCAGCCAGCTGGCGGATGTGCGTCAGCAATCCCGGCAGATGGTCGCGATGCAGGGCGCAACGTTCGCTCAAGAGACCATCGCGGCGGTAACGGATGCTGACCTGCCCCGGTTGTGGCTCGATGTGGATGTGGGTGGCATCCAGGCGCAGGGCATCGATCAGCAGTGCATCAACGAACTGAAGCGGATTGTCGGCCAGTTGACGGGGATTGTCGATAATGGCGGCATTCGTCGGAAGCGTGAAAATGCGCTCGATGGAGCGCGCCAGATTTCTCGGTCCGGCCAGCACCCCTTTTAATTGGATGTCCGTGTGGATGTTGGCCTGGATTGCATCAAGCACCGCCTGATCGTTTGGATTGGCCATGGCGAGGGTGAGGGTGGTGCTCTTGGCGTTCCAGCGTATGGGCAGTACCTGGTGGCGTTCGATCAGTTTCCTGGGAACCAGGGCGATAATGCGCGGATCGATCGTCATCTTGTCCAGATCGATCACCGGGATAGTGAGCAACTCTCCCAACAGGTCGTGCAGCAGCGCCTCGGCCACGAACTCCAGCCGTACGAGGATGCAGCCCAGCAGTTCGCCGGTTTTTTTTTGTTCGTCGAGGCTGATCTGCAGCTGATCCGGGGTGATCAGCGAGGCGGCGCACAGGATTTCGCCCAAACGACGGGACGGTTTGCAAACTGCGGGGGCAGTGGCATTCATGGCGAGGATATCGGCTCCGATTTGGATGCGTTCAACCGGTCTGATCGGATGAGAGCAGCGCCAGTTTGCGTACCGTGGTCTTGAGTCGGGCCAGGGAGCGCACGCTGGGATGGTTGGCGCGCATCACCACGGGCAGTCGGTTCATCAGCGCTTCGCACTCCACAGCGGTGGCGCACTCGTTCAAGTGGACCAGCAGGGCATCGTCTTTCAGACGGAACAGCTTGAGATCGATCTCTCCCGGTGGTGGCTGGATCGCGGCCAGTTGATCGGCCAGTTGCTGGAGCCCCTTTTCGCTGCGGATCAGCATCAACTGAATGGTGTAGTGGGAGTCGTCCCCCTTCTCCAACCAGCGGTGCGAGGCGATGATCGCCTCGCCGAGCGGGTCATCCTCTTTCAAGTAGGGGATATTGCCGGTGCCACCCGCATGGCTCCGAGAGGGTGTCGGCTGTTTTCTGGCAATGGTTTCATGCTTGATGGCTTTGGATTCCTGTGCCACGGGCGCGTTCGCTTCGGTCAGACGCATTGGACCCGGTCGGCTGACCATTCTCTCCGGCTGTTGGGAGGTGGACAGTGCGCGTTCGTCGATCCGGGGCGATGGTTGCGGCGCTGTGGTCATGGTCGCAGTCTGGGGTTTCTCTCCGGCAGCGTTGGGTTGTGAGTCGGGCAGGTGCTGAACGCCGGAGGTGGGTTGCATGCCAAGAGCAGGCTGGACGCGGGTGACCGGTTGTGGGCTGGTCATCGGTTGTGCGATGGCAATCGGCTCTGTCGGCAATTCCGTCTGTGCATGGGGCGTTGAGTTCAGATAACGCGGAACCGTGCCGGCCACCAGTATCGCCGTCAGGATGGTGCCGGTCATGAGCGGTCGGTAGCCCTGCAAGAAGAAGTGGAACGGGGTGTCATTGGCCAGAGCGCGCCAGACATGGATCGATCGGACCTTGGCCGACTCCTCCTCGCAGGCGATGCCGAGCGCCAGATGGGCGATCCGGTGGATCCGGTGCAGCCGTCCAGCTGAGCCCAGATGAATCGAGCGGGCCGCAAGCGGGGTGAAGAGCGGTTCCCGTTCGTATCCGGAGGCCACGAGCCGGGCATGCAGATAGTGTGCGATCTCCAGGTGATTCAGAGGTTTGAGGCGGATGCGCGTGACGACCCGTTCGAGCAGTTGGCGCACTTCGGGTTGCTTCCCGGCTTGTCCGAAATCGCGCTGTGAAAAGAGTATCACCTGCAACAACTTGGCATGCCCGGTCTCCAGATTGCCGAGCAGTCGCAGCTCCTCAAGCGTTTCCGCCGGGAGTCGGTGCGCTTCGTCGACCATGAGCAGGGCGCGTTGACCGTTGCGGTTGAGCACCAGCAGATGATTCAGGAGTACCTGACGCGCGTTCCACGGTTCGACCCGCTCGTGGATTGTCAGGCGGAACTCGTGCAGTAGCGCCGGCAGCAGGCTTTCAGGAGCCATGTCGGGGTTGAGCAGCAGTGCCAATTGATGGTTTTTCGGCACCCTCTGGCAGAGCGTGCGGCAGAGCATGGTCTTGCCGGTGCCGGCTGCTCCGACCACCTGCATGAGCCCTTCGCCTTCGTGGATGGCGGTGAGCAGGGTTTTCAGCGACTCTTCGCGACCGGCGCCGGGAAAGAAACGACGGGTGTCGGGCGTGAGCGCAAAGGGGAAATCCCGCAGGCCGAAGTGTTCCAGATACATGGCTTGATTCCTTACCGGGCGCAAAGTGCCGTCATGCGGCCAAGCCGAAACGCGGCAAAGCTCAAGAGGCGGCACGACTGGAAAAAGCGTGTCGAGCCGATTTATGCAAGAATCAAGCCTGTTGCCTGCAATCTTTGTCGGATGTGGAGGTTTAATTCGTCCCCTCGCGCACCTTCAAGAAGCGCACCCCGGACCACTCCTTCATGGCATCGGTCAACCGCCAGGTGTTGCGCGCCAGAAAGACCGGGGAGCCGTCATAATCCTCGGCCATCTCCGCCTGGGCGGCATCGACGAATTTCTTGAGCAACCGGTGATCGTCCGACTCCAGCCAGCGGGCGGTGATGTAACCGGCATCCTCGAAACGGACCGCCACGTCGTACTCCCCCCGGATGCGCTCGGCCAGCACCTCGAACTGCAACGCCCCCAGCACGCCGACGATCCATTGGGAGCCGAGCAGGGTCTTGAAGGCGCGCGCCACCCCCTCTTCGCCCAACTGCCGCAAGGCGTTCTCCAGATGTTTGGCGCGCATCGGATCCTCGGGACGGACACGTCGCAGGATCTCCGGGGCAAAACTCGGCACGCCGGTGAATTTCAGACCCTCCCCCTCGGTCAGGGTATCCCCGATGCGCAACACGCCATGATTCGGAATGCCGATCACATCCCCGGCCCACGCCTCCTCGGCCAGATCGCGCTCGCGCGCCATGAAGAGCAGCGGGTTGTGCACCGAGAGGATTTTTCCCGTCACCGCATGCTTGAGCTTCATGCCGCGTCTGAACTGGCCGGAAACCAGTCGGAAAAAGGCGATGCGATCCCGATGGTTGGGGTCCATGTTCGCCTGGATCTTGAAGACGAAGCCCGACACCTTCTCCTCGTCCGGATCGACCATCCGTTGTTCGGCCTTCTGCGCACCCGGCGCCGGCGCCAGATCGAGAATGGCGCGCAGCAGTTCGCGTACCCCGAAATCGTACATGGCGCTGCCGAAAAAGACCGGGGTCAGATGGCCTTCGCGATAACTCGCCAGATCAAAGGTCGGACAGAGCCCGTGGGCCATCTCCACCTCCTCGCGCAGCTGGGCCAGAGCCCTGGCGGGCAGGAGGGGGTCGAGCTTGAGATCTTCGATTCCTTCGCAGACGATTCCCTCGGCTGGGACCGATTCGGGACGGGCGCGTTCCATGAAGAACAGACGCGGATTCAACAGGTCGTAACACCCATGAAACTCCACCCCCATGCCCACCGGCCAGTTGAGTGGCGTCACTTCGAGGGCCAGCTGATCGGCGATCTGATCCATCAGCGTGAACGGATCCAACCCGTCGCGATCCATTTTGTTGACAAAGGTGATGATCGGTACGTTGCGCAATCGACACACCTCGAAGAGCTTCAAGGTCTGGGTTTCGATCCCTTTGGCCGCATCCAGCACCATGATCGCCGAATCGACCGCAGTCAGGGTGCGAAAGGTGTCCTCGGAGAAGTCGGCGTGGCCGGGGGTGTCGAGCAGATTGAGCACATGCCCGTCGAACTCGAAGGTCATGACGGATGCGGTCACCGAAATGCCCCGTTCGCGCTCCACCTTCATCCAGTCGGAACGGGCACGGCGCTGTTCGCCGCGCGCCCGCACCCGACCGGCCTCCTGGATGGCGCCGCCGAACAATAAAAGTTTCTCGGTCAGTGTGGTCTTGCCCGCGTCGGGGTGGGAGATGATGGCAAAGGTGCGGCGACGTCCGACCTCCCGGGTAATGGCACTCATGGCCGCTCGATCCTCGTTGATGTACCGGATGGCGTGAAAAACTGGAACTTCCCACTCTATCCGATTCGTGTTTTTTTATAAAGAGGGGATGGTGTTGAGAGCGGATTGCCGGGTCGATCGGCTCGAAAAAAAACAGCGATGGCTTGATGAAAAAGTCACTCGGTGATCGGCAAAACGGTGTCGTGACACCAGTTCTGATCGTCTTTTTCCGGGTAGTCGGTCGTATGGTGCAGGCCGCGACTCTCCTTGCGGTGGATGGCGGAACGGATGATCAGGGAGGCCACCAGGGCGATGTTGCGCAGTTCCAAAAGATCTCTTGAAATGCGGCAGTTCCAGTAGTGCTCGTTGATCTCCTCCTGCACCAGTTCGATGCGGCGACGCGCGCTGTTCAAACGGCGGTTGGAGCGCACGATACCGACGTAGTTGCCCATGAAACGGCGGATTTCGTCCCAGTTGTGCGAGATGAGTACCGCTTCCTGGCAAGGGTGGCAGTCGAAACTGTCCCAGAGCGGGATGTCGGGATGGGCGAAGCGGGGATGTTCGCGGATGGCATTGAGCATGGCGTTGCCGGAGGCCTCGGAGAAGACCAGGCATTCCAACAGGCTGTTGGAGGCGAGCCGGTTGGCGCCGTGCAGACCGGTGTGACTCACCTCGCCAATGGCGAACAGCCCGTCGATGTCGGTACGACCGTGCAGGTCGGTCACCACCCCGCCACAGGTGTAATGGGCCGCCGGAACCACGGGGATCGGCTCCGAGGTCATGTCGATGCCCAGTTCCAGACATTTTTTGTGGATGTTGGGGAAATGGTCCTCGATGAAGCTTTTGCCCTTGGCGGTGATGTCAAGATAGACGCACGAATCACCGGATCGTTTCATTTCGTAGTCGATGGCACGCGCCACGATGTCGCGGGGTGCCAGATCGGCACGCGGGTGGTGGCGCTGCATGAAGGGTTCGCCATTCTTCATCACCAGGATGCCCCCCTCGCCGCGCACCGCCTCGGAGATCAGGAACGATTTGGCCTTGGGGTGGTACAGACAGGTGGGGTGAAACTGGATGAACTCCATGTTGGCCACTCGGCAGCCGGCCCGATAGGCCATGGCAATGCCATCACCGGTGGCGATATCCGGATTGGAGGTGTAGCGGTAGACCTTGCCGGCACCACCCGAGGCCAAAATTGTGAAGCGTGCCTGCAGGGTGATGACCCGTCCGGTGGCGATCTCCAAAGCGTAACAGCCAAAGCAACGGTTGGGTTGTCCGGGGGCGAAGATGCCGAGTTTGCGCGCGGTGACCAGATCAATGGCCATGTGATCGGCCAGGATGCGGATGCGCGGATGCTGGTTGACCCGTTCGAGCAGCAGTTCCATCACCGCACGTCCGGTGGCATCGGCGGTATGGATGACGCGCCGGGTGGAGTGGCCGCCCTCCTTGGTGAGGTGAAATCCACCCTGGGACTCATCACGGGTGAACGGCGCGCCCAGATCGAGCAGTCGGCGAATCGAGCGCGGGCCATGTTCCACCACCAGGCGCACGGTATCCTCGTGGCAGAGTCCGGCACCGGCGATCAGGGTGTCGGCGACATGCGAGTTCATGTCATCGGCGGGATCAAGCACCGCTGCGATGCCGCCCTGGGCGTAATAGCTGTTGGATTCCCCCTCGGCAGCCTTGGTCAGAACCAGCACATCGCCGTGTCCGGCCATGCGCAGGGCCAGATCCAGACCAGCGACACCGGCGCCGATGATCAGGAAATCGGCGGTCAGCGGACGGGATGCGGGGGATGTGGCGTTAGAGAAAGTGGACATGGGCACTATTTTGGACCTGCTGCGGCATCTGTCAAGCCATCTTGTGGAAGATATTGTAAAGATTGATCTTTATTAAGATGGTGTGGGTTGTTGGTCCGGTTGTACATCCTGCATGTTGGATGGAAAAATCGTTGAAATCAAAATTAAACCGCAACCGTTACGGGATGCGTGGTTTTTCGCAAGGCTGCGTGCAAGATGCACAGAGTCGTTTCCAGAAAGCGGAAACAACTCCCGCGAAGGCGGCGCGCGGCGCATTTTTCGCAAAGGGCGCGAAAAATGCTTCTTGGAAAGAGCGCGCTAAAGTCAAAGGCAAAACCCTGGGAGAGGAATCTCCCAGACCCTCTCTTTTTTTTCACCAGTGAGGTAGTTGCAAAACTCGGTGAACGACCAGATTTTCGGTCATTTCTGACCGCAAAGGGGAGCAATAGAGAGTCCTTTCCGATATAATGGGGTTATGACGACCAACCATTTCAACC
>JAMOBI010000074.1:0-17381 GCA_039908105.1 Magnetococcus sp. YQC-9
GAGTTCCAAAGAGATCCAAGACTATCCAAGAAGCCAGCAAAAATAAACAGTTGCTGGCTTTTTTGTTTCCAAGTGGGTTCCAGGGATGGTATAGACATCCAGGTTTGGTGTGGGTAGAATCGGGTGTAGATCGAGGTTTCGGGCAACCCACTACACACATTCGCCGCAAACCAAGGAATCACGCCATGGGCACTGGGCTTCGACTATTCTTGGCTATTTGAAAGTCGATACTAGCGAACTAATATTTGAATAACGCACGCTCAGAATAAACCTCAAAAATATTACAAAACAATCTAAAGATTGCTATCTGACAGCAGATGCGCGATGTTAAATCATGATAGTATGCGCTCACAATAGACCGGAATAGTCGGAGCCCAGTGCCCATAGAGCACTCATGAGTAATCTATTATGAATACAATTTATCGTTATCTTAAAATTATATATAATCATGAATTTTTTGTGAATACATAATTTTATTATTCTTCATTGTATTGACGCAAATGGTTCTTTCCGTTTGCTTTTACCATATACAAAGCATTATCTGCTTTATGCAGCAAAACCTCACCAATAATGCCGTGGTCAGGATATATGCTACATCCAATACTGACGCCTATATTTATATCGTTTTCTCCAATATTAAATGGCTGATTCAAAGTGTTTATAATCTTTTCTGCAACATGTTCTGCACCAGAAAATTTGGAGTTTGGAAGAACAACGGCAAACTCATCACCACCGATTCTTCCTATGGTATCTGTTTCACGAAGCATGCTTTTCATTCTATTGACAGCCTGAACCAATAACACATCACCAATTTTATGTCCAAACACATCATTTACTTGCTTGAATTTATCCAAATCCAGATACAAAACAGCAAAATTTAATTTTTCACGCTTTGACCTTGCAACTTCGTGGTCAATTGTTTCCATGAATGCCCTTCTGTTTGCAATATTTGTTAAACTGTCAGTATTGGCCAGATTATGGATTTTTTCTTCTGCGTTCTTTCTTTTGATAATGCCAGCTAAAGTGCTGGCTACAGTTGTCAAGAACAGCTCCTGGTCTTTATCATTCTCATGATTGTGTTCAACATACAAATTCAGAACACCCAATAAATCCTGTTCTGACAGAATTGGGATGCAGTAATGGCCATGTTCTGAAATACCATCAAATCTGACATCGTGTCGTTCATCTAAACAGGATGCGAAAACAGGTTTTTTCTCTTGAGCAGCTCTACCACACAAACAATACCCCATTTCTATATTTTGACATAATTTCAACAAAGGTGCAGAAAGATTTCTTTGAGTTGCCATTACAAGAATATTTTTTTCTGAATCATGGAGGAAGATTGAACCTTTTGAGAGAATGGCTACCCATGGAATTGACAATATTAAATCCAAGCATGCTTCCAGCATTCTTTCAATGTTTAACGGTTTTAGTGCCAGTTCCAGAAGATTTGAAATTATCAATCTGGAACGATATTCAAGCTGATTTTTCTTCTCGAGTTCCAGATTTCGGCTCATCTTTCTTATTGAATTAATTCCATTAGCAACATCTTTTGCCATTCCAGAAAGCAACGCAATTTCGTCCTGTTTAAATGAGAAGGCTTCACTTGAATAAATATTCAACACTCCAGTTAGATGACCATCTTCAATCAGAAATGGCAATGCAATCGATGATGAATAGCCTCTCTTCACCGCTTCATCACGCCAGCATTCAAATTTGGGGTCGTTTGCAATATCGTTTGCGATTTCAGGAACATGACTTCTGATTGCCCGACCTGTTGGTCCATTGCCTCGCTCTGATGTTTCATCCCATGTCAAATGTAACTGGTCTAAATATCCATATTCAAATCCGTACTGCGCAACAGGATGTATTGTCTTTTTCTTGTCATTTTTCGCAAGTCCAACCCAGACCAATTGATATCCACCGCTTTTTACAATTAATTCACAAATTTGAAGCAGGAATTGTTCTTCAGTAGTAGAGCGAACCAGCGCCTCGTTGCAACTTGTCAGAGCATTTGCAATTCTTCTCGCTTTCAACAGTTCATTTTCAAGTTGGCCAATTATTTTATCCTTTTGGATGCAATCTTCACCCTTTTCTAGTGCAAATTGATTAACCATACCAAAGAGAGTATGCATCATGTCCTCAATATTTTTGAGGCGTTTCTTGATGCTTGCAGATTTTCGGTTGGCATTGATTCTCATTTTACTGTAAATCTCGACAATTGGTTGGAACAAGATTGACTGATAAAAAGATTCTGTTGCTTTGTAATCAAAATCATTACGAAATATATAAATATATATTTATGAGCCATCCAAGCTGATATCAATCATCTTTTTTGTTCAGTATAAGGCTTTCACTAAAAAAATGGAAGAGATTTTTTGACGGATATTTGGTGTGGTTTTTTGTTTGATTTCAAATAATTGTCTGGTTCTTATGCCAAACATACGGCCTGCCAAATCCTGCTTGGCAGTAGAATCGTATTCCAAGGATGACGCACGCCAACGGTAAGAGAATTTGGTTGAATGGTTGTACGGAGAATGTTATACTTTTGTATAACTTGTAACTGGAAAGGAGAACTTCAAAATGCACATCTCTACGCTACGGAAGGTCGGTGGCTCCACAATGTTGGCCGTACCCCCATCGCTTCTCGATACTTTGGAGCTGAAAGCGGGAGCTACGGTTGGTTTGAGCATCGAGGATGGTCACCTGGTCATCAATCCCATTCCAAGACCCTGCTACACGCTGGAGGAGTTGTTGGCGATGTGCGATACCACGGAACCATCTCCCTCGGAAGAGCAGGAGGATTGGTTGAATGCATCTCCGATTGGAAGGGAACTGCTGTGACTGCTGAACGTGGTGATATTTTCCTTGTCAACCTGGACCCCACATCCGGTCATGAGACCCAGGGGAAGAGACCGGTACTGGTGGTATCCCCTGCTGCATTCAACAAGCTCACGGGGGTTCCTGTGGTGCTCCCCATTACCACCGGTGGAAACTTTGCCCGGATGACTGGTTTTGCGGTCCCTCTCGCTGGAGCAGGTACGGTCACTCAAGGCATCATCCGCTGTGACCAACCCAGAGCATTCGATTTCCAGGCACGTTCAGCAAAAAAGCTGGAGCATGTACCAGCAACCATTATGGAGGAGGTTCTGGCGAGATTAACCACCCTCTGTTCGTGATTTGCTTTCTGACCACCATACCATCCACATTCAATGATATTTTTGTGAATTGATTAAACCGCACCCAGCTTGGAATGGGTAGTTTACTGGTGAAAAAAAAGAGAGGGTCTGGGAGATTCCTCTCCCAGGGTTTTGCTTTTGTCTTTTAGCGCGCTCTTCTCAAGAAGCATTTTTTCGCGGTTTTTGCGAAAAAATGCGCCGCGCGCGGCCTTCGCCTGCTTCGTTTCCGTCTTTTGGAAACGAAGCAGGCAGTTTCCTAATCGGGTGCGATTTGCACATCCCAAGCCGGGTGCGGTTTAAGATTTTGAATCGTTGGCTTTCAGCAGATACTCCGCCATGGGGCGATCGAAACGGTTGATGTGCTGGGCCTCCCAGGTGATCAATGCGTCCAGATCAAATCCCTCCTGCCCATCGGTATCAAAACTGGTGGAGAGCAACAGACCCGTGATCAACTTCTGATGGGCCGCCAGATGGGCTGCGGCATCCGGAAAACCGCTCATCAGCATGCGCCGGTCCTCATCGGCGAAATGGTGGCCGAACCAGGTGCGCAGATTGTGCAACCGCTCCTCGGCGATCGCCGGATCGCACCCCTCGGACAAAAGCGCCTTGAAAACATTCAATTGGTCTAAAAGCTCCTGGTGCGCCTGGTCCAACGCCTCGATGCCGATCACCGGAAAACGCAACCATTTGAAGGAGAGTTTTTTGTTGTGGGCGAGAATGACGACGGCCATGGCGTTACTCCCTTGTTTAAACCACGATGGAACGCATCCTAACAGGCGTCCTGATGGCGGATATTGTCGCTCACGAATGCTTAAATCCCCGGATCCATGCGGTTGCGCGCAGCAAAGAGCAGGTCGGGAATCGGCAGAGCGCGCGGACAGCGCGGCAGACACTCCCCGCAACGATCACATGCCTCCAGTTTGGCACCCGGCACCCAGTGATCCCCAGGACGCATCATCTCATAACGATACCGGGCAAAATGGTCCATGTCAAAACAGTGAATCAAATGATCCATGCGCAGGATCTCCGGGATCTCGATCTGCTGCGGACAGGGGAGGCAAGCCGAACAACTCTGACCGCAATCCCGCAGCACCGAGGTCGATTCCGCAGCATCCAGTCGCCAGGCGATCTCGTGTTCGGTTCTGCCCCAGGCCGGCGTCTGTTGCAGCCCTTCAAGATGCAACGCCAGCTGCGCCGGGTCGCTCAAGCCGATGCTCAAGGTGTGGACGCCGCTTTGGGCCAACAGCCACCGTTCGTTGAACTGAGCCGGATGGCGCGGGGCGGTCAGCAGGCGCAGCTTGTCGGGCGGGTCGTAGAGGCGTCCGCCCTTGTCGTTCGGGGAGATGATCAAAACCCCCATGCCCAGGGCGTTGGCCAGGGCCACGGCAGCCTGATTGGCGCGCCGGAAGCGGTAATAGTGCAGGTTGACGAAATCGAAGTGACCGGTGGCGATGAGTCGCAACAGCAGCGGGGGGGCGGCATGGCCGGAAAAGCCGATGTGGCCGATCACCCCTTCATCCTGGGCCTGACGCAGCCCGGCGAGTGCGCCGTTTTTGGCGCCGAGCGCCTGGTAGTGCTCTTCACGATTCAAACCGTGCAGGGCGAACAAATCGATGTGGGCGATGCCCAGACGGGTGAGCGAATCGTCGATCCACTGGCGCATTTCGCGTGCGGAGGCGGCGGGCGGGGCCTTGGTCATGATCTTGTAGCGTTCGCGCGCAACACCTGTGCGCGGCAACACCGCGCCCAACAGCCGCTCGCTCTTGCCGTAGCCGCGCGCGGTCTCGATCAGGTTGATCCCGGCTAAGAGTGCGGTTGAGACGATCTGAAAGGTCGATTCCAGACTGTCGTCCGGCAGATGGTCGTGCGGCGGATCCCAGCCGTGCAGCAGGCGCATGGTCCCGAGGGTCAGCACCGGGACGGATAGATCGGTTTTGCCGAAGCGCCGCCACTCCATCGGCGTCATCCCAGACCGTTGCGCAAGCGGCGAACCTGGCCGATCAGATCCCCGGCCAGCATGCCGACCATCCCCTGTTCTGCAGCACAGGCATCCGCTGCCGCGCCGTGCAGCCACACCCCGGCGCGTACCGCGCTCTCCACTGGCCAGTTCTGGGCCAAAAGTCCGGCGATGATCCCGGTCAAAAGATCGCCGCTGCCGCCGGCGGCCAGTCCCGGATTGCCCGTGGCATTGATCCAGGCCCGTCCGTCCGGGGCGGCGATGATCGATCCCGCCCCCTTCAACACCACCCACACCCCCCAGTCTCGCGCCGTGCGCCGTGCGATCGCCAGACGGTCCCCCTGCACCTCGGCCACACCCATGCCCCACAACCGGGCCATCTCTCCGGGGTGCGGGGTGAGGATCAACGGCGCGCGTCGACCGATCGCCCACTGACGGATCCGTTCGCCCTGGCCGGCCAGGATGTTCAAGGCATCGGCATCCAGCAGCGTTGGCAGCTCCTTCCAGGTCATCAGCGCGGTGACCAGCTCCCAGGTGGATTCGCTCTCGCCCAATCCGGGACCGATCGCCAGCACATCCGGTTGGAAACGGCCCGCCGTGATGCGCTCCAAGAGCGGTTCGCCCGAGGCCTTGAGCGGAAGCGGCAGGGTCATGGCCTCGGTCAGGCCGGCGGTGATGACCGGTTGCACGGCGGCTGGTGTCGCCACGGTGATCAATCCAGCGCCAACCCGCGCTGCACCTTGGGCCACCAGAATCGCCGCCCCCTCCATGCCGACCGAGCCCGCCACGATCAGCAATCGTCCGCAGTCCCCCTTGTGGGCATCGGGCGAGCGTTTGGGAATCACCAGATCCTGCGTGTCGTTGAGCGCCACGTCGTGTTCCGGGATGGCGAGAAAACTCTCCGGAATGCCGATTGGCACCACGAAGAGTTCTCCACAGAGCGCAGCACCCGGGTGCAACCGGTGACCCCGCTTCTGCGCCGCGAAGGTGACGGTCCAGCAGGCGGGCAGGGCGCAGCCCCATATGCGGCCCGTATCCGCGCAGACTCCCGAGGGGATGTCCACGGCCAGCACCGGTTTGCCACTGCGGGTCACCAAACGGATCAGTTCTGCGGCGATCCCCTCCACCGGGCGGGTGAGACCGGTGCCGAAGATCGCATCCACCACCACGCTGCAATGGAGCAGCAGCGGATGGAGCACACCGGCCACATCGACGCCGCCGACCAGTTCGCGCACCACCCCCCCGAGACCCACGAACACCCCGTGATGGGTGCGCGCATCCCCTTTGAGCTCCGCACCCCGACCAAGCAGCAGCACCACCACCCGGCTGCCGGCCTGAAGCAGCCGGCGCGCCATCACGAAGCCATCGCCGCCGTTGTTGCCGGCGCCGGCCAGGATCACCACCACCCGCGAACGCCACTCTGGCACCCGTGCACGCAGGATCTCGCACGCCGCAGCCCCGGCATTCTCCATCAGCACCACGCCCGGCAGCCCCAGGCTCTCGATGGTGCGCCGATCCGCCTCACGCATTTGCGCGCTGGTCAGCAGGCGATTCGATCCGGTTCGTTCCAAGTCGCTGGCCATGACATGCCCCTTTTTGGTTGTGGCCTTTTTTGGTTGTGGCCCCTTGCGTTGTGGCGGAAAGTTCGGAACCATGAAAAACAGCTCCATTTTTCCATAAAACAGACACGGATGAAACTTTAAACCATGGCAGATGCATTGATTCAGGCCAAAAATCTGCAAAAAAGCTATCAGGGGCGCCGTGTGGTTGATGCGATCGACTTTACGGTGCAGGTCGGGGAGTGTTTCGGTATGCTCGGTCCCAATGGCGCCGGCAAAACCACCACCCTGCGTCTGATTACCGGGCTCACCCCTTTGGAGGGCGGCGAACTGCGGTTGTTCGGTACTTTTACCGACCCGGCCCACCGGGAGGTCCACCGGCGCATGGGGGTGGTGTCGCAGGAGGACAACCTGGACGATGACCTGACCGTGGCCGAGAACCTGTTGGTCTACGGTCGTTATTTCGGGTTGTCCGACCAACGGGCCGAGGCACGGGTCGAGCCGTTGCTGGAGTTCGCCCAGCTGACCGATCGGCGTGATCAGACGGTACGAGCCCTCTCCGGTGGCATGAAGCGGCGGTTGGTGATCGCCCGTGCGCTGGTGGCCCATCCGGAGTTGCTGATTCTCGATGAGCCGACCACCGGACTCGATCCCCAGGCGCGCCACCTGATCTGGCAGCGGCTCATGGGCTTGAAGAATCAGGGCACCACGCTTTTTCTGACCACCCACTACATGGAGGAGGCGGCCCGGCTCTGTGACCGGTTGATGATCATCGATCATGGCCGGATCCTGGCCATGGACTCCCCGCAGGCGCTGATCCGTGCGCATGTCGAACCCGAGGTGGTGGAGATTCGCCCCCTGGGCGCACCCCTCGATGCAGAGGCCTTCGCCCATCTGCCCGGTCGCCTGGAGCGGGTCGGCGATGCCTTGCATTGTCATTCGGGGGATGGCGCGGAGGTGATGGCCCGGCTGCGCGGTCACCACGATCTGGTCTGTCTGTCGCGCCCGGCAAGCCTGGAGGATGTGTTTTTGAAATTGACCGGACGGGAATTGCGGGATTGAATCCCCGATCACCTTGACGCGCGCGTATATTCCATTATTCTGCTTTAAACCGCACCCGGCTTGGAATGTGTGGTATTACTGGTGAAAAAAAAGAGCGGGTCTGGGAGATTCCTCTCCCAGGGTTTTGCTTTTGACTTTGGCTTTTAGCGCGCTCTTCAAAAGAAGCTTTTTTCGCGGTTTTTTTAGAAAAATGCGCCGCTCGCCGCCTTCGCGGGAGTCGTTTTTTGCTTTTTACCGTGGAATTCGTGCTTTTGGAGTTCCATGGTCGGGGGTGAGGGGGTTCTCCCCCCATCATGCAAGTTTGAAAACGACTCCCGCATCTTGCACGCAGCATTGCGAAAAACGACGCATCCCAAAATGGGTGCGTTTAATTGACCCTCATTTCCCACCCTGGCGCGAGGATGAAACAATACCATGAAAACTTGGCGTATCGGCATCGGCATCATGGCCCTGGCGTGGATCGCCCTGGGCGGCACGGCTTGGGCGGCGGATCAGATTCTTATCAAATTCAGTCATGTGGTGGCCAAGGACACCCCGAAGGGCAAGGCCGCCGACAAGTTCGCGGAGCTGGCCGCCCAGTACACCAACAACAAGGTCAAGGTCGAGGTCTATCCCAACAGCCAGCTCTTCAAGGACAAAGAGGAGCTGGAGGCGGTGCAAATGGGCACGGTGCAGATGCTCGCCCCATCGCTGGCCAAATTCGGTCCGCTTGGGGTCAAGGAGTTCGAGGTGTTCGACCTGCCGTTCCTGTTCGACGACTACGAGCAGCTCCACAAGGTGACCCAAGGTCCGATCGGTCAGGCGCTGCTCGGCAAGCTCACCGCCAAGGGGCTTTTGGGACTCGCCTATTGGGACAACGGCTTCAAGCAGATGAGCGCCAACAAACCGCTCAAGAATCCAGAGGATTTCAAGGGGATGAAATTGCGCATCCAATCCTCCAAGGTGCTCGATGCCCAAATGCGTGCCCTGGGCGCCAATCCGCAGGTCATGGCCTTCTCCGAGGTCTACCAGGCGCTCCAGACCGGCGTGGTCGACGGCACCGAAAATCCGGTCTCCAACTTCTACACCCAGAAGATGCACGAGGTGCAGAAATACCTGATCCAGTCGGATCACGGTTATCTCGGCTACGCGGTGATCGTCAACAAGGCCTTCTGGGAGGGGCTGCCCGGTGATGTCCGGATCCAGCTTGATCGCGCTCTGGCCGATGCCACGGTCTATGCCAACCAGATCGCCAAACAGGAGAACGACAGCGCCCTGGAGGCGGTGCGTCAGTCGGGCAAGACCGAGATCATTCTCTTGACCAACGAGCAGCGCGCAGCCTGGAAGAAGGCCCTGGGCAAGGTCCATCAGGAGATGGCCACCCGCATCGGCGCGGATCTGATCCAGTCGATCCATATGGTCACCGGCTTTGATCCGTCCAAGAAATAAGGAGCGGATCGGGAGCGGTATGCTGAAAATTCTGGATCACTTTGAAGAGGGGCTCATCGCCATTCTGATGGCTGCCGCCACGTTGATCATCTTCGTGGCGGTGATCCATCGCTATGCCCTGGGCGTCCCGTTTTTGCACGACTTCATGGCCGGATTCAACACCAGCTGGGCCCAGGAGCTCTGCATTTATCTCTTCATCTGGATGGCCAAGTTCGGCGCGGCCTACGGTGTGCGTACCGGCATCCACGTCGGGGTCGACGTGCTGGTCAACCGTCTTGAAGAGTCCCTGCGCCATAAGGTGGTGCTTTTCGGCCTCTGGAGCGGCGCGGCCTTCACCGCGATCATCGGCACGCTCGGTGCCCACTTTGTCCTGTTGATGAGCCGCACGGATCAGACCTCCGCCGACATGGAACTCCCCATGTGGATCATCTATCTTTGCATCCCGCTCGGCTCCTATCTGATGTGCTTCCGTTTTTTGCAGGTGGCTTTCAACTTCCGGAAAACCGGGCAGCTGCCGCATGTCGATCACACCCGTGTGGCCGGAATCCAGGAAGAGGGGGCCACCGCATGACCGCTGCCATCATTTTCGGCCTGCTCGCCTTGTTGTTGATCACCGGCATGCCGATCTCCATCGCCCTCGGCCTGACGGTGCTGATCTACATGTTCGGCCTGACCAACGTGCCGATCGAAGCCGTGGCTCTCAAGCTCTTCACCGGCATCGAACGGTTCGAGATCATGGCCATCCCGTTCTTCGTGTTGGCCGGCAATTTTCTCACCCACGGCGGGGTCGCCAGGCGCATGATCCGCTTTGCCACCGACATGGTTGGCCATCTCCCCGGCGGACTCGGCCTGGCCGGGGTGCTCGCCTGCGCCCTGTTCGCCGCCATCTCCGGCTCCTCGCCCGCCACCGTGGTGGCCATCGGCTCGATTTTGATGCCCGCCATGGTGCGCGCCGGCTTTCCCTGGGAGTTCGGCACCGGCGTGATCAGCACCTCCGGCGCCCTGGGGATCCTCATCCCGCCCTCGATCGTCATGGTGATGTATTCGGTCTCCACCAGCACCTCGGTGGGCGCCATGTTCATGGCCGGCGTGGTCCCGGGCATCGTTCTGGCGATCATGCTCGGCCTGCTCACTTGGTTTCGTGCCTGGCGGCACAACTATCCCCGGCAACCCAAGGCCTCCTGGCCTGAACGTGTCGCGGCCTTTCGTGACAGCGTTTGGGGGTTGTCGCTCATCTTCGTGGTCATGGGCGGCATCTATTCGGGCATCTTCACCCCCACCGAGGCTGCGGCCATCAGCGCGGTCTATTCGTTCTTCGTCGCGGTGTTCATCTACCGCGACTTGAAAATCTCCGATGTGCCGCGCGTGTTGCTCGAATCGGCCAACATGAGCGCCATGCTGCTCTACATCATCACCAACGCGATCCTTTTCTCTTTCCTGCTCACCTACGAGAACATCCCGCAAACCTTGAGCACCTGGATGCTCGATC
The DNA here is from genome assembly GCA_039908105.1 of Magnetococcus sp. YQC-9. Classification (GTDB taxonomy): domain Bacteria; phylum Pseudomonadota; class Magnetococcia; order Magnetococcales; family Magnetaquicoccaceae; genus Magnetaquiglobus. The sequence goes on from JAMOBI010000074.1 coordinate 10,675, forward strand.
AGGGGTTCGGACCGATCATGTTCCTTTTGGCGGTCAATCTGCTGTTGATTCTCGCCGGAGATTTCATGGAGCCCTCCTCGATCATCCTCATCATGGCCCCGCTGCTCTATCCCGTGGCCATGCGGCTCGGGGTCCATCCGATCCATTTCGGCATCATTCTCACGGTCAATATGGAGATCGGCATGGTCACGCCGCCCGTGGGGCTCAATCTCTACATCGCCAGCGGCATCACCCGACGCGGACTCTCCGAGGTGACCGTTGCCTGTTTGCCGTGGATGATGGTCATGGTGATTTTCCTGCTGATCGTCACCTATGTGCCCGCGATCTCGTTGTGGCTTCCGGGGGTGTTGGGGATGTTGTGAAATGAGGAATGAATGACAGGGTGGTTGTTGAAAATTTTACGGAGATCCTGGGGCGATGCTCGCCCCTGGCCCCTCCATCAATATGAATTCTATACCATTTCAGGTTTTTCAAAACTCCCGCAACAGCTCGTTGATGCCGGTCTTGGAGCGGGTACGCTCGTCCACGGTTTTAACAATGACTGCGCAGTAGAGATTCGGGCCTGGTTGGCCATCGGGCAGTGGTTTGCCGGGCATGGTACCGGAGACCACCACTGAGTAGGGTGGAACATAACCCAGATGAATTTCTCCGGTTGCGCGATCGATGATGCGGGTCGAGGCCCCGAGGTAGACTCCCATGGAGATCACCGAGCCGCGCCCGACGATCACCCCTTCGGCCACTTCGGCGCGGGCGCCAATGAAGCAGTCGTCTTCGATGATCACCGGGTTGGCTTGCAGAGGTTCGAGCACGCCGCCAATGCCGACACCACCTGAGAGGTGAACATTCTTGCCGATCTGGGCGCATGAGCCAACCGTGGACCAGGTGTCGACCATGGTACCGGAATCGACGTAGGCGCCGATATTGACGTAGGAGGGCATCAGAACGGCGCGCGGTGCGATGTAGCTCCCCTTGCGGGCAATGGCCGAGGGTACGACGCGGATGCCGGCTTCGCGGAACTGTTTTTTCTTCCACTTGGAGAATTTGAGCGGTACTTTGTCGAACCAGTGGGCATCCCCGGCGTTGATCGGCTCGTTATCGTGAATTTTGAAAAAGAGCAGCACGGCCTTTTTGACCCACTGATTGACGATCCAGCCGTGGGTGGCTTCCTCGGGAACCGGCGTATCGGCTAAAACCGGTTCGGCGACACGCAGTTGACCTTGATCCAAGGCTTGGATGACATCCAGGATGGCTTTGCGCGTGATGGGATCGCAATTCGGGCCGATGGCGGCACGATTTTCCCAGGCTTGCTCGATGATGGTACGCAGTTCCGACACGTGGGTGACTCCTGGTGACGAGGGATGGAATGTCTGATTGGTCTGATTGGTCTGATTGAAACGGGGGTTTGGAAGGGACAACCTCCCCCGATCCCTTTGTTATGAGCACACTTCTGTACGATCAACTCCCGGACAGCTCTCGTGCGCATGCAGCAATCCGGTTCATGGCTTCGCGATTCTCCTCCAACGAGGCAACCAGGGCTACCCGTACGCACGCCTCACCCGGATTGCCGACCGCAGCCGGATGAGTGGCCAAGCCGGTGGCGCGACTCAAATAGGCCCCCGGCAATACGGTGACATTGTAGCGCTCATAGAGTCGATGGGCAAACCGTTCTCCACCACCCGGCACCTTAAGCCAGAGATAGAAGCCGGCATCCGGCGCCCGGACCGGAAGAACCGGGGAGAGAATTTCCAACGCCTCCGCGAGCTTCTGGCGATAGACAACGCGATTGGCCTCGACGTGCACTTCGTCGAGCCAGGCAGCCGTGGCGGCGCGCTGAATGAACGGCGGGGTGGAACAACCGGTATAGGTGCGCAGCTGCAGATATTTCTTCAAGATGGCGGCATCACCGGCCACAAAACCGCTGCGCGCACCCGGCAGATTGGAACGCTTGGAGAGCGACTGGAAGGAGAGGCAGCGCGCAAAATCCTTGCGACCCGCACGCCAGGCCGCCTCAAGAATACCGGCGGGCGGGGAATGGTACCAGATCTCGGAGTAACACTCATCGGAGACGATGACGAAATCATGACGGTCGGCCAGCTGAATCAGGGTCTGGAGTCGCTCCAACGAGAAGGCGGCCCCGGTTGGATTCGACGGGGTGCACAGATACAACAGCTGCACGCGATCGAGCAATGAAGGCGGCAGGGCCCCGAAGTCGGGCAGAAACCCCTCGGCCTCGCTGGCGTTCATGTAGACCGGCTCGGCGTTGGCCATGAGCGCGGCCCCCTCGTAAATCTGATAAAAGGGGTTGGGCATCAACACCACCGGCGCACGATGATGTTTCGGCGTTGGATCGACCACGGCCTGGACGATCGAGAAGAGCGCCTCGCGCGTCCCGTTGACCGGCAGCAGATTGCGTTCCGGATCCAGCGCACCGGCGTCGAGTCCAGACCGTTTTTCGGCCCATTGACAGGCAGCGGCCCGCAACTCCGGCATGCCGATGGTCGAAGGATATTTGCAGACCTCGGCGAGCGAATCGCGCATCGCCTCCAATAGAAACGGTGCTGGCGGATGCTTCGGCTCGCCGATCGACAAATTGATCGGTTTCAAGCCCGTTTCCGGGGTGGTGTTGGCCAGCAGTGCGGCCAATTTTTCAAACGGATAAGGTTCCAGAAGATTGAGGCGTGAATTCATGGCAGTGGCCGTTCCGATAAAAAGGTTCTGATCTGCCCCCGGTCGCGCACGTTGCTGCGGATCCAGCGTACCATGTCGGACCACATGGTGGCGATCTCCGTGGTATTGGGCAGCGCGCCCGACAAGGGCAATTCGATGGTGATGATCGGCAATTTCTTCTGAATGCCGGCGTAACGCCCCAGCGAGCCCGGATAGGTGCCAAGCAGGGTCAAATAGAGCGCACCCAGTCGCTCCGGCGGGGTGGTTGGTGGTCCGTCGAAGTCGAGCAGGCCAAAGGGCGCGTGCACGGAGATGATCACGTTGGGCCGGAACCGCTCGATCTCCTCGGCGATCCAGCGGGATTCGGGTTCACTCAACGGCGCCTGACCGGGAAAACGACGCGGATCGCTGTTGGTCTTCTTGAGCCAATACTCGCGACTCTCCCGGTGCCAATCCATGGTGGGAAAGTTGCGGTTGAGATCCACGCCACGGGCGTTGGTACGCTGGGACTGCTCGCGCAGCAGGCCATCGGGATTGACCAGGGGAGCAATGCGCCAGTGGAACAGTCCGGAGTGGTGGGCGTTGAGGATCTCCATCCATTTGAAAACGATGCTGATCGAGGAGTACTCATCGCCGTGGATGCCGCCCAGAAGCAGGATGCGGGCCTGAGGCGGACGTGCCGGATTGGGTGGATACTCCTTCAAGAAGATGGGCAGGCCGTTGACCGAAACCGCACCGGTGGGGATGAGGTTGAATTTCTGGCAGGTCAACGGATCGACACTTCTCAACTTGGTGCCGATTTTGGCGCACATGTCGGGCATCGACACCTGGGGCAACGATTTTTCTGTCTTTCTGGTTCTCTCGGACAGGGGATTCCCCTTGAACGCATCCTGGGCAATGGCCTCCATGGCATCGTGGGCCGAAAGATTGGAGGGATCCTCGCTCCACGCCACTCCAGCGCTCGAACAGATGATCAGGCCGATGACCATGGCAGCACGGCAGCCAAACCTTGACCCGAAACGCGACTCACGCGCGAGGCGGCGTGCACGATCGGGATGGCAGAGCGGAGACGATGCGGGCATGCGTGGCGATCGGGTTGGAGAGAGCCGGGGATGGACAGGATCAGTGCAACTTAGCCTTGTAACCCATCAAGCCAAGGCGCGTCAAAGCGAAATACGCATTGTGCGCCTGGTTGTCGGGAATTGTTCGATGATTCCGCGTTCATTTTCATGGTTTGGCAAGTTTATTGCTTATCTGTTGATCTGCAAGAGATCCAAGCGAGGGAACTTGAGAAAGAGGTCGCAATTGCCCATGGCTTTTTGGCCGCAAGACGTGTTAGGATCTATTCAATTCCCTTATGACGATCCTTTGTCGCGAGCGTGGCGAAACGAGCCCTTGGTTGACGGGATAACGGACTGGAAAACCATGAACAGACGAGGTTTTCTGAAAATTCTGACTGCGGGCGCCGCTGGTGTGGCCATCTCGAATCCGTTTGGATCCGAGGCGATGGCTGCTGCCGAGTCGCGTCAGTCCATCCGTTTGTCCAAAACGCGCATCACCCCGGACTCCCGGGATGAGGATCTCGAAGCCTATCTGCACAAGGTGCGCTATTTCAACGAAGACCACCCGGACGACGTTTATCTGAAGGAGGAGCAACTCGAGCTGTTGAACTCCGCGCTCAAGCGGTTCAATCGCATCCAGAAACTGGTCGGCTTCGGCAACTTCTACGTCATCGATTTCGACCAGGCGGTCTATCTGGCCCGCACCCAGACGGAAATCGAACCCTTCACGGTCGAAGAGCTCAATTTTCTCGAACAACTCTTCTACGCCAGCGCCTCGGATTATGGCTTCTATGGCGAAAAACCGTTGCGCAATCTCACCGACCGCGTACCGATGGACGAGGTGGTGAAACTCCCCGGAACCGGCAATTACCTCTTCCGCGGTCAGCCCGAGGCGATCTATCAACATCTGCGCAAAGAGCTCGGCGATCAGGTGGTGCTCACCTCCGGCGTGCGCAGCGTGATCAAGCAGTTCCAGCTGTTTCTCTCCAAGGTCTCGGAGAGCGACGGCAATCTTTCCCGCGCTTCGCGCTCTTTGGCTCCTCCCGGTTACTCCTATCACGGCGTGAGCGACTTTGACGTGGGACAGGCCGGCTACGGTACTTTCAACTTCACCGAACGGTTTGTCACCACCCCGGTGTTCAAACGGCTGCGCGACCTCGGCTACCTGCGGCTGCGCTATCCGCGCGACAATCTGCTCGGGGTCCGTTTTGAACCCTGGCACATCAAGGTGAATGTCCAGGCCGACAACATCGGACGGATCTGAAACCGGACGATCCCAGGCACCGATTGCCTGGATCGGTCTGGGTGGCAATCGATCCGCTACCATCCGCCAGATGCAGCGCGCCCTCACACGCCTGGCGTTGCATCCCGGCATTCGCCTGCTGGCCATCTCCCCGCTCTACCGCACCGAACCGGTCGGTCCGATCCGCCATCAGCCCTGGTTCTTCAACGCCGTCGCCATCCTTGACTATCGCCATGGACCCTGTTCCCTGCTGCGCCTGCTGCAGCGCATCGAAGCAGATTCCGGACGCGACCGGCAACGGGAAATTCGTTGGGGACCGCGTCCACTTGATCTGGATCTGCTCTTTTTCGGCAGCCGGAGAATCCGCTCCAAACGATTGAATTTACCCCATCCGCGTCTGCATTTACGTCGCTTCGTACTGCAACCCTGCGCGGATCTGGCACCGGGGTGGATTCACCCGGTTTGCGGTAAAACCATTGACAGACTGCTCGATGAGGTCGATGATACCGCCCGGATCATCCGCCTGGGCCGGATGGGCGTGGACTCTTTGGTAATCTCCCGGAGCCGCGACCCGTCGTACAACCGGGTGGATGCGTGCGCAACCGGGTGGGGGTGACCTCCCTCTTTCTCCCGGCAACTCGAACCTTTTGGGACGCCTGGATCACCCTCGCGGGGACCGGGACGGACACTCATGAAGCAAATCCATCTCCCCAAAACGAGAATAGGCGCGGCTGCCCGCGTCGCACCGGTTCGGATCGGATCGTTCGTTGCCGGTCGGCTTTGGATCGGATCACGGCCATGAACCATCGTGTAACCGTGCCGGAACTCGAACGCATGAAACGTTCGGGTCGCCGGATCGTGTGCGTGACCGCGTATGACTACACCTTCGCCCGTTTGTTCGAGGCTTCAGGCGTGGATCTCCTGTTGGTCGGCGATTCGCTCGGCATGGTGATTCTCGGCCACGACACCACGTTGCCGGTCACCCTCGAACAGATGATCCACCATGCGACCGCTGTGGTACGCGGTTCGTCCCGTGCGCTGGTGGTGTGCGATATGCCGTTCGGCGTCTGTCATGGACCCGGAGAACGGGTCATGGATGCGGCGGTGCGGATCCTCAAGGAGAGCGGCTGCCAGGCGGTCAAGCTGGAAGGCGGGCGTCGCATGGTCGGGACGATCCGCTATCTGGTCGAACATGACATTCCGGTCATGGCTCATGTGGGCCTGACGCCCCAATCGGTGCACGCTTTTGGCGGATTCAAGGTGCAGGGGCGCGGCGAGGCGGCGGCAGCATCGGTATTAGAGGATGCCCTGGCAGTCGAGGAGGCTGGCGCTTTTGCCGTGATCCTCGAAGGGATGCCCTCTCCGCTGGCCGAGGTCATCACCGCACGATTGACCATTCCCACCATCGGCATCGGCGCCGGACCGGCGTGTGACGGTCAGGTGTTGGTCGGGTATGACCTGCTCGGCCTGTTCGACGGGGTCCGTCCCCGTTTCGTCAAGCACTATCTGGAGGGCGGGCAGGCGATCGTGGAGGCTGCGACCCGTTTTGCCGAGGAGGTGCGTTCCGGCGAGTTTCCGGCGCCAGAGCACGGATTTGATCCGTGAGGGGAAATCGGTTTACTGGTGAAAAAAAAGAGAGGGTCTAATGGTATGGTCCGCCCCGCTCCAAACGGCAGCAGTGTGCCACGGCATCGAAATGTGCCAAGATGGAGCTGATATCAACCATCAAATAAGGA
>JAMOBI010000209.1:0-1786 GCA_039908105.1 Magnetococcus sp. YQC-9
AGGGGCGATCCATCATCACTGCCCTGATCACCGCCCGGAGTGCAAGCACGGAATCTTTAACAAAATTGGCAGCTTGAAAAAAATCCTCGCGGGAAGCGCAGAAACCTGGGGATAGTAGTTCAGATACTCCCTCCCTTCGAGTTCATGCAGGGGATAGCCAAGCACCGTCTCCCAGGCGCGGTTCAAGCGCACGAATCGGCCCTGCATATCGGCGATGCAGAGCAGATCAAGCGAAAGGGTGAAAAAGCGGTCCAGCTCCGCGCTCAACCGCTGCAGGGTCATTTCGTCGCGCCTGCGTTCGGTGATATCCAGAAGCGTGGCCACGATGCGCTCCACCAGGCCATCCGGCCCGCGCAGACAACGCACATCCAAATGGGTCTCCACCACCTGACCATCCTGACGGATAAACCGCTTGTCGAGCACATAGCCGTCGATTTCGCCGCTGGAGCACACGCGCGAAGAGTTGAAGATCCTTGTCGAGATCCTCGGGGTGGGTGATCTCGGCCCAGGTCATCGCCGTGAGTCTCTCCCGATCATACCCCAGCATCTGGCACAGGGCATCGTTGACCGTCAGCCACTGTTTGGTGTGGGGGTCGGTGATGGCCATGCCGATGAACGGAAGATTGTAAAACAGCCCCAGCTCGGCATTCTGCTGAAGCAACCGCTGCTCCAGTTGCCGCCGTTCGGTGATCTCCTCGATCGCCGACACGATGAAGGGGCGCTGAGTCTCGGTTCCCGGCACTGCGGTGGCGGTCACCCGCGCCCAGACCTCCTGGTGTTGTCGGGTGAAATAACGCTTCTCGAACTGACACGAGGTGACGAGGCCATCCCGCAGCTGCAGAATCTTCTCCCGGCTCAACGCCGCATCGTCGGGATGGGTCACCTCCAGGATCGTCGAACCGGTCAACTCCTCGGTCGAATCGTAGCCGAGCATGCTGGCAAAGGCCTGGTTGATCTCCAGCAGTTGGCCATACTCCAGATCGAGCCGGATCATGCCGATGCCGACATGATCGACCATGGCGCGAAATTTCGCCTCGCTCTGTTTGAGCTGCTCCAAAGTGAACCGTTGCGCCATCCGGGCGCGATGCAGATCCAGAAAGACCCGCACCTTGGCGAGCAGCACCCGATCGTCGAAGGGTTTTTCCAGATAATCGACCGCGCCGAACTCGTAGGCACGCAACAGATGCGGTTGATCCTTGAAGGCGGCGGTCAGAAAGATGATCGGGATCTGGCGCGTACCATCAAACCCCTTGAGCGCCTGTGCCACCTCGTAGCCATCCATGCCCGGCATGTCCACGTCAAGCAGAATCAACGCCGGCTCGTGGCGCAACACCAGCGCCAGAGCCTCCTCCCCGCCCGAAGCCTCCAGGATCTCGACCCGCAACGGGGCCAGCAGACGACGCATGGCCACCCGATTGGCCGGCTTGTCGTCCACCACGAGGATGCGGGATTCCAACGTCATCATCCGACACTCAACTCCTTCCCGATATCACCTCACCCACTCCCTGGCGAGCGAGGTGAACCAATCCCGGCCACAGCCGGTCCAGCGTCGCCGGGTAGCTCCAAGCAGGCGTCGGCCCAGACCCCCAGACACCGCTCCTTGTCATCCGGCATGGCCGGGGCGGTCAAGGCCAACACCAACACCGGCAGTGGTGGGCGCTCCCGCACTAGTGGGTCAACAAAGCTGAATTGACGGGTAAAGACGCTTCAGTTTGATCCTCGCGTCCTGAGCCGTGAACTGCCAATCCACCTTGCTGTTTTTCTGGTTCCGTTTCTTTTCCCATGC
>JAMOBI010000075.1:0-27973 GCA_039908105.1 Magnetococcus sp. YQC-9
TAAAAGCAACATTTGCCAGGCTGTCAAATCAGCTTGGTTGCTCCACTACCCGCCACCACTCAATCCAGTGTCTCACGATACCGTTTGAGCGCGATGGTGCTCACTGCGAGCATGAAGAGCGCCAACACCCCTACTTCGCCGAGAATCTCCGCCGGTCCGTTCCCCTTGAGCAGCACGCCGCGCACGATGCGTAGAAAATGGGTCAGGGGTAAAACCTCCCCGATGTTCTGCGCCCACTGCGGCATGCCGCGAAACGGAAACATGAACCCAGACAGAAGAATATTCGGCAGAAAATAGAAAAAACCCATCTGCATGGCCTGCAACTGATTGCGGGCAATGGTCGAAAAGGTGAATCCCACCGCCAGATTGGCGGCAATGAAGACCACACTCGCCAGCATCAGCACAACGACATTCCCCACCACCGGCACATCGAAAATCACCCGTGCGGCCACCAGAATCAGGCTCATCTGGATGTAACCCACCACCACATACGGCAGGATCTTGCCCAGCATCACCTCGGCGGGCCGCAACGGGGTGACCAGCAGGTTTTCCATGGTGCCGCGTTCCCGCTCGCGGGTCACAGCGAGCGCAGTCATGATTACCATGGTCATGGTCAACACCACGCCCATTAATCCCGGCACCACGTTGAACTGGGTGATTCCCTCCTGATTGTAGCGCCGATGAACCTTGAGTTCGAACGGTGGTGGTCCGACGCGCAGGCCAAAGAGCGGTCCAGTCAATTCCCGGTCCAGGGCGTGCCAGGCGAGTACGTTGATGGTCCCCAGGGCGTTGGAGGTGGCTGCCGGATCGGTGGCATCGGCCTCGATCAGCAGTTCCGGACGCTCACCCCGAGTTACGTTGCGGGTAAAACCTTCCGGAATGGTCACCACGAATTGTACCCGGCCCAATGTCAGGCTCTCTTCAACCAGCTGTTCGTCGCTCAGGGTCTCAATTACCTGAAAATAGCCCGAGGCTTGCATGTGGGAGACAAGCGCCCGGCCAAAAGCGCCGTGGTCGCGATCCAACAGTGCGGTGGGCAGGTTCCTGGGGTCAGAATTGATGGCAAAGCCGAACAAAATCAACTGGATCATCGGGATGCCCACCATCATGGCAAAGGTGAGTCGATCGCGGCGCATTTGAATGAACTCCTTGAACATCATAGCGCGCAGGCGATGCCAGGAGAAACCGTGGTGGTGCATGAGCGATCACCCGTAGCGTGAGTCAACCCTTTAAATAATGATTTGACTGTTGTAAAAGTTTTATAATCCAGTTCCCCAAACCCCTGCAGCGGTAAAATCCTGAACCGTTCATCCCCTTCCCCTTACCGCTCCTCCCGTTGGGCCACGGTCATCAACTGAATAAATACATCCTCGAGCGTTGCCGCATCCTCTCGCCAGACAAAGGCCGGATCCGCCATAAACGGCGTCAGAGAAGCCATCAACCGCTCTCGCTGCACACCCCCAACATGCAAAACCGCCCCGAAAGGGGCCACCAGATCCACACCCGGCAGATCGCGCAACCGGGCGACCAAAGAACCGCTCTCAACACCAGCCCGCGCAGGCGCCACCGAAAAGGTGGTCAACCCCGCCCCGCGAATCACCTCTTCCACCGTTCCGGTGGCCAACAAACGTCCATAGGCAATATAGGCAATGGCATGACACCGCTCCGCCTCATCCATGTAATGGGTGGTCACCAGCACGGTCAACCCATCGGCAGCCATGGCGTGAATCTGCTCCCAGAACTCACGCCTGGCCTTGGGATCCACCCCGGCAGTCGGTTCATCCAAAAGCAACAGCCGCGGCTTATGCAGCAGACAGGAGGCCAGAGCCAACCGTTGCTTCCAGCCACCCGAGAGTGCACCAGCCAACTGATCACGCCGCGCTGCCAGCCCGAGTCGCTCGAGCGCCTCCGCAACGCGCGCCTTGCGATCCGGCAAACCGTGCACGCGCGCTGCAAAATCGAGATTTTCGCGAATGGAAAGATCGTCGTACCAGGAAAATTTCTGGGTCATATACCCTACCTGGAGCTTGATCTCATGCGCCTGGGTGCGAATGTCCAGATCCAGGCAGCGGCCTTGCCCCTCGTCCGGAATCAAGAGACCACAGAGCATACGCATGGTGGTGGTCTTACCCGAACCGTTGGGTCCGAGAAACCCCATGATGCGCCCTTTGGGCACCGTGAGGCTTAAATGGTCGACCACGGTGCGCTGATCAAACCGCTTGGTCAGTCCTTCGACCTCGATGGCCGCATTCATGAAGGGGAGGGAACGCTGGAATGCAAAGCGATACTCACCGGCTGGCCGGGATGCAACCGTTCGGCATGCACAACCGGTAGCGCCTCGACAGCAAAGACCAATTTCTCCTTGCCTTCACGCGAATAGAGTACCGGCGGGGCATAAACCGCTTCAGCGGCGATATAAGAGATGCGGGCGGTCAGATCCACCGGACAACCGGTGCAGCTGACGGTGATGGTCGCATTCGGCGTCAAACGTCCGATCGCCTCGGCACCCAGAAAAAAGCGTATCGTGACCTGGCCTGGCGGCAAGATCGAGATGACCGGTTGATTGGCAGCCACCGTCTCGCCAGGACGAAACAACACATCTTCGATGCGTCCGGCTACTTTGGCCAGTGCGGTACGTTGCTCCAAAAGCCATTCGGCACGCCGCAATCCGGCAACGGCTGCCTTGAAAGCCGCTTCAGCAGCCTGAATCTCGGCCTCGCGTCCGCCCTCGCGCGCCACCTGGATGGCGGCGTTCATCTCCGCGACCCGCGCTAGATCGCGATTCTGTGCCGCAATGACTTCGTCCAGACGATCCTGACTGGTGGCATCGCTCTTGATCAGGTTCTCCTGACGCTTCTTGCGCAAAGAACTTAAATGCAGACTCGCCGTCGCCTGCTCGCGCTGATTCTCCAGAACCTGAATTTCGCTCGCCCGCTTGCCGGTTAAAAGATTCTCCCGCTGCGCGCGGGCGCGGTCCACATTGGCTCGGGCCTCGGCAACGGCCAACCGCTCCAGATCCTCCTCCAGCGCAAATAGCGGCTCACCAACCTCAACGCGTGCGCCCTTGGTGACATGTACCGCCGTTACCCGCCCCCCGGCTGGAAGGCCCACGCGCACATACTCCCCTTCCACATAGCCCTGAACCCACAAAGAGGAAGGCTCGTTGCAGCCGAACAGCAACAGACAACCAGAAACAAGGAAAAAAAGGCGCATTCGAGTACCCATCATCGGAATCGAAAAACAAAACCGCTGCCGGATCCCGACAACAGTGGATCAGGCGATCCGATACAATACCAGATGATCAGGTGATTTGATTCCACAGCAAAAAATAAAGATCAGGCGATCCGGTTCAATGTCGCGATTTTCCCCAAGACATCCTCAATCATCGGATCAACCACCACTTCGCGCACCAACTCCTGTTTGGCGGTTTCAGGATCATTGGTGGTGGAATTGGCATCCGTGCCAAAGAGGGTTTCGAGCAAAATTCGCGTCAGAACGTTGCGCATCCTGGTTTCGGTGACCCCCGAGACCGGGTTGCTCAAGGCCAATCCCTGATCCGAAATCTCCAGTTGATAGCCGGGTCCAAAGCCATCGAACAGATTACCCTGACCCGATGCACCGAGACCAAAGCTCGAAGAGCGGGCGAGCGAGTCAATGGAAGAGGCGGAGATCATCATGGCGAATATCCTTTGCGTGCGCTCCAAAAGGATTTATAAGTTGACCAGTTGCTTCATGTTAAACCGCACCTGTTTTGGGATGCGTCGTTTTCTGCAAGGCGGCGTGCGGCGCATTTTTCGCAAAAAACGCTTCTTGAGAAGAGCGCGCTCAAAGCAAAATCAAAACCCTGGGAGAGGAATTTCCCAGACCCGCTCTTTTTTTCACCGGAAAAAGCGACACATTCCAAGCTGGGTGCGGTTTGGGATCGTTTTGGATCCCGTTAAAGAAGCATATCGGTAGCGCACGCACCGAACTTTAACTCTCCTGATGCAGGGATTGCCACTTTTGTGACCGACATCGATTTTCTCGCGAATCTCAACGAGCCGCAGCAGCAGGCGGTCATGGCCTCGGAACGTGCCCTGATGGTGTTGGCAGGCGCCGGATCGGGCAAAACGCGCGTTCTGACGCGACGGCTGGCGCGTCTGTTGTATCAGGGTGAAGCGGGCGCGGGTGAGATTCTGGCGGTCACTTTCACCAACAAGGCCGCCATGGAAATGCGCGACCGGGTGGTGCAGCTCCTGAGGCTTGATGAAACGGTGGCGCGTCGTTTGTGGATCGGCACCTTTCACGGCATGGGTGCGCGCATGCTGCGTGCGCATGGCGAGCGTCTCGGCTTTGACGTCAACTTCACCATTCTGGATTCCGCAGATCAACAACGGCTCATCAAACGTCTTTCCGAGCAGCGCGAGATGATCGATCCCTACTGGACGCCCAAACGGCTCGCCTCCTCGATCAGTCGCTGGAAGGATGACGGCCTCGGACCCGATGATCTGGCCGAGACCCGGATGAAATTTTCTCGCGATCTGATGCGCATCAGCGACTTCTATGCGGCCTATCAGGATGAGCTGCGTCGCTTGAACGCGATGGATTTTGGCGATCTCTTGTCCAATTGCCTGAAGCTTTGGGATCGGGCGCCAGAGGTGCTCAATGCCTATCGGCAACGCTTTCGGCATATTCTGGTGGACGAGTATCAGGATGCCAACAAGGTACAATACGACTGGTTGCGACGTTTGGCCGCTGATGCCGCCCTGTGCGTGGTGGGCGACGATGATCAATTGATCTACAGCTGGCGCGGGGCGAGGCTCGACAATATCCTTAAATTTGAAGAGGATTTTCCCGATGCGCGCATTATCCGTTTGGAGCAGAATTACCGCTCCACCCAGAACATTCTCAAGGCCTCCGGCGGGTTGATCGATCACAATCTGGGTCGCAAAGGCAAAACGCTTTGGACCGAGGGGGAAGAAGGGGCGCCGGTTGTCATCCATGTATCCGAGGATGGTGAGGACGAGGCGCGGCACGTCACGCGCGAGATTCTACGACTGGTGCCGGAGAAGGCGTTTCACCACATGGCGGTGCTGGTACGCACTTCAAGCCAGACGCGACTCTTCGAGCAGGCCTTTCATGAGCACAGCATCCCCTATCGGATCAGCGGCGGATTGCGTTTCATGGATCGCGCCGAAATCAAGGATGCGGTCTGTTATTTGCGTTTGGCCTATGCATCACGCGATGATCTGGCCTTTGAGCGCATCATCAACGTACCCAGTCGCAAACTCGGACCCAAGGCGTTGGAAGAGATCGCTGCCTCTGCCCGCGAGGGAAACGGATCGCTATTGGATGGCGCGCGCTGGCTGGTCGAGCGCAAGGGATCCGGAGGCGTGGCGCTGGGAAAATTGAGCGCCTTTGTGCGTTTGATCGACGCGGCACACGCAATGCTCAACGACAATCAACCGGTGATGGTTCTGGATCGCCTGTTGGATGAATCGGGTTACATGGACGCTGTGGATCTGGATGAGCGGCGCAACGACATCCGTGAGAACCTGGTTGAGCTGCGCATTTTTCTCTCGCAGGTTAAGGATCTGGGCAGTTTTCTGGAACGCGCAGCCCTGGAGGCCGACCCGCCGGGAGCCGAGCGGCGGGATGATGGCATCAGCCGAGTGGTGATCTCGACGTTGCATGCGGCCAAGGGGCTGGAGTTTCCGATCGTTTTCCTGGTCGGTCTCGAAGAGGGGTTGCTGCCGCACAAAATGGCGGTCGAGGAGGGGGGTGCGGCGGCGGTCGAGGAGGAGCGGCGTTTGACCTATGTGGGCATGACGCGCGCCAAGGAGCGGCTGTATTTGAGTCATGCCCGTTCACGGCGCTTGTTTCAGCGCTTGGAGCCGGTGATCGCGTCGCGATTTCTCAAGGAAATTCCGGCCGAGGCGGTGCAGAAGAAAGAGGTACGGGTGATGGCGCGTCGTGGGGTGGGGTTGTTTCGGCCCAGACGACCTTTTTAGCCTAAACCGCAACCAGCTTAAAATGTGTAGTTTTTACTGGTAGAAAAAAAGAGAGGGTCTGGGAGATTCCTCTCCCAGGGTTTTGCTTTTGACTTTGGCCTTTAGCGCGCTCTTCAAAAGAAGCGTTTTTCGCGAATTTTCTAGAAAAATGCGCCGCGCGCCGCCTTCGCGGGAGTCGTTTCCGCCTTTTGGAAACGACTCCCGCATTTTGCACGCAGCCTTGCAAAAAACTACGCATCCCAAAATGGGTGCGGTTTGGCTTGAGTGTTTGATATTGGTGAATTTTTTTGGAGCATTTTCTCGCGCAGTGAAAAAAACACCGCGCCACGGCCTTGCAAAGCTTGCCAGTGCATGTGATACCAAAAATCGCTGTCGACTCGAAAAACAAGGCGGCAAGGAGCAAACGACGAGACAATCAGCACATACCGGTACGGCAAGGAGTGGACGACTTGGCCAACGTCGTTACTTGTATGAATGATCGATGTTACAGATAGTGCTGTATCACCGTGCGCAAGCTCTCTTCCAGTTTCCGGTCACGGGTAGGATCTCCGATGGCAGCAAATTTCCAGGCACCCTGATGCCGATAGACCTTGCCCATGATCATGGTGACATAACCTTTAAATTTGGGATCCCGGGCAATATTGTAGGTGGCGAATAGACGATCCACCCGTTGAGGTGTCCCTTCATACAGGCGCAACATGGCATGGGGAATGTCGCCAAAGTCATGATCACGGAAACTGTTAAGTATAAAAACCACCTGCTGGACTGTGGAATGCACACGATCCAAATCCACCATAATGACTTCATTATCCAGATTGTCGTCGCCTCCAGTATCCCCGGTTACATCATCTCCACTGTGGACAATACTCCCATCTGAGGAGCGTAAATTCCCGAAATAGACCACATCCATCAGTTGACCGTTGCCATCGAACAACGCACAACTGGCATCCAGATCCACAGCTTCAATCTTGACGCCACCAAAGAAACCTTTTTTTTGAAGGGCGCCCCAGTTTAATCCTACACACATTTTCTGTAGTTTCTGGCCGTCTTGTTTTTCCAGCGAAACACGTTGTCCTTTTTCAAGTAAAATGCTCATGGAATCTCCTCTTTTGCTGATATTTTACGATGATGGACAGTGTGAAAGTTTCATGCCTGCTTTCTTGAACCGCACCCATTTTGAGATGCGTAGTTTTTCACAAGACCGCGTTCAACATGCGGGAGTCGTTTCCAAAAGGCAAAAAACGACTCCCGCGAAGACGGCGCGCGGCGCATTTTTCGCAAATGGCGCAAAAAATGCTTCTATTGAAGAGCGCGCTCAAGGCAAAGGCAAAACCCTGGGAGAGGAATCTCCCAGACCCTCTCTTTTTTTTTACCAGTAAAAACTACACATATTAGGCTGGGTGCGGTTTGATTACGCTCCATAGAGAATCGGATCACGCACCCCGACCGTCTCGAAACCAGCCAACCGCAACCGACAGGCATCACACAACCCACAGGCCACGCCGTCGGCAGTTGGATCGTAACACGAACGGGTTAATGAAAAATCCACCCCCAACTCCAGCCCTTTGCGGATGATTTCCGCCTTGGACAGATGCAACAACGGCGCACGAATGGCGAATGGCTGTCGCGTCACCCCTTCACGGGTGGCCAGATTGGCCAAACGCTCAAAGGCTTCGACAAAGACCGGACGACAATCCGGATAGCCGGAATAGTCGATGGCATTCACCCCGATGAAAATTTCATGCGCCTGCAGCGTTTCGGCCCAGCCGAGTGCCAGGGAGAGAAAAATGGTATTGCGTGCGGGAACATAGGTGGCGGGGATCCCCTCGCCGGGACCACCCTTGGCAGGCAGGATGTCAGGATCGGTCAAAGCCGATCCGCCGATGCGATCCAATGGGAGATCCAGCACCAGCCAACGGGCCACCGGCAGTTGTGCGACCAGCGCCTGGGCTGCGGCGATCTCCTGTTGGTGGCGCTGGCCGTAACGAAAAGAGATGGGATAGAGTTCCCGTCCCAGGGCGTGGGCCACATGCAGGCAAACAGCGGAGTCCATCCCGCCGGAGAGCAGGACGACAGCCCGGTCCGCCAAAGTCAGCGTCCCAGTTTCTGTTTGATCTGGGCCAGACGTGGCTTGGCCACCGAGGCCGACGAGGAGTTGGGGAAATCCTTGACCAGCCGTTGCAGACTGGTGTTGGCATTCTCCAGATCGTTGAGCTCATAAAACGAAAAGCCGATCTTGAGCAGGCTGTCAGGCACCTTGGCGCTGTTTGGCCAGCGCAACAGCACCTGATTGAAAGCCATCAGCGCCTCTGGGAACTGCCGTTGCACGTAGTGCAGCTCGCCAAGCCAGTACTGGGCATTGTCGGCCATGCCATCCTTGGGATGGTTTTTCAAGAAGTTTTGAAAGCCGGTTTTGGCTGCGTCGTACTGTTTGTCCTTCAAAAGCCCAAAAGCCGCCTCATACGCTTCCCTGGGATTGGAGGAGTTGGTGGCCTGCGTGGCAGCTGCCGTAGGTTGCTTGGCGGGTGCGGCAGGCGTCGCGGCTGCTGGCGCGGCTGTCGACGCGGCTGGAGCTGCGGCAGCCGGAGCTGCGGCTTTGGCCGGAGCAGGAGTTGCAGCCGGCGCAACAGCGGCCTGAGCCGCTGCTGCACCGGAGGAGGGTGGTGCCACGACCGGGGTTGGAGCCGCCACCTGTGCAGGCGTGGCAGCCGGTTCGGCCGAAACAACAGCTGGGGGGGCGGTCTGGGCTGCAGCGGGTTGACCGACGTGAGCGAGCTGCTCAACGCGCTCGTTCATTTTCTTGCCATCGTGACGCAGCTCTTCGACCGAGCCTTGCAGCTGACCGATCTGCTTTTCCAGCATCGCCAGCCGATTGTTGAGATCAGACATGGCGTTGCGCTGGGTCTGTTCCGTCTGGTCCAGACGGGCGGCGACATCGCTGGCGCGTACCGGTTTGGGAGGCGCCTCTCCTTCTGCTTCGGGCGGAGCGCCAACCCCTCCGCAACCGGTGATCAAGGAGAAGGCTCCGCAAAGGATCAGGAAACGCGCCCGTTTTTTGAGCGCGAGAGGGGATTCAGGCACTACGATGCGCATGGTCGTCCACAAACCCGGTCGAAAAAAGCGTGACAGAAAGGCGTGATCGTCCGGTTACGGAACCAGATCGGCGCGCCGGTTCTTGCTCCAGGCCGCTTCGCTGTGTCCATTCACCAAAGGACGCTCCTTGCCGTAGCTGACCGTCTTGATGCGCGAGCCGTCCACGCCTTGAGAGATCAGATACTGCTTGGCCGCATCGGCACGCTTTTGACCCAAAGCGAGGTTGTACTCGCGGGTGCCGCGCTCGTCGCAGTGACCCTCGACGGTGACGTTGCGCTTGCCGAGCCAGCGGGCATTCTGCGCCAGAACCTCAGCGGCACGCGAATCGATGATCGAGGAGTTCAGATCAAAGTAGACGCGATGCTCCGGTTCGCCACCCGCACCGCCGCGACCTGATGGATCGTTCGGACCGCCGCGGCCATCGAGATAGGCCGAGGAGCCATCGGAACGGCCCAGGGCGCGACCATCATCGCCGGCCTTGCCCGCATCGCCGGCCTGACCGTCGGCACCACCGGGCACCGAGCCACAACCGGCCAATAGGCCCAGGGAGAGCAAAGAGACGGCCAAAAAATGAGAACGTTTCGTGATCATGATTCGTCTAATCCTTGTTTTACTGTGTTTGGATACGCGGCGTGCCGCGTTGGTGGTCATGCAACCAGACGATTCCAGGGGTTCCTCCAGAGGGCCCAGGATGCATGGTCTTTTAAAGAGACTCTTTTAACGTGATTATCCTTCAAATTGCGATAATCGTGCAAGGCGTGATCGTTTGTAAACGAAAAAACATGTAGGTGAGCAAATAAAATGATCCTTCATGATTTGTGCCAACAATGTGAACGCTTCGATGAAGCCAAGGATCCGGGCGTACTCTGCAGCGGTTCGGATCCTTGTACCGCACCTGTTTGGGGATGCGTCGTTTTCTGCAAGGCCGCGTGCAAGTTACGAGCATTGTTTCCAAACTTGCATGATGGGGGGAGAACCCCCGCACCCCCCGACCGTGGAACTCCAACAGCACCGTTCCACGGCAAAAAATGGAAACGCTGCTCGCAAAGGTGGCGCGCGGCCCATTTTTCGCAAAAAACGCTTCAGAAAAGAGAGCGCTAAAATCTAAAGTCAAAAACAAAACCCTGGGAGATGAATCTCCCAGACCCTCTCTTTTTTTTCACCAGAAACAACAACTCTTTCCAGGCTGGGTGCGGTTTGGAAATGAGCGAGTCATCAATCGATCAGCGGATCAGCGGAGACCAGGACGGATCCGAGGCTTGAATATCGGCATCCATGGGCACAATGCGCTCGTTCTGTCCAGTCAAATCGATGGTGTAGAGCTTCGATTTCCGTCCCTGTCCCTCACGGGTGAAGGCGATCACCCGACCGTTGGGAGCCCAGGCCGGGGATTCATCCATCCAGGAGCTGGTCAGGGCGCGTTCCTGATTGCCCTGCGGATTGATCACCGAAATGCCGAAACCACCACCACCGCCTTTGACAAAGGCAATCAGATCGCCGCGCGGCGACCATGAAGGTGCTGCGTTGTAGTTGCCCTCAAAGGTGATGCGCGTCTGATTGGAACCGTCGGCATTCATGGTGTAGAGCTGCGGCGAACCACCCCGATCGGAGTTGAAGACAATACGGCGTCCATCTGGCGACCAGGAGGGAGAGGTGTCGATGCCTGGGTTTTGCGTCAGACGGGTCAGGGTCCCGGACCCTAAATCCTTGACGTAAATTTCGGCATTGCCGTCCTTGTTGAGGGTCATGGCCATGCGCGTGCCATCCGGTGACCACGACGGTGCGCTGTTCAGGCCCGGATAATCCCCTTCCAGATATTTTTTTCCGGTAAAGAGTTCCCAACGGTAGATGCGCGGCTCGCCGGAAACGTAGGAAACGAAGAACAGGGACTCCCCGTTGGGTGAGAAGCGCGGCGTGAGTACCAGCGAACGACCTTCGGTCAGATCGGTGCGGTTGAGGCCATCCTGATCCATGATCGAGAGCCATTTCTTGTCGCCGCGCTCGGCCACGAAGACGATGCGCGAGCTGAAATAGCCCGTCTCTCCGGTAAGACGCGAATAGATTTCATCCGCAATTCGATGGGCGACCATGTGCCACTCCGGCTTGGGTGCGGAAAAGCGTTGTCCCTTGCCAATCGGGGCGCCCCGGTAAACATCGTGCAGAAAGAAATCGGCATTCACCTGACCATTGGCATCGACCACCGCGCCGGAAACTACCGCCTCGGCACCGTTTTTGCGCCAGTCCGAGAAGTTCGGTCCGCTTTTCCAGAGCGAGGCTGAATCCTGCAAAAACCCTTTGCGATCAAGGATCTGAAAGAGTCCGGACCGCTCCAGATCCGAGGCGATCACATCGGCGATGCGGTTGCCCATGGCAGCCGAGGGATTGATCGAGCCATCCGGGTTGGTATCAAGGAATTTCGGAATGGCAATCGGCATGGGCTGCAAACCGCCCTTGGAGATGTCGATCTGCAATCCGGCCTGCACCACCCGGGAACCGGACAGCGACCAGACGAGCAGCAATATCAGAGAGTAAAATGAAATCAAACGCTTCTTGGAATGGTTCATGGCGGGGGGGTACCCAATCTGTAAAGTAAAACCTTTAAGCCGTATGTCAGGATTCGGTAACATAGCATGAATCCCCTGTCTTGCCCAATTTTTTTTAACAACTCATCTGCGGTCGTCACAATTGCCGATTCTTGATTACAGAGTCGAGATGCGGTGCGGATGGTACGGATGGAAAGTTCGGCTTCAGACGATTCCGAGCGCGCGCAGCCTGGGCAACTGCGTGACGAATTGCCGTGCCTGATCGAGGAGTTTTGCCAATCCCGCTTCTTTCAGCTCACCGTGGCCTTGCGAAAGTCTGTTTCGCTCCCCAGGATCAAGCTTTGTCCACACCCGGTCGGCCAGGGCTTCGGGGCTCCCTTCACCCTGGGTCATGGCCAGCAGGAATCGTTGCTGAATGCGTGGAACCACCACCCCGCCACTGGTCACCGGACTTGCCAAATGGACGATGTTGTCCGAATCCTGCGACATCTCCAGCAGAAAACGGTTGAGTCCTCCGGTTTGGGGTTTGACCCGACCAATCAGAGAATCCTCCTGCACTGGGACGAGGATGTTCTTGCTCATCAGCGCCAAAATCCCGGACAAAAGCTGGCAAAACCCGAGCCCCTCGGATTCCAGCTCCGCTTCCAGCTCGGCGATCGTTTTGGGGCGATGATCGATCAGACAATCCAGGATCGGTGCGAATTGCTCCGGATCGATGGCAATCTCACCCGGTGAGACATTGTTGACCAGATGAACGCGATCCCGGTCGATGTGCAGCATCACCCGCTGCTGGCGCAATGCCTCATGCCGCTGCCGCTCAGAGAGCCGACGCGCCCCCTTGATCCAATAGTCCTGGCGGAATTGTTGATTGAGCACGAAATCCCGCACGGTTTGTTGATAGACCGGGTCAGGAATCTTTTCCAAAAATCGTTGTTGTTCATCGGTGAGCAAAAGCCCATCCAGATGATCGAGCGGATTGGCCGACCCTGCGAAGTGAAGTTTGGCCGCATTCAACGAGGCGGCGATTCGGCTGAAGGAAAAGCACTCCCAGTCGCGATTAAAAAACTCATGCGCCAGATAGTGCGCGTTGGCCTGCTTGATCCAGTGGAACTGCTCTGTTAGCTGTGGATTGGCACTCATGTACGCGGGTTTGACCTCCACCAATTGCTCGGCAAAGGCGAAAGCGTCCCGTACCCGATCCAGCATGGAGTTGCCCGGCGGACTCATCACCCGGGCGTGTTCATCGATCAAGTGACGCAGCGGGATGCGGGCAGCCCAACCGGGTTGCGTGTTGTAGCTCAAATAGAGCATCCCGCCGACTCTCAACCGCTGACGGACGAAATCGATGATCAAGCGTCGATTCTCTTCCGAAATCCAGCTCCAGACACCGTGCAAGCCGATGAAATCGAATTCCGGCAGATCGCTGCGCGAACAGAATTCTTCAAATGACTGATCGAACATCCGGGCCGAACCGTCGAAAGCGGCCACCAGCTGTTGGGCGAATCCGGCGTGCGCGGGATGAAAGTCCGTGGCCCACCAATCCACTACGGATCCCGCTGCGTGAATCGCGGTACCGAGTCCCTGTCCGAATCCCAACTCACAGGCGTGACGGATTTCAGGCGGCTGGTATCCCGCATACAAGAGGGGGAGCCGGCAGCGCAGGGGATTGAGCTCCCGACAGTAACTGAAAATATATTCCGTTGTGGTTACATAACCACTTGACCAATCGCTCATCACAAGCATCACCCGTTGCGAAATCGAATCATCCTGAATGTGCAACTCAAGCCTGGATCCTTGAATACAACATGGATCGGACATGAGTGAATCAAGCAAACGATCATTTGACAGAAAAAAAATAAAAATCGATCTGCCAAGCCGCTCACCGCTTTTTAGTAATAAATGAATTGCGTCGAATGCAGTTTAGTGAATAAGATATCAATCATCTAAAATTATTGATAAAATCATAAATTTATTGATCATATTTGTCATGGGGGTGAGGAAGGATTTCTGATCATTGATTGATAAAAATGAGATGTATCGATCTGAATTCTCGAGCGGATTGATGGATCCAAGGCATTTTTTCAATCAAAACCATCCATAATGCAGAAATGGTAATGAAGATCTATCAATATGGCAACGATCTTTTACTTATTGAATGGCGTGCATGGTCGGGTGGCATGGCATTATCGAGATGACGAATCCGCTCCAAGCCAGACCGCGCCATGTCGATCGGCTGGTTGCCAGTCCGGGTGGGGACTGCCGGTGCCGATTCAACTTTACTGGGCGGCACATCTTAAAACTGCAACCAAACCCCACCCATTTTGGGATGCGTAGTGAGTTGACAGAGCTGATTTGACAGCTTGGAAGTTTGAGGGTCTGGAGATTCCTCTCCCAGGGTTTTGTCTTTGCCTTTAGCGCGCTCTTCAAACGAAGCATTTTTCGCGTTTTTTGCGAAAAATGCGCCGCGCGCCGCCTTCGCGGGAGTCGTTTTTTGTTTTTTGGAAACGACTCCCGCATCTTGCACGCAGCCTTGCGAAAAACCACACATCCCAAAATGGGTGCGGTTTTGACATGATTGTATCAATTAAATGATTAATAAACAAATTATTGTCAATATGCACTGTCCTGAAAAATTTACCATTGCAATTTTCAACAATCGTTCCTAGCATATTAGAGTATCAATGCAATCTGATGCTCTGAACTCCTCGCCTCTTTACCTATGGTACGCGCATGAACCATCACTCGTCGCTCTGGCACAAGGGATTGTGGATTCCGGGCCTGGTGGCCCTGCTGATCTTCCTGTCCCAAGAGGGTTGGTGCGCCGAGGCTGCTGCTGCTTCTGCCACCACCACACCCTGGTGGGTCTGGGCCGCCGCGCTGTTCGTCACCTCCTTTCTGCTCGGTATTGTTGCCGTGCTCGGTGGCGTCGGCGGCGGGGTGCTGTTCGTGCCGATCGTCGGCGGCTTTTTCTTTCCGTTTCATCTCGACTTCGTGCGCGGTGCCGGCCTGATGGTCGCCCTGGCTGGCGCCCTGGCCGCTGGTCCCGGACTGCTCAAAAGCGGCATGGCCAGCTTGCGACTGGCCATGCCGCTGGCCTTGATCGCCTCTGCCTCAGCCATTGTCGGCGCCATGATGGGACTTGCACTGCCCACCCATATCATTCAGACCGCCTTGGGCGCCACGATACTGGGCATCGTGGCGTTGATGTGGACCGCCAAGAAATCCGAGCAGCCCGATGTGCCCAAGGCCGACGCTCTTTCCAGTGCGTTGGGCATCCACGGCCTCTATTTCGACGCGGCCAAAAACCAGGAGATCGACTGGAAAGTCCATCGTACCCCTTTGGGACTCCTGATGTTCGTGGTGATCGGCATCATGGCCGGCATGTTCGGGCTGGGTGCCGGGTGGGCCAACGTGCCGGTGTTGAACCTGTTGATGGGCGCCCCCTTGAAGGTCTCGGTGGCCACCAGCAAATTCATGCTCTCAATCGTCGACACCTCCGCAGCCTGGGTTTATCTCAACAAAGGGGCAGTGTTGGCGCTGATCGCCGTGCCGTCGATCCTCGGCATCATGCTCGGCTCGCTGATCGGCGTGCGCCTGCTGAAACGCGCCAATGCCTCGGTGGTGCGCAAGGTGGTGATCGGCATGCTGCTGTTGGCCGGATCGCGCGCCTTGATGAAGGGTTTGGGATTTTAAATCACTGTTTCCACCTTTGTACGCACGGGATATCTACCCTCATGGCTGACTACTCCTATGATCCCAAATACGCCTCCGAGGAACAGGTGGCCTATGCCGGTACCCTTGATCGGGGCTGGAAAATCGGATTCGTTCTGATGTTGATCTTTTTTGGACTGTACGTCTTCGGCGTGCTGCCCGCCCATGTCTCCATGGAGCAGCTGGCCCAGTACTGGGTGCTGCCGGCGGATCAGTACCTCAAGGCGGTAAACGGTCCCACGGGTTGGGGTTGGGTCGCCCTGGTGACGAAGGGGGATTACCTCAACTACATCGGCATTGCCATCCTGGCCGGAATCACTGTGGTGTGTTACGCTCAGGTCTTACCCCTGTTTCTAAAAAAAGGGGATAAAGTCTATTCCGCCATCATGATCGCGGAGATCCTGGTGCTGGTGCTGGCCGCATCCGGGATCCTCGGTGGCGGGGCGCACTGACGAACTCTACAAAAAGAGGCTTGACTATTATGAGCGCTGTTCGGCCGCTTCTGCCCACAGGTCGGTTTACCCAGATACTTCTGGCCACGGAGTGTTCCGAGTTTTCGCGTGGAGCTGAAGAGCTGGCTATGTCGATTGCCCGGCTCTTTTCTGGATGTGTGACTGCCATGCACATGTTGCCGTCCAATCCGGAGATGGAATCCATGGCCTTGGCCCATCTCCAAAATCAGGAGGTCACGGCAGCGCGTCTCACCAGTGAATTGAAGAAGTGGTTCGAGGATCAGGGAGTCGCCTGTACGATCGATATTCGTCGCGGCGTGCATCCGCATCGGGAGATCCTTGACGCGGCCCACGGGTGCCATGCCGATGTGGTGATCATGGGACGGCGCGGGCGACGCGGCCTGGCTCGCTGGATGGTGGGTGATGCCACCTCGCGCGTCGTGGCCGAGGCCCCTTGCAAGGTGCTGGTGGTGCCGCGCGGGGCGACCTTGTGGCGCAATCGCATCCTGTTGGCTACCGATGGTTCGCGTTTCAGCGAGCAGGCCGGCGTGGTGGCCGCCATTCTGGCCGAACAGGGCAAACTCCCCTTGCGGGTGATCTCCGTCGTCGAGAACAAGGGGAGTGAAAAGCGGATGCAGGTTGCCAGTGAAGCGGTCGAGCGGGTGATCGAGCATGCCCGGGGGCTGGGTATCGAGGTCTCGGGCGAGGTGATCGAGGGTCACCCCCCGGCGGATACCATTGCCAACGAAGCGGCACGTTGCGGTGCGGATCTGGTGGTTGGCGGCTCTCACGGTCGTAGCGGCATCGAACGGGTCTTTCTGGGTAGCGTGATGGAGCGGTTGATCGGCAAGGTCGCCTGCCCAGTGCTGGCCGTCAAGGGAGGCTAATGGGCCGACAGAGCTGATGTGACAGCCTGGCATGATCCGCTTTTACTGGTAAAAAAAAAGAGAGGGTCTGGGAGATTCATCTCCCAGGGTTTTGCCATTGACTTTAGCGCGCTCTTTTTAAGAAGCATTTTTCGCGCCTTTTCTAGAAAAATGTGCCGCGCGCCGCCTTCGCGGGAGTCGTTTTTTGCTTTTTGGAAACGACTCCCGCATCTTGCACGCAGCCTTGCAAAAAACTACGCATCCCAAAGCAGGTGCGGTTTAGACTGCAAATCAGCTCTGTCGTCCCACTAACCCATTGTTTCCAACTGGGTGGGTCCAGATCATCTCTGTAACCGTATGGATGGATCCCGCCTGTTTTTCACCCCGCATACCCGAGATGATTCACCAACCGCATCTCCAACGCCTCAACCGACTCCCCTCCAAAGGCCGCCAATTCACCCACCTGTTCGCGATCCAACCCGTCCACCCGTAAATAACGCGCCTGCGGATGGGCGAAATAGAACCCGCTCACCGCAGCCGCCGGATGCATGGCAAAACTCTCGGTCAATCGCATCCCGGTGACCGCCTCGACCTCCAACAGATCGAAAATCACCTTCTTTTGCGCATGATCCGGACAGGCTGGATAGCCCGGTGCTGGACGAATCCCTTGATACTGCTCGCGAATCAATGCTTCGTTGTCTGACGTCTCCTCCGACGCATACCCCCAGAACTCACGCCGCACCCGCCGATGCAACTGCTCGGCAAACGCCTCGGCCAACCGATCGGCCAGTGCCTTGAGCATGATCACCTCGAAATCATCGCCGCGCGCCTCCAACTCGGCCACCGCTTCGTCCATCCCCAAACCCGTCGTGACCGCAAACATCCCCAACGCATCCTCCAGACCGCTCGACAAGGGTGCGATAAAGTCGGCCAAAGAGAGTTGCGGCTGCCCCTCGGGTCGTGCGCTCTGCTGCCGGGGCCAGCGCAGCCGCGCCAGCACGGCGTCCGGGGATCCCACATGCGGATGAATCACCACTTCCTCACCCTCTGAGGCATGGGCGCGGAAGATGCCGAACACCCCTTTGGCGCGCAAGGTGCGATTGGCCAGCATCCGCTCCAGGGAACGCTGCGCCTCCTCAAACAGACGCCGCGCCTCTTCCCCCCGTTCCGGATGGTTCAAAATCTCCGGAAAACGCCCGTTCAACCCCCAGGTCTGGAAGAACGGGGTCCAGTCGATGTATGGCACCAACGCCTCCAACGGCTGATCGGCAATCACCCGGATGCCAAGAAATCGAGATGGAACAGGTGGTTGGACTGACCAGTCAACAACCAGGCGACGGGCACGCGCCTCGGCCAGGGTGAGCGAGGGGCGCTGACTTTTCTTTAATTGATATTGTATGCGCAAATGGTCCTGTTGTGCCCGGATTTCGGCGGTGAATGGTCCAATTTTCTCCTCATGGAGCAATTTTGCGGCGGTTGAGGCGGCCTGGGAGGCATCCCGCGCCTGGATGACCACGCCGGAATAATGGGGTGCGATCTTGACCGCGGTATGCAGCGGTGAGGTGGTGGCCCCCCCCACCAACAGTGGAATGGTCATGCCACGCCGTTCCATTTCGGCAGCCACAAGGGCCATCTGTTCCAGCGAGGGGGTGATCAGGCCCGACAGACCGACGATATCCACCCCTTCGGCCTGGGCGCGATCGAGAATCACCTCGCCCGGCACCATGACGCCGGCATCGATCACCTCGTAGTGGTTGCATTGCAAGACCACCTTGACAATGTTCTTGCCGATGTCGTGCACATCCCCTTTCACCGTGGCCAAGAGGATCTTCCCCTTGACCGAAGCCCCCAAACCCGATGCACCCCGCGCAGCCTCGATGTACGGGGTGAGCACGCCAACCGCCTTTTTCATCACCCGGGCGCTCTTGACCACCTGCGGCAGAAACATCCGACCCGCACCGAACAGTTCGCCCACCTGATTCATGCCCGCCATCAACGGACCTTCGACCACGGACAATGGATCGGCAACCGCCTGGCGCGCCTCCTCGACGTCGGCCTCGATGAAGCCGTCGATCCCCTTGATCATGGCGTGGATCAACCGTTCATGGACCGGCAGGGCGCGCCATGCCTGCTCCTCGCTCTTCTCGCGGCTGCCGGGCTGCGGCTCTTTCAACGCCTGGGCCATTTCCAACAGCCGTTCGCTGGCATCCTCGCGCCGGGCAAGAATCAGATCCTCGACGCGCTCGCGCAATTCGGGTTTGATTTCGCTATGGATCGCCAGTTGTCCGGCATTAACGATCCCCATGTCGAGTCCAGCAGCCACGGCGTGGTAGAGGAATACCGCATGCATCGCCTCACGAATCGCATCATTGCCCCGGAAGGAGAACGACACATTGCTCACCCCGCCGCTGGTGAGCACGCCCGGCATATCGGCCTTGATGCGTCGCACCGACTCGATGAAATCGATGGCGTAGCGATCGTGGGCCGGGATTCCGGTGCCAACGGCAAAGATGTTCGGATCAAAGATGATCTCCTCAGGTCTGAAGCCGGCCTTTTGAGTCAGAAGGTCATAGGCGCGCCGGCAGATGGTGATGCGGCGCTCCAGGGTATCGGCCTGCCCTGCCTCGTCAAAGGCCATCACCACTGCTGCCGCACCGTAGCGTTTGGTCAGGCGGGCGTATTCCAGGAAGGGTGCCTCGCCCTCCTTGAGACTGAGCGAATTGACGATCCCCCGGCCTTGCAGACAGCGCAAGCCGGCTTCCAGCGCCTCCCAGCGCGAGGAGTCGATCATCACCGGCACGCGGCTGATCTCCGGCTCGGCGGCCAGACGGTTGAGAAAACGGGTCATGGCCGCCGGCGCGTCGAGCATGGCGTCATCCATGTTGATATCGATGATTTGCGCGCCATCCTCGACCTGCTGGCGGGCCACTTCGATCGCCTCCTCGTCGTTGCCATCGCGGATCAGCCGGGCAAACTTGCGTGATCCGGAGACATTGGTACGCTCGCCGACATTGACGAACAGCGACTCCGGGGCGCCGATCTCCAGCGGTTCGAGTCCGGAGAGGTGGCACAAACCGGTGGACCGGGGCAGACGACGCGGTGGCAGATCGCGGACCGCCTCGGCAATGGCGCGGATAAAGGCCGGGGTGGTGCCGCAGCAGCCGCCGGCGATGTTGATGAGTCCGGAGAGGGCGAATTCGCGCAGGATTGCGGCCATGGCCTGCGGGGTTTCGTCGTAGCCTCCCAGTTCATTCGGCAGGCCGGCGTTGGGATGGACCGAGATCAACGCCTGGGAAGCGCGCGCCAGATTGGCCAGGTGGGGCCGCAGCTGTTCGGCGCCCAGGGCGCAGTTGAGCCCCATGGTCAAGGGATTGGCGTGGGCAGTGGCATTCACGAAGGCCTCGATGGTCTGACCCGAGAGAATACGCCCGCTGCGATCCGAGATGGTGCCGGAGATCATGATCGGCAGCGGTTCGGCGCGCCCATCGTTGAAGGTGAGGATCGCAAAGAGCGCGGCCTTGGCATTGAGGCCATCGAAGATGGTCTCGACCATCAAGGCATCGGCCCCGCCATCCACCAGCCCGTGAATGGCGGTGGTGTAGGCCTCGACCAGCTCCACGAAGGTGACGTTGCGATACCCCGGCTGGTTGACATCCGGCGAAATTGAGGCGGTGCGATTGGTCGGCCCGAGGATCCCGGCCACGAAGCGCGGCAAGTCGGGGGTCATGGCGCTGAAACGTTTCGCCTCGGCGCTCGCGATGCGCGCGGCCTCCCGATTGATTTCGTAGGCGAGTTCCGTCATGCCGTAATCGTTCAAGGAGATCGCATTGGCGTTGAACGAGTTGGTCTCGATCAGATCCGCTCCGGCTTCCAGGTAAGCGGCATGGATGGCCGCGATGACATCCGGTCGGGTGAGGCACAAAAGATCATTGTTCCCTTTGAGCTCTCCGGGGTGCTCCTTGAAGCGCTCACCACGAAAATCGGCCTCGGTCAGGTCGTATCCCTGGATCATCGTGCCCATGGCGCCATCCAGCACCAGAATGCGCTCGCTCAACGCCTGCCTCAACAACGCGGCTCGGTTCGTGGTCATGCAGTTTCCTTTTTTCTTTTTTTGATGAACTGGACCTTGTGAAAAAAGCATCTTTCTATCATGATAGGAGAGTCACCGCCAGTCCCTGGATCCTCGGGTCGTCCTGTGGTGACTTTAAAACGCGCGTGGCCTGTCATTCAATGAATTTCCAGTCACAATCCAATTCCGACAGTTACCACGCAGATCAACAGGAGGTCGATGGCATGCGGTTTTCCCGAATTTTTGCGACAACGGTGATTTTTTTGTTTTTTCTGGCGATTCCCGGTGCGGAGAGCTCCTACAAGGAGGTTTTCAAAAGCGGACGTTATACGGTTCGCAAGGTGGAGGGCACCTGCAAGCTGGAGATCTTGCTTGCCAAGAACGAAAAGGATCATCAGGCGATTCTGGCGCTGTTTCCCTCCGAGGATTACTACGGCGAGCTGTTCACCGAACGTGAAAAAATTGGTCTGGCACGCGACAAAGTATTGATCTCCTTTGACAACAGCAAGCCGCGCAGCATTCCTTTCGTGCCCGATGCCGATGCCAAGGACAGTTTCTGGCGCTGGCAATATCTGGAGGATACCCAGGAGTTGCTGGCCCAGATTCAGAAGCGCGGCGAGATGCGTGTCAGTTTTTCCAATGGGACCAAGACCTTTGAATATGTCGTGCCGCTCAAGGGCAGTGGCAAGGCTGTGGCAGCCCTGCGTGGTTGTCGGTAGCGGGCACGTATAACTGCTTCAGAAGTCAAGGTCAAACCCTTGGAGGCTCTGCCTCCAAACCTCTGCCGGGGATCTTCGGTCCCCGGACCCCTGTAACAGTGGGGGTTTTACTCGACAATTTTTCAGCTCACCCCCCAACGCGCCCGATACGCCTCGATCGCTTGCAGATGCGCGGCCTGCGCCGCATCCCGGCCCAACAGCCCGATCAGATCTTTTAGCGTCGCGATGGCAATCACCGGTATCTGGTGGCTGGCCTGAATCTCCTGCGTGGCGCTGGTTGCACCGGTGCCGCGCTCCTGACGATCCAGGGCGATCACCACGCCCGCCAGCGTGGCGCCCGCTTTGTGGATCCAGTCGACCGACTCGCGAATCGAGGTGCCGGCGCTGATCACATCATCGATCACCAGCACCCGGCCTTTGAGCGGCGCACCGATCAGATTGCCCCCCTCGCCGTGATCTTTGGCCTCTTTGCGGTTGTAGGCATACGGGAGGTTCAACCGATGATCGCGACTCAAGGCGATCGCCGTGGCCGCAGCCAGGGGAATCCCCTTGTAGGCCGGACCGAAGAGCATGTCGAACGCCACACCCGATTGGGCCAGTGTATCGGCATAGAAACTTCCCAGCCGGGAGAGCCGCTCGCCGTCATGAAACAGGCCGGCGTTGAAGAAATAGGGGCTGGATCGTCCGGCTTTGGTCTGAAAGGTGCCAAAACGCAGCACTTCGGCCTGGATTGCGAAAGCCAGGAAACGTTCGGCCAGTGTGGTTGCAGCGATGGAAACAGAGTCCGTGGTCATTGGGATCGTTTTTTGTCATTGGGTTGAAAATGTGATGACACCAGAAAAATCAGGAGAGTGTACGCCATGATTGAGGGAACTTCCAAGGGGGTGCTGTTGGGATTGGCCCTTTTGGTGGCCAATGCCTGGGCACAGTACCTGTTGTGGTTCGGCGGGCAGGGTCTGGTACGTTGGCGGCATACCGAAAAGGAGTTGGTCGCGGTGCGCTCCGAGGTCAACGAGGTGGAAAACCGCATCCATGAGCTCAAGGAGGAGATCCGCCTGCTGGAAAAGGATCCTTCTGCGGTCGAGGGGGTGGCCCGACGCGATCTGGGTCTGGTCTATCCGGATGAAATCATTTTTATTTTGCCGAATTGAATGGTTCCAAGTCGCACCCGGTTTGGAATGTGTTGTTTTTTCTGGTAAGAAAAAAGAGAGGGTCTGGGAGAGGAATCTCCCAGACCCTCTCTTTTTTTTTACCAGATAAAGCGAAACTTCCAAGCTCTCAAATCAGCTCTGTTGACCTGCTACGCATCCCAAGCACCCCAAAATGGGTGCGGTTTAAAGGGTTTTTGGTCGCCATCTCCCGGTTCTTCATTCCTGTTTCATACCTTTCTTTTGGTGATGCGCTGCTGGCGTGCGGACGCCTGTCCGTGACACCCTGTTTCCTTGAACTTTATGAAGTCGACTACCCTTTGGTTTTGACCTTTCCGCTACAGACACACCTTCATCCCCCCTGCAAGCTGAAATCCAGACAACCTGAATTATCCGCATGATTCAAGAATCCCAGTTTGGGTTGCGATGATGTCACGGAAGCATCCCGTATGCCATACACACGGGAGGATGCGTTGGCAACATTCAAGATAACAAAAAATAACCAGTTGATTGTCCTGGAATTTTTGTGATCCGGCATGCAAACGATCGATCGGGGGATCATTTTTTGCGCCACCTTGATGCTGCTTGACTATTTCTTGCAGGGAGAAAACGGATTCACACAATACTGGCAAACAGCCATTGGTTGTTTTCAATAATACACTAAAAGCTTCAATAATTGTTTATTGTACGTTACAATATGATTGTTAATGATTCATGATTGATTCTGCTATACGTTTTTAATATCTTTTTTCTTGACAACGGGAAGAAGAAATCCGAATATTTGTTGCAACAAGTCATCGATCACCAATCCGACAGGTTACGGAGGAGAGGATGGGTGTCAATAAACGGAGCCATACCATCCGTATCAGGGTGCGCAATCTTCAAGAGGCCAACCACGTGTTGGAAGAGATTGCTCAACTCACCCGTATTCTGCATGTCATCGAAATGGACATGCAGCGCAGCATCGAGGGGATCAAGCGTTCGACCGAGGCATTCGCGGCACCGCGCCGTACGCGATTGACGAGATTGATAGAAGCGTTGACCGCTTATGCGACGCAGCACAAACAGACGTTGTTCGCCCGAAAGCGCGGCATCGAATTGTCCTGTGGAACGATGGGATTTCGCCGCTCAAATGCGATGCGGCCGCAAGGGGGTGGCAGCTGGGCGGGGGTGTTGGAAAGGATCAAGGCCTTGGGTGCCAGCGAAGGAATTCGGATTCGCGAAGAGGTCGATCGTGTGGCATTGCGTGGCTGGTCCAGAGAGCGATTGGAGCAACTGGGGGTCAAGAAAGAGGAAAAGGATCTCTTTTGGTATGCAGTGAAACAGGATCATATGAATCCGGAAATCATGTTGAAGATCAATCATTCAGAGTCCATGCAACAAGGGGAGGTGGTGTGATGTCAGGTTTGGATTTGATCTTAAAGGAAGATCTGCCGAGTTCCCTGGAGGAGATCGCCGAGGTCATCGGTCGTGAGGGGGCGTTGCAGCTGGTCGATGCCTGGGGAGGTACGCGCATTTTCGTACCGCGCAAGTTGCGTGTGCAACATAAACTGGTGACGTTGTTGGGATTTGAGCAGGCACGCAAGTTGTCACACCATTTCGGTGGTGAGACCTTGACCGTGGTGCGTGCGGCGGAGTTGTTGCGGAGGAGGCGCAACCGCGAAATCATCCGGTGTTATGATGCCGGAGCTGGGGTACGGCAATTGGCGCGGGAGAATGCGCTCACCGAGCGGCAGATTTATGCGATTCTCTCAACAGCGGTTTGATTGGATGACAGCGTATGAAGAGGAGTTGATGGTTGCAGGGATCCGAAGCGTTCAGGTTTCCGGTAGAGGTTTGGATCAACCAGGCTGATTTGAATGGTTGCGATGGGCTGGCACACCAGTCAATCAATCTTTAAGCCTCGGTCACGCGGCTTTGTTCTTGGGCCATGTTCGCGGGATTGTTTTGCAAAAGGCGCAAAACCATCCCGCAGGCTTGGCTGCGTGCAAGATGCGGGGGTCGTTTCCAAAAAGCAAAAAACGACCCCCGCCAAGGCGGCGCGCGGCCCATTTTTCGCAAAAAACGCTTCTTTTGAAGAGCGCGCTAAAGGCAAAGTCAAAACCCTGGGAGATGAATCTCCCAGACCTTCTCTTTTTTTTACCAGTAAAAACTACACATTCCAAGCTGGTTGCGGTTTAGGCTGTCAAATCAGCTCTGTTGGCCCACTACTACACCGGGAGCTATTGATCGCCCCCGGACTCCCTCGACACCATCTCTCTTTCCCCTCCCCTCCCCTCCCCTCTCCATTTTTTTCACCACAACCGTTCAACCATCTCCGCCAACGTGGCGACCGGTCGCACCTCCAGATTGAGCGGCCCGGGCAGACTCTTGACACTCTGTGCCGGCACGAGACAACGCGTGAATCCCAATTTGTCCGCCTCTTTCAAACGCGGCCCGATATGCGACACCGCCCGCACCTCCCCGCCCAACCCCACCTCACCCACGATCACCATCCCGGGATCGACTGCCAGATTGCGATACGAGGCAAACAGCGACGCTGCCACCGCCAGATCCGCCGCCGGCTCGCTGATGCGGAACCCTCCGGCCACGTTCAAAAACAGATCGTGATTGAACAGCCCCAACCCCAAACGCTTTTCCAACACCGCAGCCAGCATCGCCAAGCGGTTCGGATCAAAACCCAACGTCGCCCGCCGCGGCTGCGCCATCAGCGATGCGGCAGCCAGGGACTGAATCTCGACCAGCAGCGGTCGGGTTCCCTCCATGCCGGCGAACACCACCCCGCCCGGCGATCCCACCCCGCGATCCGGCAAAAACAGCTCCGATGGATTGGACACCTCGATCAGACCGCTTTCGCGCATTTCAAACACGCCGATCTCGTTGGCCGGTCCGAAGCGGTTCTTGATTGCCCGCAAAATTCGATAATCGTGGCCGCGCTCCCCCTCGAAGTAGAGCACCGTATCCACCATATGTTCCAGAACGCGCGGGCCGGCTATCTGGCCATCCTTGGTGACATGCCCGACCAAAAACAGCGCCATGTCGCGTTGTTTGGCCAGTTGAATCAGGCGTGCCGCGCACTCGCGTACCTGCGAGACCGAACCCGCGCCTGAGGATACGCTGTCGGTGGCCAGCGTCTGGATCGAGTCCACTGCCACGACCAGTGGTTCGCAGGCTACGATCGCCTCCACGGTACTCTCCAGGCGATTTTCCATCAGCACCAGCAGTCGATCTCCGGCAATGCCGAGCCGTTCGCCGCGTTGCCGGATCTGCTGGGGCGACTCCTCGCCCGAGACGTAGAGCACCCCGCCGTGATCGGCCAGGGCAGTCAAAGCGGTCATCAGCAGGGTCGATTTGCCGATCCCCGGATCTCCGGCCAGCAGTACTGCCGAGCCAGGCGTCAAACCACCGCCGAGCGCTCGATCGAGTTCCGCCACCCCGGTATTCAAGCGGATTCGGGCATCGCGGTCGATTGCCGAGAGAGGCACCGGTTTGGCAGGGTTGCCGGTATGGCTGGAGTGGCTCCGTTTTGGGGCAACCGGATCGACGGTGAAGGCCTTGAGGGTGTTCCAGGCGTTGCAGGCAGTGCAGCGTCCTTCCCATCGTCCGTAGTCGGCGCCACACGATTGGCAGACAAAGCGTTGTTTTTCGCGGCTCATGGTGGAGTGGTGGCAGGGTGGGAGTGATAGTCATGACAAGGGACGGGAGTGAGGATCGCCCCCAACAGGGGCTGGGAGTTCGGTTCCAGCCTCTGCCGGAACTCTTCGGTTTAAAATCGCACCCAGTTTGAAATGTGTGGTTTTTACTGGTGAAAAAAAAGAGCAAGTCTTGGGAGAGGAATCTCTCAGACCCTCTCTTTGTTTTTCACTAATTAAGACTACACACACTTAAACTGGTTGCGGTTTAAACCGCACCCATTTTGGGATACGTAGTTTTTTGCAAGGCTGCGTGCAAGATGTGAGCGTCGTTTCCAAAAAGCGGAAACGACGCTCACGAAGGCGGCGCGCGGCGCATTTTTCTAGAAAAGGCGCGAAAAATGCTTCTTTCAAGGAACGATCCGCTCCGGCTCCAACCTCGGCTCCCGCCCGGCCCCCTCCCGCTTGGCCACCACCGCCACCCGGTCGGTCAACTCCACCATCTCCTGACCGCTCATGTCCGGCCCCAACGCCACAGTGCCACAATGGATATTCAGATCGATTCCAAGCTCATCCAGCAAAAAGCGCGTGCGTGCCAGCATCCCCTCAATGTCGCGCACTGCCACATCCGCCCGGCTCTGATCCGCTCGTGGGAAGAGAATCACCAACCGCTCAACGCTTAAACGGGCCAGATACTCTTCATCGCGCAGATGACGCCGGATTTCACGCACCAGACCATCCATCAAACGGGTCTCCCCCTCGTGACCCAGTTTATTGACAAGCGGCACAAAGTCATGCAGATGCAACAAAGCCAGCGAAAACGGTTCGTTCAGATGCGCGGCCCGCTCCAGATGCCGCTTCAACTGCGCGGTGAAGGCAAAACGATCCGGCAGACCGGTCAAGGGATCCATGAACCCCTCGACGCGGGCCTGACTGACCGCCTCCTCCAACTGCCGCAAACGACTCTTGAGCTTCTCTGCCATCTCCTTGCTGTCGGTTATGCGCCCGGCCAGCGATCGGGCCTTCTGACGCGCCTCCCGGCCACGCTGCCGCAACAGCGCGGCCAGATCATTCTCTGCTTTGGCGTGATGTCCCTCCTCGCCGGAGACAAGATGTATCGCTTGCAGCGCTTCCAGCCCATTGGAGACCGCCTGTCGCAACATCAACCGTTCGCGGGTCAGTGGGGTTGGTGGGAACGGATCCCGACTGGCGGCCACGCGTCGCAAAAACTGCTCGATTTTTGGCCAGGGATCCTCTTGCGCGGGACGTTCCGACAGCCGGGTCGCCTCACCAGCCACCTCGGCAAGCGCCTCGCCGTACAACCGCATGGCGGTCAGCAAACGACCGGAGAGGGTGGCGGGCAGTGCTGCGCGACTCTCGTCCATCGGCGGCGGGCGTACGATCCAGGTCGACGCCTTCTCCAACTGTGCGCGGGCACCGCTTAACGACCCGGATTGCTGCAAACGTTCTCGCAGCGCCTCGGCCACCAAACTGGTCTCGGGATGACCTTCCAGTACCGGCAGGGCCAGTCGATCGAACAACCGCGTGACAGCTTTGCGCGACGAAGCGGTCTCTTCAGCACAGGGGGCGAGTTCGATCAGCTCGTCCATCAGCTTGCGGGCTGTGGGCAAGTGGGGGGGACGGGCGCCCAGCAGCACCAGTACCCGTTCCAGAACCCGCGCGGTATGTGCGTTCATGCTCCGGCCTCCGTCATGTGCCAGACTCCGATCCACTGTTAAACCGCAACCAT
>JAMOBI010000076.1:0-32311 GCA_039908105.1 Magnetococcus sp. YQC-9
ACCACAGGAAAGCAAAAAATAACGACAATTCCCCATTTGATTGGCAGAATTGATCCGAAAACGATCACTCATCCTGTTTTTACCGTCAAACTTGGGAAGCGTTTTGCAATTGGCTCACTAATAAAAACTACACATTCCAAGCTGGTTGCGGTTAGGTTAACGTAAGACACTACCAGAGCGTCACGTTCGGTTGCATTTCGATAATCCGGCAAATCTTTCCAGTTTCCTGATCCCTCCATACTCAGGCCGAATCGGGACTTTGTTGTAAATTTCAACTTACAAATCATGCTGTTGTTTTGTTCTTTCCCGCGCTCGGAGAGTTGGCACGAACTTGGCTTATGCCTGGATGAACATCCGATTACCCGTCCGGCAGGAGTCGGGCGGCTTATTGGCATTCGTCTGCCGCATGCGTGGAGAGATTTTACCATGGGAATCAGCATTTCACTGGAGAATCGTCGCAAGACGATGATCAACCCGGCGCTTTTTGCCCGGCAACCGCGAGCCTTGATCGAGGAGATCGAGGAGTACCGCAAGGAGACCGAGCGGCTTGGTCGCATCTACGAGTTGCACCGGCAGCTTGGCATGACGCTCGACATGGATTCGATGATCGAGGCATTCTCCCGTTGGCTGGTACCGGTGATGCCGCACAATCTGGTGGCCTATCGCCGTCTGGATCGTCGCATTCATCTGACCTGTTCGAGTCATGGTCCTGAGCGGCTGCAGTTGCAGGAGATCGCCCAGGAGTTGATGGGGCAGCCGTTGAAAGAGAAGCAGTCCGGCTGTTTGCCGACGGTGGAGCGGTTTTATCATCTCTGGCCGTTGGATCCGGGGCATGAGGATCTTTTGTTGGTGATTCATCCGTGTGCTGAGCTTTCTACCGCGCCATTCGAGCATCTGGAGGCTGAGGTGCTCGAAGAGTTGCGTGGTCCGTTGGAGCGGGCTTTGGCGTACGAGGATCTGTATGATCAGGCGCGTCGGGATGCTTTGACCGGTTTGGTCAATCGGCGGGTTTTCGAGGAGCGTTCGATGCTGGAAATGGCCCATGCCCATCGGCATGGCTATCCGTTGGTGTTGGCCTGTCTGGATTTGGATCATTTCAAGGCGATCAACGACCGGATGGGGCACGGCGAGGGGGATGGCGTGTTGCAGACCGTTTCCAAGACCTTTGCGCGCATTGTACGTGATTCGGATCTGTTGGCGCGTGTGGGTGGGGATGAGTTTGCCATGATTCTGCCCAACACCAGTTTGGAGAATGCGGTGTTGCTCATGGGGCGGTTATGCAATGCGGTGCGGGCGTTGGGGATTTGCGCGCCGGGTGCGGCGCCGTTGGGGGTGAGTGTCGGTTTGGCGCTCTGGCAGCCGGAGTATACCACGTTGGCGGCGTGGTGGGAGCGGGCGGATGCGGCGTTGTATCGGGCCAAGGCAGCCGGGCGGTCGCAGGTGTGCCATTGACAGGTGTCGGTTTTACGGGCGAAAAAAAAGAGAGGGTCTGGGAGATTCCTCTCCCAGGGTTTTGCTTTTGACTTTGTTTTTGATTTTAGCGCGCTCTTCAAAAGAAGCATTTTTCGCGTTTTTTGCGAAAAATGCGCCGCGCGCCGCCTTGGCGGGAGTCGTTTCCGCTGCACGCAGCCTTGCGAAAAACTACGCATCCGAAAATGGGTGCGGTTTAGTACAGACTTTTTCGGGTCACCGTCGCTCTTCTTGGCCCGCCCCTCTTCGACACCAGGCCAACATCCGCTCCAACTCCGCATCCAACGGCGCCTCCACCACCTGTTTCTCTCCGGTGACCGGATGACGAAAACGCATTTCCTGGGCATGCAGAAACATCCGCTTCATCCCTGCACGCCGTAAACGCTTGTTCAACGCCGCATCGCCATATTTCTCGTCCCCGAGCAGCGGATGACCCAACCACTGGAAATGGACCCGGATCTGATGGGTGCGCCCGGTGTCCGGATGGGCGACCACCAACGCCCACTCCCCCAACCGCTCCAATACCCGATAACGGGTGCGCGCACTCAAACCCTCGACACCCCCGGCAATCACCATGCGTTCGCCACCACGCGCACTCCCCTTGATCAACGGCTGCTCGATCACCCCGGTGTGGGCACGCGGCACCCCGGCGATCAAGGCCCAATAGGCCTTGTCCACAGCCCCGCTCTTGAACGCCTCCTGCATTTTGCGGGCACTTGGCTTGTCGAGGGCGAACAACAGACACCCCGAGGTCTCCTTGTCGAGCCGATGACACAACTCCGGCACCTCGTCCGTGCCCTCTTTGGCCAGCAGCAGACGCATGCCATCCACTACGCCCCAGGATTGACCACTGCCGCCATGCACCGGTATGCCGTGCGGCTTGTCGAGAACCAGCAGATGACGATCCCGCCAGAGAATCCGCCCCTGCAAGATCCGCAAGGCCCACTCTGGCACCGCCTCGGCGGGTGAGGATGGCGG
This sequence comes from Magnetococcus sp. YQC-9, assembly GCA_039908105.1. Lineage (GTDB taxonomy): Bacteria > Pseudomonadota > Magnetococcia > Magnetococcales > Magnetaquicoccaceae > Magnetaquiglobus. The sequence continues at coordinate 2,449 of JAMOBI010000076.1, forward strand.
CTCCCGGCTGGCAAATGGCGGAATGCGTACCTCCTGGCCCGACTCCAGACGCAGATTGCCGCTCGCCCTGGCGCCATCGACGCGCGTCTGCCCGGTTCGCAGCCAGCGCTGCACCAGGGCAACGGGTGCGCCCGGATTGTGATGCGCCAGAAAACGATCGAGACGCATTCCGGCTTCGTCCGCGCTGACCCGGACACGCCTTACCGGCTCCCGATGCGTGAGGGTCTGTTCAAGTGGGTTTACTTCCATGACGGAACGGTCCTATAATCGATTCCATATTTTGTTTCAGCCGACAGGACGGCACGATTTCTTTATTTTTATGACTTTTTCTTCCGGTGGCTCAATGTCCCGGATCACTCGAACCGACAAGGCCCGATCCCGCATCTTCAAGGGGAGATGCCCCATGGTGCACGCTTGATTGCGAGCCATGGCCTCCCTTTGATATGGGGATCGTCGCCTTCCCCTATGCAAGGAGAAGCTGCAAGACCATGACCAAGCGCATGCTGGTGGATGCGACCCATCCAGAAGAGATTCGCGTTGCCATTGTCCAGGACAACAAACTCATCGATCTGGACATTGAAACATCAAGCCGGGAACAAATCAAAGGCAACATCTATTTGGGACGCGTCTCTCGCGTCGAACCCTCCCTGCAGGCCGCCTTCATCGATTTCGGCTGCGGACGACAGGGATTCCTCTCGGTCAACGATATCCATCCCAAATACTACCCCACCAGCGACAAAGCCGAACCCCGTCTGGATTTCATCATCCTGCCGTTGCCCGAGCCGATCGACGGGGAGGATGACGAGGAGGAGGACGAGGAGGGGTATCCGGACAGCGAGGAGGCGCAGAACGTCGCCGATGATGGCCCGGAGCCGGTATCGCCGGATGGGTTTGCTGCAAAGTCCCCTTTCAAGCCCGTTTCCAGGCCCGGCCCCAAATCTGTTGTCCACACCCCGGAAACGGGCAGTGAACCGGCGGACGCCGCCCAATCCGGGCATGTCTTGCCTCTGGAAGCAGCCGCATCGGCGCCCATCGCCGAAGTGGTGAGCGAACCGGCAGCAGAGTTGGATGAGGAGACGGGAGCGGACGAGGAGAGTTTTGACCCTGGAGAGGAGCAGGAACTGGATGAACCGGTGGCCGAGGAGTCCGACTCCTTGTCCGCGCTTGATGATGTCGATGACGACGATGCCATGGGCGGCGACGCCATGGCCGATGCCAATGGGGATGATCTGGATGACGGCGTCGAGATCGACGAGGATGGCGCGCCGCTGCCCGATACCTTCAAACGGTTCCCCAGACGGCAACGTCTGCCGATCCAGAAGATTCTCACCCGCGGTCAGAAATTGCTGGTGCAGGTGGTCAAGGAGCCGCGCGGCAATAAAGGGGCTTCGCTGACCACCAACCTCTCTTTGGCCGGACGCTACGCCGTGCTGCTGCCGGAAAACGAGGGCGGGGGCGGCATCTCGCGCAAGATCACCGATGGCGCGGAGCGCAAAAAGCTCAAGGAGATTCTGGAGACCATCGCCATTCCCGGCCAGGTGAGTCTGATCATCCGCACCGCTGGTCTGGGACGCACCAAACGTGAGATCATCCGCGATCTGAACTATCTGTTGCGCCTGTGGAAGAAGATCCTCGTCAACGCCTCAGCAGCCGATGGTCCGGCGTTGATCCACGAGGAGGGGGATCTGATCATGCGCACTATCCGCGATCTCTATGCCTCGGACATGAGCGAGATTCTCATCGATGGACAGGAGGGGTATCGGCGCGGCAAGGATTTCATGCGGTTGTTGATGCCGCGTTATCTCAAGGTGGTGCAACCCTACAAGGATTCTCAGCCGATCTTCTCGCGCTTTCAGATCGAAAATCAGATCGAGTCGATGCACGACCGGGTGATTCAACTCAAATCCGGTGGCTATCTGATCATCGAGCCCACCGAGTCCATGGTGACCATCGACATCAACTCCGGGCGTTCGACCCGGGAAAAGGATGTTGAAACCACTGCCTTCAAGACCAATCTCCAGGCTGCCGAGGAGATCGCCCGCCAGCTGCGGCTGCGTGATCTGGGCGGATTGATCGTCATCGACTTCATCGACATGGAGGAGAAAAAGCACAACCTGGAGGTGGAACGCCAGATGCGCGATTCGTTGAAACTGGATCGCGCCAAGATCCAGTTGGGCAAGATCTCGCAATTCGGTCTGTTGGAGCTCTCCCGCCAGCGCATGAAACCGACTTTCAGCGAGACCAATCGCATGGAGTGTCCGCGCTGCAAGGGGCTTGGCACGATCCGCTCCGTGGAGTCGTCTGCCATCCATCTGTTCCGCATGCTAGAAGAGGATGTCTCCAAGGGTCGTTACACCCGCATCGTCTACCGGACTTCGCTCGATGTGGCCAACTATCTGCTCAATCACAAGCGCGTCCAGTTGGCCGAACTCGAGACGGAAAGCAAAATTCCTTTGTTGATCCACGGCGATGAGAGTTTGCAGACCCCGGAGTTCCGCGTCGAGCGTACCGAACGGCCCAAGGTGGGCGGCGAGGAGAGCAGCGAAGGGAGGGGGAGCGGTCGAGGAGTGGCCGGACGTGGTGTCAGGCAACCGGTTGGTACGACGGAGGAGGGGCGTTCCAAGGGGGGCGGCAAGCCGCCGCCGTTGCCGGCACCGCCACCGCCACCGGAGTTGCCGGAAGTGGGGGGTGCGGCGGAGGAGCCGGAGATTGAGCAGCCGGTTGAGGCTGTGGCACCGGTTGTGGCCGTTGCTGCCGAGCCGACCGAGAAGAAGAAACGTCGGCGGCGCAGGCGTCGCAAATCCGTTCAGCAGGCCGTTGGCCAACTGACCGCAACCCAGGATGCGCAGGGTGATTCCGATGCGGCGGGTGACGACGACTCCTCGGATGAGGAGGAGGATTCGGATGACACCCTTGATGCTTCTGGCGAGGCGGTGGTGACGGTTGTTCAAGCCACCGTGGTGCCGCCTGCCGCTCCAGCAGAGGTGACGGGTGCCGAGAAGGCGGCCCCAGCCGCAGCGAAGGTTCATGGTGGCAGTCAGGCAACACTCGCTGATCTGGAGGTGATCGAAGGGGTGCGTGCCACGGCGGCACCGGGGCTGTTCATTCTGGCCAGGCCCGAGCCAAAGCCCCGGGCGCCTGAGCCCTCTGCGATCCACGCATCCGCACCGGTTGAGGCCCCGCCGGTCGCAGAACCCGAGAAGTTGGCCAAGTCAGCCACTCCGGCTGCAAAAAAAGAGGAGGCCCGGCAAGAGGAGGTCAAACCCGAGGCCCCGGCCTCCCCGGAGGGGGGTGCCAAGCGTCGCACGCGTTCGCGTGCCAAGCCGAAGCCGGCAGCTCAATCGAATCCCGTCATTGCAGATGAGACCGCTTCTCCGGGTGATGGTCAAATCACCTCCGAGTCTTTGCCCGCGCTCACTCTCGTGACCGAAGCCGGTAGCCCTGCCGAGCCGGAAAGTGTGACCAGCGCCGAGGGTGAGGGAGCGTCTGGTGAGGTCAAGCCGGTTCGGCGTCGTGCCACCCGTACCCGGAGTGGTCAACCCAAGCCGAAGAGCGATCCGGTGACGGTGGCAGCGGTTGCTGATCAGCCGGTCGAAGCCTCCGGGGGCGAACCATCAGAGGACGGGGAGGGGACGGAGGAGGCGGAAGCCGCTTCCGGAGATGGCAAAGGGCGTACCCCGCGTCGTCGCCGTCGCCGCCGTCCGAGCGGGGCGGTTGCACGGCGTGGCGCGGGTGAGACCGGGGAGGAAAGCAGTGATGCGGAGGGTGGCTCATCCTCCGACCATGGCTCTGATCCGCTCTCTCCGCCGTGGGAGACGTGATGATAGGATGCGCGTTTTTGTGGATTGAAACATGACGATTGGCTTGCAAATTGCTTGAGATGGAGCAGCGCTTCCCGGATTGTGTGTTGGGGGGCAATGTTTCGTCTTCTGCATAAGGGAAAAGGCATCCCATGGACCGTCATGACCCCACGCTATCCAAGGAATCTCCGAATGATCGACGCCAGACCGTGGCCATCATGGCCCGACGGGCGGGATTGATCGTACTTGGTTGCCTTCTGCTGGCCGCCTGCGAGCCGGCCAATCGTATCAAACAGTCCAGGGATCACTTTTTGCAACCGACCAATCCCGAGGTCGAAGTTGCTGCAGCACCGGCTCCGGGCAAGAAGGACTCTCCGTTGGCGGCATTGGCGGAGAGTTCCGTGCCTGAGGAGGTGTATACGATCACCGTCACGGAAATGCCGGTGCGGGATTTGTTGTTCGCACTGGCTCGCGATGCGAACAAGAACATCGATGTCTATCCAGGCATTCAGGGGCGCGTCACCTTGAGTGCCATCGATCAGCCGTTGAGCAAGATTCTGGATCGTGTGGCGCGCCAGGTGGCGATCCGCTACGAGATTCAAGACAAAACCATTGTTGTCACTCCGGATCTGCCTTATCTGAAAATCTACCAGGTCGATTATCTGGGGGTCGAGCGGATCATGGAGAGCACCAACAAGATCTCCACCAATCTGACCACCAACAAGAGCAATCCCATCGGCAATCCCATGGCGGGGGCTGATAACAATCAGTCCAACAGTACCCTGACCACCAAGGCCAGCAGTAATTTCTGGAAGATCATCACCCAGAACATCCAGGCGATTCTCGGGGCGGACGTGGGCATTGAATTCCTGAACAATCAGGATCAGCAGGGTGGTTTGCCGAATGCTCCAAGCATGGGGCAATCCGGAGGTGGCATGGGCTCACCCACGGGCATGAGCGGATTGGCTACCGGTTTGCCAGCTGGAGGAGGGATGGGACCAGGAGGTGCCCAGTCGATGCCACAGGGTCTGGCGGGCATGGCCAAAAAAGATGGTCAATCTCAGCCCTTGAAGCCGGGTCTGGTGTCGGTCAATACCGAGGCCGGCGTCATGAGTATCGTGGCCACCTCGCAGCAGCATGAGCGCATCCAGGAGTATCTGGACAGTGTTTTGGAAAATGTCCATCGCCAGGTGTTGATCGAATCCACGGTTGTTGAAGTGGAGCTGAGCGACCGGTTCCAGGAAGGGGTGGATTGGAACATCATCTTCAACCGTTCCGCAGGCGTGATGTTGAAAAGCGCCTTCAGCGATGCCGCTGCAGCCGCCACTTCGGGCGCGGTCAACTACTTCACCCTGGGCCATACCGGTGGACCGACCGGGGATCCGACCAGAGATTCCGGACCGGTCAATGCCACGATCAAGTTGTTGGAGAATTTCGGCAACGCCAAAATTTTGTCGAGTCCCAAGATCATGGCGCTCAACAACCAGCCGGCGGTGCTGAAGGTGGTCAAGAACAAGGTGTTCTTCACCTTGAAATCCAGCACCGGCTCACGGGATGCCACCACGGGCAACAGCAGCAGCAACAATACCGGCACGGTTGCCACGCAACCGGTGTTCGACACCGAGATCCATACCGTGCCGGTGGGTCTGGTGATGACCGTGACGCCACAGATTTCCAAGGAGGGGATCGTGAGCCTCAACGTGCGTCCGACGATTTCGCGGATCAGCCGTTGGGTGCAGGATCCCAACCCGGCCTTGACCAAGAACAATGCCCAGACCAATGTGCAAGAGACCATCGCCAATCCGATCCCTGAGATCGAGGTCAAGGAAATGGAGACCATGATGCGCATACACAGCGGTCAGGTGGCGGTCATGGGTGGTTTGATGCAGGATTCGCTCTCGAACAACTCCGAGGGTTTGCCGACCGTGTCGCGGCTGCCGATGGGATTGGGGACTTTGTTCGGTCACAAGGACGAGGGAGTGAGCAAGAGCGAACTGGTGATCTTCCTTCGACCGGTGGTGATGACCCACGGCAGACCGCGCGAGACGGTCGCGGAGCGGAACCGGGATATGCCGCGCGAGTTGGCTCAACCGCAGACGATGCAGGCGCAACCGGGGAAAGCACCCGTGCAGGCGGCGCAAACGCCGGCTCAAGGCAAATCCGAAACGGCTGACAACAGCGGCAAGGAGCGGGAGAAAGCAGCCAAAACCGATGGGCAGTCCGCTGATGTCAAGAAAAAGACGGTCATGGCCAAACCGGCCCAGTCGGCTGAAGCGCCATCTGCGTCTGCGGCAAAGCCCGCCGAACCGGCTCCAACGGCAACTGTCGGCGCGCCGGCCACGCCGGCCCAGGCCCAGCAAGCTCAGGCGACTCCGGCCCCTGCGCCAACCGTCAGCACGCCGGCCCCCGCGATACCGGCTTCGGCGACTCCGGCCCCCGAGACTCCGGCTTCGGCGACTCCGGCCCCCGCGACTCCGGCTTCGGCCCCTGCTCCGGTCCAGACGCCGGTAGCCCAGGTACCTGCAACACCCCCGGCAGCGCCTGCGCCCCCCTCGGCACCAGAGGTACCCCGCAGTCAGCCTGCGTCCCAATCCACGCCATCCGCACAGCCTGCAAAACCGGCTGCGGCCAATGCCATGGCAGTCGGATCCTCCTATCTGGATTTCACCAATACGCCGGGTGGGTCGGAGGGGGGCAACTCAGGCGGCTTCCCGATGTTTCCATCTGCACCGCCCGCGACCCGGGCCTTTCCGGTCCAGGAGAAGGATGGTGCGACGGGACAGGGTGCACCGCCCCCAGGACCAGGAGCAGCCCTTGATGCGCGGACGGACGCGAAATTGTAACCAGCCTGTCTGGTTGAACACTCCGAGAGCGTATAGCGATGATGAGATTGAATGCCGTCCCTTGTGGACGGCTTTTTTTTCGGAATGCGATGCGAACGAAATGGTCAGGAAGTACCTCGTCATCGTGGAGCATTTTGGCAGTGGTAACGAGAGTTACGATTTTTTACCCGAAATCAATGGGAGTTTTGCTAAAAATCGGTATACTGTGCATCGGTGTGCCCGCGTTACGTGATCGGCAGCAGGTCCATCCTTCAAGCTAGGGATTCGTGCGATCTATGAGAAATCTTCTTCGGAACAAAAGGTTAGTGGCCATGATCCTGATCGCGTTACTCGCGATCGTGGGTGGTTATCTGCTGTTGGTTCCAGGCTCCCAAAAGAGCAAGTCGATCGCCGTGGAGCGCTCCAAGGTCGCGACACCCGAGAAGAAGGGCGGCGAACCACCGGCTCCCAAGAGTGTGGCCGATACAATCGCCAAGCGTGAACCGGTCGGCATGGTGACCCAATTCAAGGGGTTGGCGGTTGCCAACTTCGAGAATGTCAAACGCACCCTGGCCGAGGGTGCGCCCGTCTATCAGGGCGATCAGATCATCACCGGCAAGGATGCGCGTCTGATCATGAAGATGCGCGACGACGCGGTGATCGCCTTGGGTCCGGACAGCGAATTTCTGATTCAGGACTATCGGTTCGAGCCCGAGAACGAGCAGGGCAATGGCGTGGTCGACATGACCCGGGGCCTGGTACGTTTCAACAGTGGCAAGCTCGCACAGATGAAGAATCAGCCTTTCAAGGTGGTCACGCCGGTGGCGACCATGGGGGTGCGTGGTACGGAGGGGTTCGTACGTTTGGGGGATGGCAAAGGCAAGGATCGCGAGATCGAGGTCATCTCCTTGCAAAAGATGGTACTGGTCTGGATGGAGGAGGTCGGACCACCGGGCCCCACCTCTTCGTCGGGCGAGCTGTTCTTCTCAAAGAGTTGGTCATTGATCGCCGAGGCGTGGGCCGCTGCGGATACGAGCAAGCAGCCGTTGTCGGTCAAAAAGGGTGAACGACTCAACGGCAGCGTCAACAAGGCACCGGAGATCCGCAAGGCCAGCCGTGAGGAACTCAAGGGCGCTTATGGCGGAACCACGGTGCGCAAGCTTTCCGGGGCAGCACTCAAGAAGCTGAACGACCAGGTGGCCAAATCTCTGGTGGACAAGGGGTTGGCCCCGGATCGCGCCGCAGCGGAAGCGCTGCTGAAAAAGACACCTCAGGCAGTGGACGAATTGGTCAAAAAGGCCGAAGAGAAGCTTGAAAAAGAGCTGGACAAGGCTCTGGATAAAAAAATCGATCAGGACGAAAAGCTCGCCAAGCTGGATGACAAGCTTAAAGAGGCGCTCGGCGAGGAGGGTTTTGCCAAGGTGCAGGAGGTCGAACGCGAGCAGGCGGCGCAGATCGAGAAGGTGCGTCAGGAACGCAGCGAACGGATTGCCGAACTGGTGACCGATACCGAGAAACAGCAGACGGCCAATGAGATCATCGCGGCTCAAGAGGAGCGAAAGGCCGAGCTGCGCGCTGAGCTGGCCCAGCAGATCACCAAGGCCGAGGCCGAAAAGGATACGAAGAAGCTCAATGCGTTGCAGACCGAATTGAACACCAAGCTCAATGCATTGGAAAAAGAGACCCATGCATCGCTGGTGAGCCTGCTCGGTGGCGAGAGTGCGGCCAAGATTAACGAAGTGGTCAAAGAGGTGACGGCCAAGGAGGCGGAGCTCGCCAAGGAGGGTACCAGTCGGATCGAGGCGGTGATTCCCAAGGAGAAGCTTGAAGCGGTGCGGGGCATCGAACAGGAGCGGGAGCGGGTTCAGGCCACGCCCACGGTGAATTTGAACGATGTGGGGCAGAGCTCCCAATCGCTGCTCCAGGTGGAGCGCGCCATTCAGGCGATTGCCAACGATACCGCGACGTTTGTCAATGGCATTGCCGACGCGGTCAAGGCCGGTGTGCCGTTGGAGCAGGTACTGCAAGGGTTGCAGGATAGTGCTTTGGAACGGCAGAAAAACGAAGCAAATCGCCTGGGGGTCGATTTGAACGCGGCCAGCAAGAATGCGGATGAGCTGATGAAGCAGTTGGAAAACACTCCGTATCTGCCGAAGAAGACGACGGACGGGGAGAAACCCAAAACAGACGCCAAAACCAAGACCGAAGAGCCGGGTAAGCCAACGGAGGAGCCCCCCACCGAGACCAGGAAAGCTGAGGGGGATACCAAGCCCAAGGGCACGCTCCCGCCGGTTGCCGAGACTCCGTCGGCCACGACCACCGTGCCCGCCAGTACACCCACCCCGCCAGATGCCGCCGGTTCGCTCGCCTCGTCTGGTGCCGGCACCACCACGACCACCACCACGTCGATCACGATCAACAATGCGCCGACCATGGCGATGCAGACCTTTACGATCAAGGAAAATGCCGAGCCGAATTCGGTGGTGGGAGTCTTGATCGCCATGGATCCGGATGTTGCCGATCAGAGCAAACTGCGCTTCAACCTGACCGATGAGTTCAACGGTACGTTTGCGGTGGATGGCGCTACCGGGAAGATCACGGTGCTCAACGCCGCAAAACTCGATTTCGAGACCAACCCATCCATCCGACTCACTGCCACGGTGAGTGATCAAAGGAGCGGTTCGGCCTCGGCCACGGTGTGGGTGGTGCTCACCGATGTCAACGAAGCGCCGACGGTCACTGCCGAAGCCAGCCAATCGTTTGAGGAGAATGCCACCGGTGTCGTTTATGAGGCCACGGCCATCGATCAGGACGTTGATGACAGCTTCACCTGGTCGATCGTCGGCACCGACGCCGGTTATTTCACCATCGATGCCAAGAGCGGTGTGGTGAAATTCCGCTCGCCGCCGGATTTCGAAAATCCGAATCATGCGCCGGCCTATGTGTTCGATGTCGTGGCAACGGATAAGAAAGGGTTGTACGGGAGCAAGACGGTGACCATCAACGTCACCGATGTCAACGAGACGCCGGTGATCACCTCCGAGTCCGGGGTATCCTTTGTTGAGAATGGCACCGGGGTGGCCTATCAGGCCACGGCCACGGATCCGGACGCCGCAGACAAGAACAAGCTGACATGGAGTCTGGGCGGCGAGGATAAGGCGTTATTTGAGATCAATGGCCAAACAGGTGACGTGCGGTTTCTGGCAAAACCGGACTTCGAGAGCCCAAAGGATGTGGGTGGGGATAATCTTTATAGTTTGACCGTCACTGTCACGGATGTCGCCGGTCTGAGCGCCTCCAAGGCGATCACCATCACGGTGCTCGATCAGTCGACCGTCTCCATCACCTCGGCCGAGACGGTCACCTTCGATGAGAACGCGACCGGTGTGGCTTATCAACCCAAGGCCTCGGATCCGGATCCGGGTGACGAGCCGCGTATCTGGTCAATGGTCGGGGCCGACGCAGCGCAGTTCAACATCAATGCCGCAACCGGCGCCGTGACCTTCAATCTGCTGCCGGACTACGAGAATCCGAAGGATCTGGGCAAGCAGAACAGCTACCACATCACGGTCCAGGTGTCGGACAAGAACAAATATTTTGCCTCCAAGGCGGTCACCATTCAGGTGCTCGATCTCAACGAGGCGCCGAAGATCATTGCGACAGCTCCTTCGGTGGTGAATTTCGCTGAAAACGGTACCGGTGTGGCCTATCAGACCACGGCGACCGATTTGGACAAGAACGATACCCTCTCATGGAGTCTGGCCGGGGAGGATGCGGCGCTCTTTACCATCGACGGGGCGACCGGTGCCGTGAAATTCGCTGTGCCGCCCGATTTTGAAAGCCCGCAAGACAAGACGAAACAGAACAGTTACCACTTGACCGTCAAGGTCCAGGACAAGGGGGGGCTGACCGACTCCAAGGATCTCACCATCACGGTCACCGATGTCAACGAGGCACCGTCCATCACCTCGGGTGCCACTGGCTCGTTCGTCGAGAATGGGACGGGTGTGGTCTATCAGGCCACGGCGATCGATGCGGACGCGGGCGATCTGTTCGCCTGGTCGGTCGGCGGCAAGGACCAATCCTATTTCACCATTGATCCGACCTCAGGCGAGCTGCGTTTCAAGAGTCCGCCCGATTACGAGAGCACCAGCCATGCGCCGGTCCATGTCGTGGATGTGATCGCCACCGACCGGGCCGGTCTCTCCGGCTCCAAGAGCGTCACCATCACCGTGACCGATCAGTTGCCGGTGATCACCTCGGGCGCGAGCGCCACCTTCCCGGAGAACGGCACTGGCATCGCCTATCAGGCCACGGCCACCGTCCTTGATGTTGGTGACGGCACCCGCGTCTGGTCGTTGAAGGGGCTCGATGCACCCCAATTCACCATCGATGCCAATGGTGCGGTGCAGTTCGTCAACCCACCGGATTTCGAGTCCCCGCACGATGTGGGGCTGGATAACAGCCATGAAATCATTGTTGTGGTCACCGACAAGGGGAATTTGAGCGATTCGAAGGCCGTGACCATCACGGTCACCAACGTCAATGAGGCACCTAAGATCAATCCGGCGGCCCCGACGGCGGTGAATTTTGCCGAGAATGGCACCGGCATCGCCTATCAGACCACGGCGAGCGATCTGGATGCCGGGGATGTGTTCACCTGGTCACTCACCGGCAGCGATGCGGCACTCTTTACGATGGATCCGACCTCGGGTGCGGTCCGTTTTGTCACGCCCCCGGATTTCGAGAGTACGACCCATGCGCCGGCCTATGCGCTGAATGTGGTGGTGACGGATAAACTGGGGCTCTTCGATACCAAGGCGGTGACCGTCACGGTCACCGATGTCAACGAAGCACCGATCATCACCTCGGCGGCCAGCGGCACCTTCGCGGAGAATGGCACCGGCATCGCCTATCAGGCCACGGCGAGCGATCCGGATGCCGGCGATCTGTTCACCTGGTCGCTCGCCGGCGTGGATGCGGCGCTCTTCACGTTGGATGCCGCCAGCGGCGCGGTCAGCTTCAAAACGCCGCCCGATTACGAGAGCGCTACCCATACCCCGAGCTACGCGATCACCGTCACCGTGACCGACAAGGGCGGCCTGCCTGCCTCGCTGCCGGTCACCATTGCGGTCACGCCGGTCAATGAGGCACCGCAGATCAATCCGGCGGCACCCGCTGCGGCAAATTTCGTTGAGAACGGTAGCGGCATCGCCTATCAGACCACGGCAACGGATCCGGATGCTGGCGATCTGCTCACCTTCACCTGGTCGCTTGCTGGTGCGGATGCGAATGCTTTCACCATCGATCCGACCTCTGGCGCAGTCCGTTTTGTCACGCCCCCGGATTTCGAGAGCAAGAGCCATACGCCGACTTATGTCATCACGGTGATCGTGACCGATGTGGGCGGATTGAGCGACTCCAAGGCCGTGACCATCACGGTCACCGATGTCAACGAGGCACCGGTCATCACCTCGGCGGCTTCGGTCTCGTTTGCCGAAAATGGCACGGGTGTGGCCTATCTGGCGACCGCTGTTGATCCGGATGCCGGGGATGCGGTGACCTGGTCACTCTCTGGTGTGGATGCGGAGCTGTTCACGATCGATCCGGTCACGGGCGATGTGCGTTTCAAAGCCTCACCCGATTTTGAGAATCCCCAGGATGCCGGCAAGAACAATGGGTACGACATCGTGGTGGCCGCGACCGACAAAAAAGGTCTGGCCACCTCGTTGGCGGTGGCCATCACCGTCACCGATGTCATCGAAAATCCATCGATCACCTCTGGTTCGACTGCGACCTTCCCGGAGAACGGCACCGGTATCGCCTATCAGGCGACCGCCTTGCCACCGGGGGTGGGAGATGTGTTCACCTGGACCATCACCGGAGTCGATGCCGGGCGCTTTTCCATCAATCCGACTACCGGCGCGCTCAGCTTCCTGGTGCCTCCGGACTTCGAGGCGCCGACGGATAACGGCGTCAACAACGTCTACGACATCCTCGTCACCGTGACCAACACCAAGAATCTCTCGGATTCCAAGGCGGTCGCGATCACCGTTACCGATGTGAACGAGAAACCGACGATCACCTCGGCGGCGACGGCTTCGTTTGTCGAGAACGCCATCGGCACTGCCTATCAAGCCACCGCGATTGATCCGGATACCGTGCACGGCGATGTGTTCACCTGGTCGCTTTTGCCTGGCGCGGACGCTGGGTGGTTCAACATCGATCTGGCCACGGGCGCGGTTACCTTCAAGACGCCGCCCGACTTCGAGGATGGGCACGGTCCCACTTATACCATCACCGTGGTGGTGACCGACGCACTCGGACTCACGGACAGCAAGGATGTAAAACGATATCAACGAGAAACCGACGATCACGTCTGGTGCGACCGGGAGTATCGATGAGAATCAGATCGCCATCGCTTATCAGGCCGCAGCGAGTGATCCGGATACTGCGCACGGGGATACCCTCGCCTGGTCGCTTTTGCCTGGAGCGGACGCGGGACTGTTCAACATCGATCCGGCCACGGGCGCGGTTACCTTCAAGACGCCGCCCGACTTCGAGGATGGGCACGGTCCCACTTATACCATTACCGTGGTGGTGACCGATGTCGGTGGATTGAACGATACCAAGGCGGTGACCATCAACGTCACCGATGTCAACGAGGCGCCGGTGATCCAGGCTCCGTTCACGGCGAATTTCGCGGAGAACGGCACTGGCGTGGCTTATTCTCCCGTGTCCCTTGATCCGGATACCGCGCACGGGGATGTGCTCACCTGGTCGATTACCGGTGGGATTGATAAAGATTTGTTCAATATCAATGCGTCCACCGGTGCCGTGACCTTCATCAATCCGCCGAACCATGAATTGCCGGCGGATGCCGGCGGCAATAATGTTTACGACCTCAATATCACCGTGACCGATACTGCCGGGCTGTTTGATACCAGGTCCGTCACCATCACGGTCACCAATGCCAACGATCAACCGGTTGTCACCTCGGCGGTTACCATCGGTCCCCTGGTCGAAGGCGATACGGTCACCGGCTATAGCGCGACCGCCACGGATGAGGATGCCGGGAGCGTGTTCACCTGGTCGCTCAGCGGCACGGATGCGACCAGCTTCACCATTGATCCGGTTACCGGCGTGTTGAGCATGTCGCCTGCCGTGCGTTTTGATCTGCCTGCCGGTCAGACGCAAAAAGCGCTCAATTTCACATTGGAGGCTACGGATAACGGTATCCCGACCGCCCCGACGCCTACGCGCACCGGTACCTTGGTTGCGACCGTCAACGTGATCAGCAAGATCAACCTGAGTACCTTGTCCTTCTACGTGAATGCCGATCATGGCACGGTCATCGCCCAGTTGAGCGCGTTGAATCCAGGGGCGGGCACCTTCACCTTCGCGCTCACCAGCAATCCGAACAATTTGTTCCAGCTGCGGGGAAATGGCGCCAATGTCTATCTGGCGGTGAGCGATTCGCCTGTCCCGTCGTTCGTGGCGAACACCGACTATCCCATCACCATCCAAATGGTGGATACGGTGTCGGGTAGCGTCTTTACCCGCAATGTGAATATTACCGCTTTGCCCGTGCCGTTCGATCTGAGCGGGGGGGTGGCTGCGGATGGTAATGAAAAGGCCAATGCCGAATTCATCTTCAAGGATATCATCAAGACTTTGTATCGGGCACCCAATGCGCCGGCTTCGCCCACTCTTCCCTACGATTTGAGTGAGACCCAGTTGGCCAGATTGATTCTGGGCAAACTTGATCAGCAGGTGACGCGTGGTGGCGCTTTCCCACTTCAAAGTGTGGTGCCGAAGATCTGGGTACAGATCTACCCATCGGATAAAACAGCGGATCAGTCGATGGTCCGCGTTCGTGTGCGCATCGGCTTGATCAAGAGCATGTATCAGCGTCTGCCCGCATCGGTTCAGACCGAGGTCGGCAACTGGTTCGATACCTTCTTCGATACGATCGCACCTTTTGCCTTTGATTATACCACGGATGTCGAGTTGCGGCTGTTACCCGATATTCGGTCAGCAGTGGATGGCAATGGCAACACTTACTACTTGTTCTGTATCAATCTTAGCCAATCGACTGTGGATATTCTCAATCTGCGCATGTTGCCGCGTATCAGCATGGATATGGTGGCGATGCTGACCCGGTACAATCAACACATCCTGCCGCTATTGAAAAGCGATGGAAGTTTGAGCTTCTTTACCGGTGGTGGTGGGCATGGTCCGGCGCTGCATTTTCTCGGCACGGCCTCCCGTGAAATGGGGGCGAGCGGATTTGACGAGAAGGCGGTTGGTCAGGCGTTCAAGAATCAGGTCAACAGCGATGGCCGGGTGGTCAAGTCGTATGACGCGACCACGCAGACCGGACAGCAGATCCCGCTCTCGCAGATTGGTGCGGATTCGTACTCCTGTCAGCGGATCGATTACTATCTGCCGGGATGGATCAACGGGATCAGTCTGACGCCGGGGTATGTGCATTTGACCCGGTGAGCGGGAACCGTTTGGTGTGATGCGTGGCCTTTGCCGTTTGTAAGTCATGCTCTGATTGTTGCCGGGAACCGCTAACAGTCGGAGCCAGTGCCAAATGGGTGCGGTTTAAACCGCACCCAGCTTGGAATATGTAGTTTTTATTGGTGAAAAAAAAGAGAGGGTCTGGGAGATTCATCTCCCAGGGTTTTGTTTTTGACTTTGATTTTAGCGCGCTTTTCAAAAGAAGCATTTTTCGCGTTTTTGGCGAAAAATGCGCCGCGCGCCGCCTTCGCGGGAGTCGTTTCCGCTTTTTGGAAACGACTCCCGCATTTTGCACGCAGCCTTGCGAAAAACTACGCATCCCAAAATGGGTGCGGTTTGGCTTTTTGAGTTCCGCAGGTGGGGAGGAGGGGGTCTCTTCCCAGCATGCAAGTTTGTTTTGACTTTGACGGGCTCGCACTCTACAAATGAGACAATGGGTGGCAGTCGTGCGCGTGTTGGCTTGCTGCTTGTCAATGGTTCGATCCGTAAACCGATATCAACACCATGAGGGCGCATGAGTGGCACAATCCAGGCGTTGCTGGAGGAGGCGACCCGTATTCTCGTCGAGGCCGCGCAACCGGAACAGCTGGTACTGTTCGGCTCGCATGCCCGAGGGGAGGCCAGGGGGGATTCCGATCTGGATTTGCTGGTGATCGAGTCCGAGCCATTTGGACCGGGTCGGAGTCGTTTCAAGGAGATGGCGCGACTGGAACGGGCCATGGCGCGGTTTCCTCTGGCCACGGATATCCTGGTATACAGCCGTGAGGAGATCGAGCGTTTTCGGCATGCGGCCTCTCACCTGGTCCACCGGGCCTTGCAGGATGGACAGGTGTTGTATGAGCGATCCTGAAACCGCTCGTCAGTTGCTGACCATGGCCGGTCAGGATCTTCGGGTGATGCAAATCCTGGCGGCAGCCGAGGAGACACCGGAAGAGGCGTTCGGTTTTCATGCCCAACAGGCGGTGGAAAAGGGATTACGTTTTTTTTCCGTGGAACGCGTGCTCATAGGGTTCTACGGTCGGGTGGTGAGGGGGTTCTCCGATCATCCTGCACGTTTGGACCCCATCACTCGAACGCTTGCTGAATCTCCAGAAATTGCGGCAGATTGGCTAAGAAAAGATCCACCAGAACCGGATCGAAATGGGTGCCGCGATCCTTTTGGATCTGCGCGACAGCCTGCTCGACGCTCCAGGCCGGTTTGTAGGTGCGTTTGTGGGTCAGGGCGTCGAACACGTCGATCAACGAGGTGATGCGGGCAAAGATGTGGATCGCCTCGCCGGCGAGCCCTTGCGGATAACCGCTGCCATCCCACTTTTCGTGGTGCTGTGCGCTGATGATCGCGCCGGTGCGGATGATCGCCTGATCCGAATTGTCGAGCACCTGGTGGCCGATCTCGGTGTGGGCGCGCATGATGCGCCACTCCTCATCGGTCAAGGGGCCGGGTTTGTTGAGGATTGCATCCGGAATGCCGATCTTGCCCAGATCGTGCATCGGCGAGGCCATGCGCAACAGCTCGCATTGATCTGCCGGTACTCCGGCCAATTGCGCCAACAGACGCGAATTCTCCGCCACGCGCCGGACATGTTGTCCCGCCTCGCCGGAGCGGGTCTCGATCACCTCGCCGAGGGTGAAGGTGACATCCTTTTGCGTGGCGATGATCTCCCGGTGCAGCAGCAACTGCTCGAAGGAGGCGGTGACATTGGCGGAGAAGAGTTCGATCAGATCGCGATCCACCTCGTTGAGCCTGCGTCCGGCATCGAGCAGCAGCAGGTTTTCCATACCGTTGCGGGTGCGGAAATAGCCGATGAAAACCTGCTCGGTGAACAAGGGGCGTTGATCTCTCAAAGCCTGCCAGGAGAGGGCGACCAGATCCGAGGAGAGCACCTCGTCCACCGGCTGTCCGATCAGCGGCGCATGTTGTCCCGTGGCGGCGTGGATGCGGATCACCCCATGTTTCAAGGTGGCGGCAAAGGCGTCGGTTGAGGCTGCGCCCGGATTGATCACCTGACCGAACTGAACCAGAATGGACTGTGCCAGCTGTGCGAGCGAGTGGAATTCGTAGAGATTCCCGGAGGCGTCGATCACCCGCCGCAACCCTTGACGTGTTCTTTCGATGGTGTCGAGCAGCTTGAAGGCGCGCAATCCGGCGGTCACCGAGGTGACCAGCCCCTGATTGCTCAAATTGACTTTATCCTTGTAATCGTTGATGTCGTAGGCTGCGATCACCTCGGCTTCCGGGGCCAGACCCGGCTGACCGGTGCGCAGGATGATGCGCACCCAGGGGTTCTCCAACGATTCGCGGATGTGGCGCACCACCTCCAAACCCTCGCGATCACTCTCCATCATCACGTCGAGCAGCAACACCGCGGTATCCGGATGCTGGCGTATCAGACGCCGGGCATCGGCTCCGGAATAGCCGTGGATGAAACTCATCCGTCGCCCTTCAAAGATCAGATCCTTGAGCACCAGCCGGGTGAGCGGATGAAGATCCGGATCGTCGTCGATCACCATGATCTTCCAGTTCCCTTCCGTGGAGGCGAGCGGCAATGGCTGGGGCGTGGGTCGTCCCGGCAGATGCACGGGAATGAGCGGATCGGTCGATCGGTTGGTCTGGATCTGGTTCACCGGCGATCCTCCTTGGATGGGTCAGGTCGGAAACAGAATCCGGAACTCCGTCCCCCCACCTGGGGTACTCCGGGTTTCGATGGTGCCGTCGAGACGTTGGGTGACCAGATTGTATACGATATGCATGCCGAGTCCACTGCCGCCTTGATTGCGGTTGGTGGTGAAGAACGGTTCGTAGATCTGCTTCACGGTATCGGCCTCCATGCCACGCCCATTGTCCCGATAGTTGAGAAAGACCGTCGACGGATCGCGCAATCCCGCCTCGATCTGGATTTGGCCCTCCACATCGGAGGTAAAGGCGTGGGCGAGCGAATTGAGGATGAAGTTGGCCAGGATCTGGGAGATGGCGCCGGGGAAGGTGTAGAGCACGATTCCGTCATCACAGGTGACGGTGATGTGATGGGGGGTGTTCTTGAATTTGGGTCGCAGGGTGAAGACGGTCTCGTCCAGATACTCCTTGAGATCGAAACGGCGTTTCTCTTGACTGGTCTGATCCACGGCCACCTGTTTGAAGCTCAAGATCAGATCCGAGGCCCGTTTCAGGTTGGCCTGGATCAGTCGGGTGGCCTCGCTGACGTTGTCCAGGAAGCCATCGAGATCTTCCCGGAAGAGCGAACCGCTGTGGTAGAGGTCGAGAAATTTATGCAGTTCGCTCTCCAGGTAGGTCACGGCGGTGAAGCTGGTGCCGACCGGGGTTTTGATCTCGTGGGAGATGCCGGCGACGAGTCCTCCGAGGGCGGCGAGCCGTTCGGACTGGATCAGCTGATTCTGCGTTTTCTTGAGTGCCGCCAGGTGATCGTGCAGCTCGGCGGTCCGTTCGCGCACCTTCTCCTCCAAGAAGATGTTCTGGTGCTGCAACGACTCTTCCAGCTGCTTGCGCTCGATCATGCTGCCCAACGTGTGACACATGGCCAAAAGCAGGATCTCCTCCTCCGGGCTGCGTGTCTGGCCATGGGCCAGATAGAGGGTGAGGACGCCCAGCAGGCGGTCGCCGGAGAGGATCGGTACCGAGTAGTGGCCGTGGGGCGGCATGCCCGGATAGTGGATGTCGTGTCGATCATCCACGCTGTCGGCGTGTACGATCTGGCGGGAGAGGGCTGCGCGTCCGCACAGGCAGCGCCCGTGCTGGATCTCGTGGCACAGGGTGAGCAGATGGTCGCTGAGTCCCAGATGGGCCATCATGCGCAACCGGCCACTCATCGGATCATCGAGAAAGATCGCTCCCTTGGCCTGGATCGCCAGCCACGGCACGGACAGGATGAAAGCCAGGGCCTGCTCCAGCAGATCGCGCAGTGACACGCGGTGATAGGAGATTTCGTGCAGGCCGTTGATCACCCGCTGGAAGGTTAAATAGTCCCGTGCCTGTTTGTCGGCACGGATGCGCTCCGAGATGTCGCGGAACACCACCACCGCGCCGCGGATCTCCCCCTGATCGAGGATCGGCGTGGAGGTGTACTCCACCGGAAAGGGGCTGCCATCCTTGCGCCAGAAGAGTTCGTCGTTGACCACCTGGGTGATGCCGCACCGGATCGCGGTGAAGATGCGGCATTCGTGGGCCGGATAGCTGCTCTGATCGGCACGGGTGTGATGCACCCGGTCGTGCAGCGAGAAGCCGATGATCTCTTCGGGTTGCCAGCCGATCATGCGCACGGCTGCCGGATTGATGAAGGTGGTGCGTCCTTCCGTATCGAGACCGTAGATCCCCTCGCCGGCAGCTTCGAGCAGCAGCTTGTTGTGATTGCTCATCTGTTGTAGATCGGCCTGGGCCTCCAGACGGGCCTGAAGCTCCCGGGCCACGGTGCCCTGGGCGAGGGCAATGGCGTCGGCGACGGTGGTGACCTCGTCCTGATTCTTGTCGCGCACGCTGTTGAGGGCATCGTGGATGTTGGGGGTGAGATCGAATCCCCTGGAGAACTCCTCGGCCACCCAGCCGAGCGTCTGGATGCGTTGAGTGACGCGCAGCATCCAGGCACCGAGGCTTTTCCAGAAGAGCCAGGAGATCAATGCAAAGAGTACGATACCGACGACCAACAGCTCCTCCACCGAGAAGAGTGGCGAAGCGTGATGGCGAATCACCAGGCGCGGGCTCTCCTTGGGGAGATTTTTTTGCCAGGGAATGGCGAGTTGATCGAACCGGAGGTTGGCTTGCCAGAAGGTGTTGTCGAGCAGGGATTCGGGCGCAATGGAGGCATGTCCGAGCGAGCTGGCCATCAGCCGTCCCTGATGCAGCACGAACAGATCGGTGAAGGGCAAGGCAGCGCGGAACAACAGACCGTTTTCGATCGGCACCAGCGCGATCAGTTCGCCATGCCCCAGAGGTCCGAGCCAGAACGGTTGGGCGATCCAGTGGTAGAGTTCACCGGTGGCGGGCACGACATGCCAGCCGCTTTGGCCGACGAACGGCAGGGTTTCGGGAAGTTCGCTGAAGTGGGCCGGGTGGGTGTGCAGCAGTTGGCGTGCTTCGTCGGTGATCAGTACGGCGGCAAAGGAGGGGGGCGCCTCGTGGCGCAAGGCCTCGGTCAGACCATCCCAGGCATCCTCACCCCGCGAGAAGAGATCCAGCACCTCCAGCCGGTTGTGCAGGCGGATCGCCTGCTCCTGCCACTCCTGTTCCCACAGGATCAACTTTTCGGCATAGAACTGCTCCAGCGCGGCCATCACCTGACGCGCGGTTTTGTCCATGGCTGTGCGTTGCAGCCAGAAGGCGAGCAGCGCGATCAACACGATCATCAACAGCGTGGTGATCGCGGCACGGTTGGCAGCCTGGCGTGGCAGCACCGCCTTGCGGGGTTTGATCGGGGAGGGGTTCACTCCTTGCGTCCCGCCCATTGGTCATTGATCAGCTCCTCCATGCGAATGGAGGAGGCGTCCGGGGTGCTGGTGTGGAAAAAGCGGTTGGTCTCTTCGATCTGATGGTTGGAAAAGGCGCCGT
The DNA here is from genome assembly GCA_039908105.1 of Magnetococcus sp. YQC-9. Lineage (GTDB taxonomy): Bacteria > Pseudomonadota > Magnetococcia > Magnetococcales > Magnetaquicoccaceae > Magnetaquiglobus. The sequence goes on from JAMOBI010000076.1 coordinate 23,154, forward strand.
CGCGGCTGAAGAGTCGGGGATATTTTTTCAAGCAGAGCAGGAGTGGTTCGCGTTGTTCGGGTTGGGTGATGGCCAGCCGCTCCACCAGTTCCTCGGGGGAGTGTTCGGCAATCCAGCGCAAGGAGCGTTGCACGGCCCGCACCAGGCGTTTGACCTTTTCCGGTTCGTTGGCGATCACGTCCGGACGGGTGGCCAGGGCGGCATGCAGCACGCCGGCGCCGACGATCGGCTGTTTGGGAGTTGGATCGGCGAGATTGAGCAGAAAGAAGACCTTGTCTTGCTGCAACATCCAGGAGGCGAACGGCTCTTCGGCAACGATCGCGTCCACCTGTCCACTCTCCAACAGCTTGGCGCGGCGGGTCCAATCCTGACCCGTGGAGATGACGCGCGCATCGCGCGGTTGCAGACCGTCTGCCTGCAAGAGCATTTCAATGACTTGCTGGGAGAGGGTTTTGGCATTGACCGCGCTGGTCGGGACACCGACGATGCGTCCTTTCAGGTCCGAGATGCGGTGTACTTCGCCTTCGAGGGATTTGCGCACGATCAGCGCGATGTGCGTGGCATCGGAGAGTGCGGCCACGCCGACCAGCTCGCCGCCGTTGGCCTTCAAGGACATCAGCGCCGGGAATCCGACCGCCGTGAAATCGCTGTTGCGCGAGACCATCTCCTTGATGGCCGGGCCGCCCCCTTCGACGTGTTTCAACAGTACTTCGAGCCCTTCTTCGCGATCTGCGCCGATCAGGGGAACCAGATCAATGGGCAGATAGTTGAGGTTGTGCGGGCCAACGACGCTGATTACGGTTTTGATGACGGCAAGGGGTGCGTCGGCGTGTGCCGGCACGATCAACGTCAGCATCCACATCAGCAGGGGCGGAAGGAGCGTGAGAAACCGCATGTTTCCGGGTATGGGCATAACGCAAAGATCCAATCCATTCACGAGAAATGGTAAGTTTTGCCAGTTAGCCATTCTAGCGCAAATGCTCCCCGCCGTCCACGCGAATCAATTCGCCTGTCAGAAAGTCATGATCGATCAGAAAATGGATCGTCCTGGTGATATCTTCCAGGTTGCCGGCGCATTGCAACGGGGTGGCGGCGCTGATGCGGGCGAACTGTTCGCCGGTGTCGCCGGGTGCGGGCAGGATCGGTCCGGGTCCGATGGCGTTGACGCGGATGCGAGGTGCCATTTCGAGTGCCGCCTGACGGGTGAGGGTCCAGAGGGCCGATTTGGCCGCTGAGTAGGCGGCGTAGTGGGGTCTGGGGCGATCGGCGTGCCGGTCGATGATCTGGATGATCTGTCCGGTGTGCTCTTCCGGGAGGTGTCGGGCGAAGTCGCGCATCAAGAGGAAAGGGGCGGTGAGGTTGATGGCGAGGTGCCGTTGCCACTGTTCCAGGGGGGTGTCGGAGAGATCGTTGCGCTCGAAGATGGCGGCATTGTTGACCAGCAGGGTGACCGGGCGGCCTTTCAGGAGGGTTTCGGCTTGCGTGAAGAGGGTTTCGACAGCAAACGGATCGGCCAGATCGGCCTGGATGGGGTAGGCCTCTCCGCCATCGGTGATGATTTTTTGGGCCAGGGCTTCAGCCTCGTTCGGAGAGTGGCCGTGGTGGATGAGGACGGTCAGGCCGCGGCGGGCGAGGGCGCGGGTGATGGCAGCGCCGATGCGGCGTGCGCCGCCGGTGATGAGTGCGGTGGTGGGTGGCACGGTGGGGTGGCTCCGGGGGTGTGAAGTGGGTTGACTGTACTGTATACTTTACCCAGCTTGGAATGTGTAGTTTTACTGGTGAAAAAAAAGAGAGGGTCTGGGAGATTCCTCTCCCAGGGTTTTGTCTTTGCCTTTAGCGCGCTCGTCAAGGGGACGTTTTGCGGTTTTTGCCAAACATCACCTTGGAAGAGCATGGCCAGGACGCAGTGAATCGTCACCCATTTGGGCAAAAAGCGTCAAGTCAGTCGCTCGGATCGTGTTGTTTTTTTGGTGGTGATGCGTCCTGTGTTGTTGATGAATGGCTGGTTGGCACGATACAGAGGTGTTTCTGCAATGAATGGTATATAAATTGCATTAATCTTAATACAGGCCAACATTCTTGACAATGGCGCACAATTCAGCCATCTGGTCATAAAAGGAACCCAGGCAATGAAACTCCAAGAGTGGTCCAAGCCGGTGAATGACGAAAGACAGATCGTCCGGTTCGTGCCCCCGTCCGAGTTCAAGCGAGAGGCGACCGACTGGATGATGGATGTAACCGATCAGCTCAAACGGATCGAGCAGCGCGGTGCAGAGGCTGCCCCGACCGATCACATCTCCCGCTCCATGGGGGCTTTCTACCGTCAGGCTGCCTCCTGCGGTTTGAACGAGGTGGCTGAGTTGGCCTTGAGCGTGGCACGCGCCCTGGAAGGCTCACCGGATCGGCGCCACGAGACCGCGCGGCGGGTGGTGGCCTTGTCGCTGGCTGCGGTCAGTCAGATTCAGTGGCTGCTCAATCCCTCGGTGGAGGGGGCGGGACGCAACGCGCGGCGTATCGTCCACGGTTTGCTGAGCGATTGGTGAATAGAGAGTCAGGTCATGTCAGCAAGAGCCGAGACAGGGTTACCGATACATTTGAGTTGACGCTATGCCGAAATTATACGAAATATTTCGGCTTGGTGGTTTTTTTCTACGCCAATGAACATGAGCCCGTCCATGTGCATGGCAAGGTGCAAGGGCGGGAATGCCGGGCCGAGATGATTCTGGGTAGAGTTGTTGAGATTCGCTATGGCCGAGTGGATGGCAGGGCGCCACTGCAAGCGCATGAGTTGAGAGATTTCAAGGTGCTCGTCTCCAATCGGGCTCAAGAGATCGTCACCAAGTGGGTCGATTTCTTCGTGTATTACAAGTCGATTACGCCAGAGCGCATTCAAGCGAGGCTGTCATGAATCCATCCCCGATCGATATCGTGGCCGTGGAAGCACAAGGGCCTTTTCAACTGCGCCTGCAATTTGATGATCACACCGAGCAGGTGATCGATTTTTATCCTTTCTTGTCCCGTTCCCGCCATCCCGATCTGCGGATTTGGCTTGATCCAGCCCGGTTTGCCGATTATCGGCTTGAGCACGGCGAGTTGATCTGGGGGGATTACGAACTATGTTTCCCGATGAGCGATCTGTATCACAACACGATCGATCACTTCAAACCCCGTGTCGCTGTGGCGTGACTCGCATGACCCAACCATTCAGGGCCCCGGTCATCGCAAGTGCCTGAACCGTTTCCGCCTTTTACTGTGGAACGCGTGCTTTTGGAGTTCCACGGTCGGAGGGTGAAGGGGGCTCCCCCCATCATGCAAGTTTGGAAACGAATCTCGCATCGTGCACACGGCCTTCCAGGAAAACTACGTATCCTAAATCAGGTGCGGCTTGATGATAATAATTATTAGACAGTGCGCGCTTCGATCCTGAATTGGTCATATCCGGCAGCTCTGTTCTGGCTATGGTCCTTTATGGTTCTTTTGCAGAGCGCGCTAAAAGAAAAGTCAAAACCCTGGGAGAGGAATCTCCCAGACCCTCTCTTTTTTTTTACCAGTAAAAGCTACACCCTCCAAGCTGGCTTACGACACATACGAGCAGGCACTCGCCGCCGTGCGGGTATCCATGTCGCGACCACGATTGGTGTGATCATCCACTTCGGCAGCCGTACCGATCATGCGTCCGAACAAGGCGCTCACCTCCCCACGCGCATACGGCTTCCAGAGCATCTTCAAGAGGATCACCGCAATCACTGCGTCCACGTTCACGCAGTAGATCTCACGGCTGATGCCCGACTTGAACAACGCATGCACCAACTGGTGGTAAAAATCCTGGAACACATTGTACGAACCGCGCTGCTTGAAGAGGTTGTCGACGAACACCTCACGCGGATCGAAGTTCTCCGGCTTGCCCTTGAACACCGGATGGTTGACGCACGGGATCTTGGCGTAATCCATACTCCCGGCACCCTTGGCCTTGGCCTTGTACGCCTTGTACTCGGCAGCATAAGCCATGGCCATGGCCATGAGATCCAGACCATGGTTCGGATCCGTCGGATCGGCCAGACCGGAATCCTTGAACCGCTCCATCAAAAAGGCGATCGCCTCGTACCCATTGCCGCCGTGGGCAAAACCGGTGTGCGAGAGGAAACCCAGATACGCCTTGTTGACCTGAATCCGCTCCGGAGCCATCGGACCATCGGCACTGACCGCACCCTTGGGGCCCTGGGCCGAAATGGTGCCCGGACCGTTGGTGACCAGAAGACCGACGAGCACCGAGAAGCTGAACAGCTCCTCCTCGTTCGGACGGCGACCAAAGAGCGACAGGAAGGCGGTTTCGGTGAAGCTCCAGGATTCCAGCAGCTCGCCGTTGTCCACGCCCGAGAAGCTCTTCTTGTCCTGACGATCCGCAGGCACCACGCAGCCCACCATGGCGCTGAATATGCGCAGGTGCCACGGCATGGCAAGCATGGTGGTGACCGACAGACGACGCCGAATCAGCGGACGCCACGCCAGATGGCAGCAGATGGCGGCCAGCACCGTGCTGTCGCGCACCCCGTCGCCACCCGCACCCAACGCCTTGACGAACTCCAAAAAGACCGACTTGCAGCCCCGGGCTTCCAAAGCACTCAACATCGATTTGCCACGCTTGCCGCTCTTGGAGGAGATCAGCACGTCGCGCGCGCCGTTCTCGGCAGCTGCCGCCAGTTGCGCCTGGAAATCGAACGACAGATTGTTCGGGTCGCTCAGGCCGGAGTGACCGAAGAGATCGACGAGCACCTGCACGGCGTCGCGCGCCGGCTTGACCTCGTTGGGACCGATCATCGCCACACCGGTGGAGAGCACCACGTTCGGGCTGCTGCCCGCCGCACGCGCCGCATCAGCAGCCAGCAGACCCGGCAGACCGAAATGGTTGACAAAGGCGTTCAACGCGACATTGGCCATGGCCCGTCCCGCAGCATCCGGATATTCGCGGAGCAGGGACATCACCAGATTCTCTTCCAGGGTGTGGGTGGAGGCGTCGAGCACACTCACGCCGTGCACCTGGGAGACCTGGGTCTTGGCATCCATACGCGAGGCACCGGAACAATCCTTCATTGCCTGACGCGGGAAGATGGCACCGACCTGCTTGCCAAGAGAGGCGATCTGCTCGTTATAGGGAGCCAGCGCCTCAACCATCGGCAGTTGCAGCTCCTTGGGCAGGGCGATCTCCTGATTGGCGAAGAACCAGCACTTGAGCGCCAGATCCCCGCGCGGCTCGAAGTCCGGCTTGATGCCGTTCATCATCATCACGGCGGTCATGGCCTGGGGGATGTGCGCGATGTTGGTCACCACCGCGCCCTTGGCCGAGCAGGCCGGCGCCTCGGGGGTGAAGATCGCCTTGACCCCGAACTTGTCCATGAACCACTTCTCTTTGGAGGCCGCGTCGTCGCCCGAACCGGCGATGGCGCCCGCATGTCCGCAGGAGCGGGTCAGCTTGGCCTTCCAGCGGCCCACCACGCAGGCGACCACCGGCTTTTTGAACACCAGATCGCGCTCGTAGTATCCGCCCGGCTCGATGTACATCACCGCCGCCTTGCTGCGATCGTCGTTGTGCATCGCATGGGTGAATTCCGGCGCAGCGAAGTGGATGTAGACATCCTTGCCCGACGACACCGACACCGTGGTGCCCCAACCGGCGGTGAGCAGGTAGGTGGCGATCGTGGTGGTGAAGTTGCCGGAGTTGGAGTAGAGGGCCACCGATCCAGGCACCAGCGATTCGTGCGGGACATTGCCGCCCAGAGCACCGCCGATGCGCACATGGTTGTGGGCATCACCCAACCCTAAACAGTTGGCGCCAAAGACATCCACGCCACGCCACTGACAGTATTGGCGGATCATCCGTGCGTGCTTGACCTTCACCTTTTCGGTGAGGATCACGATCTTTTTGAGATCCGGATTGACGCGCACCGCCTCGATGACCGCATCCTTGACCCCATCCGGTGGCACGTAGACCACCGCGACGTTGAACTTCTTGCCGTCGTTCAAGGCTTCGAGCACGTTGTTGTAAACCGGGATATCGCCGATTTTGGTCTTCAAGACCGATCCGGAACGGCCCGGCATGACGCCGCAGACGATGTTGCCGCCCGAGTATTCATGGCTGATCGGGGTGACGGTGGTGCTCTCACCACCCAGGATGTTGAGCACGCAGACCCGATCCTCCTTGGTGGCCAGATCGGCCAGGGAGTGGATGCCGACGTAGTAGGGGAACTCCTTTTCGCCCTTCGGATGCAGAAAATTTTGCCCTTCGGCGGGCATGGTATTGATGGCTGGCATGGAAGACCTCTCCGTTTCCGTTGGATGCGCTTAATAAGGTCGCGGGCTGGACGCGAATGGCGATCGACAAGCCCGAACGGGTTACTTGACGCCCAATTTCTGGGCGATCACCTGGCGACCACCATTTCTCATCCAGGTGTCCACGGCCATGGCGTAGTTGATCACCTCGCTCATGGCGGAGTCGTAACCGAACATGGCGTGCGGGATACCCAGGGAGTCGAGAATATCCTTGAGATAGCCCAACCCCGGCACCAGATTGGGGCCACCGCGACCGACCACGACGAAGAGCGGCGTGGGACCGCGTTCGTTGAAATAGCTGCGTAAGCCATCGCCCATGGCGCGGAAGGTTTCGTAGATATCGGTATTGTTCGCCTTGCCGCCGATCAGAAAGAGCACGTTGGTCTGTGAGAGCCAGTGCTTGTAGGTGATGTCGCTGATCATCTTCATTTTGGCATAGGGCGGATTGCCGCCGAAGTCCGAGGAGATGGTGGCCAGATCGCCCAACAATTCGGTCACCAGGGCATTGGCGCCGCCACCGAAGGTCATGGCGGTGATCGTGCCAGCCGGATTGATCACATACACATCCGACTGCCCCTGATAGGTGCGCAGCTGATTGACTTCAAGCTCGTAGTCCGAAAGATGGATGCTGTCGAGGGTTTCTGGCAGATTGAGTCGCTTGGCGTTGCGGTCGTCGCCATCAAAGGAGCACTTGAAGTCGCAGGCGATGGGAATCAGGCGACCGTTCGGATCGCGCCAGATGCGGATCGGGTTGATCTCCAGGGTGGTCATGCCGTAGTTGTTGAACAGATCCCACAGCTTGGTGATGTTCTGCACCAGCGGGCTCAAGATTTCGTTCGGGGCGTTCATTTTGTCGAGCGCATTGGAGATGACGAACCCTTTCAAGCCGGTCAGCGGATCGAATGGCACCACCGCGATCTGGCTGGGGGGCAACTCTTCGATATCCATGCCGCCGTGATGGGTGATGGTCAGGGTCGGGGCGCGGTAGATGGTGTTGTCGGTCAAGGAGACGTAGATTTCGTGTTCCGCCTTGACAAACCCCTCGAAGGTGACCCCCTCGGATTTGGAGGTCTGATTGCCATGGGTATGCTCGGCAAAGTAGAGACGCTCTTTTTCTTTCAGAGCGGTGCGCACATCGGTCGCCTTGCCCACCAGCCCCGCCTTGCCCTTTTTGCCGATTCCGCCTTTGAAGATGGGTTTGATCAGGCAGCCCCCCCATTTGTCGATCAGGGCCTTGATCTCATCGGGCGTCGCTTCCGGTCCGAGTACTTCGGCGCAGGGAAAATCGACGTATTTGAGTAATTTGGCCCCCCATTTCATGCCGGTGATTTGCATCGGTGTGGTACCTCACTCTTTGGTATGGCAGTTGAATTAAAGATGGATCCCCCTCGGATGATGCCGCAACAAAAAACGGGTAAATTCGACACCTTGCAAGTGCCTTCATTACCCGTTCCTTGAGCATCGTGTGCATGGCGGGAGCGACGGGGCTCGAACCCGCGACCTCCGGCGTGACAGGCCGGCATTCTGACCGACTGAACTACGCCCCCGTGACTGCTATGTGAACTGCTTTTGGCCTAGTGATCGATCATATTGGCCTTTGCGGGACGGGATTATCCACACATTCGTACAGAGCGTCAAGGGATGTTCGCACAGAGGATTTGTTTTCGCGTGGCCGGATCCGCGCTATGGGGTGTGTCATCGGGCCATGCGGCCCCTTTCCGAACCGCTTGGAAGCCGCTATTCTCCTTGATCTTGTTAAAAAGTAATGCCTTCAAACCGCGCCCGGTTTGGGATGTGTGGTTCTTTCTGAACCGCACCCATTTTGGGATGCGTAGTGGGGCAACAAAGCTGATTTGACGGGTTGCAACGGGCCGTGGGCTGGCACGCCAGTCACTAAATCTTGAAGCCTCTGTCACGCGGCTTTGTTCTTGGGCCATGTTCGCGGGAGTCGTTGCCGTTTTTTGGAAACGACTCCCGCATCTTGCACGCAGTCTTGCGCAAAACTACGCATCCCAAAATGGGTGTGGTTTGACCAATCGGTGTGTCGTTCTTAAGTGATCCGTATTCTGATTGCTGATAACTCAGCCCCTCTGTCACAATGCCATTGGGAGGCTTTGTTGGCGTCTCTGCCTGCCGGAATGCACGCGCCGATCCATCGCTACAAGCGCTGGCAGGATCGTCAGGCGGCGCTCCTGGGCCGTTTGCTGGTGCGTGCGGGGTTGGAGTTGGAGCGACATCCGGCCAGTACACTTGAAAACTGGCGGGTGGGGCCGTTCGGCAAGCCAGCGGTGGCTCAAGATATCTTCTTCAATCTCTCGCACACCGACGGTCTGGTGGTCTGCGCCGTGACGCGATCAGGTGAGATCGGCATCGACTGCGAGAAGGTTCGACCGATCGATCTGAACGATTTTGTCCGGTTGTTTTCATCCGAGAGCTGGCAGGCCATCGAAACAGCCCCGGATCGACTCCGGGCCTTTTTTGATGCCTGGACGCAGCGCGAAGCGGTACTCAAGGCCGATGGTTGCGGACTCTCCCTGCCAATGGAGAGGCTGCGGATGGCCGGCAATCAGGCGTTCCTCGCGGATGCAGCAGAGTCTTGGTCAATGTTGCCGGTGGAGGTGCCCATTGGATATGTCTGTCATCTGGCGATTCGCACGGCTTCCGAGTCTCACCTGCCGATCATCCGGCATGCGGCAGCAGATTTTTCGATCTAAACCGCACCCAGCTTGGAATGTATAGTTTTTATGAGTGAAAAAAAAGAGCGGGTCTGGGAGATTCCTCTCCCAGGGTTTTGCCTTTGACTTTAGCGCGCTCTTCGAAAAGAAGCATTT
>JAMOBI010000077.1:0-35097 GCA_039908105.1 Magnetococcus sp. YQC-9
GCCAAATGCAGTTTTATCACGCCTGTTCAACCCATCATCAATCCTGTTCGATCCACTGAATGGTCACCGGATCCCCATCATTCAACCGCACCGGCTCCTCGGGGAGCAGAATCAACACATTCGCCTTGGCAACACTGGTCAGAATCCCGGATCCCTGCGGTCCGGTGGTCTCGACCCACACCCCGGATTCGGAGAAATGGGCGATGCCGCGCAGAAAATCCCGGCGGTTGTGTTTTTTGTTCAAGATACCGCGAAAGGTCGCGCGCATGCGGCGGGGCGGCTCCTCAGTGGCACCCATCAGTTTCAACAGCGCCGGTCGCACGATCAGCATAAAAACCGTCAACCCCGAAACCGGATTGCCCGGCAGTCCGAAGAAACGGGCATTGCCCAGCCGGCCATAGGCCTGCGGCTTGCCCGGTTTCATCGCCACCTGCCAAAAATGAATCGATCCCTGCCCGAGCAACACCTCTTTGACCAGATCATAATCGCCCACCGACACCCCGCCGGTGCTGATCACCGCGTCCGCCTCGGCCCCGGCGCGGGCGAACACCCTGGCCAACGCCTCGCGATCATCCCGCACCAGACCCAGATCGAGCACCTTGACCCCCAAAGCGGTCAAAGCCGCCCGCAGAGCGCTGCGGTTGCTGTCATACACCTGTCCGGGCGCAAGCGGCTCGCCCACCTCGACCACCTCGTTGCCAGTCGAGAGCACCGCCACCACCGGTTGCCGGAACACCTCGATCTCGGCAAAGCCCAGCGAGGTCAACAACCCCAGATGGACCGGACGCAGCCGACACCCCTTGGGCAGCACCACCGATCCGGCGCGGATATCCTCGCCCGCCGGACGGATGTTGTCGTTCGGCAGACAGCCCGCCGGAATCACCACCCGCTCCCCGTCACGCTGCACCCGCTCCTGCATCACCACACAATCGCAGCCGGGCGGAATCGGCGCCCCGGTCATGATGCGTATCGCCTCGCCGGCGCCGAGCGGTTTTTCCAGCCGATCGCCTGCCGGCAGATCGGCCACCACCGTCAACGGCGTACTCCCGGTTGCGGAGAGATCGCCGGTGAACACCGCATAGCCGTCCATGGCCGAATTGGCGTGATTGGGTACATCGTCGGCAGCGATCACCGGGGAGGCCAACACCCGACCCAACCCCTCCTCGACCCGCACCCGCACCACATCCTCTACAGGCCGCGTTTCAGCCATCACCTGGGCAAACGCTTCGTCAAAACCGATCATGATCTCAAGATCCCCCTTCCATACCGCCACCATGCTTGAAAATCGTCATCTCCCGCAAGGCCGCGTGCAAAATGCGGGCTTCGTTTCCAAAAAGGCGGAAACGAAGCCCGCGAAGGCGGCGCGCGGCGCATTTTTCGCAAAAGGCGCGAAAAATGCTTCTTTTGAAGAGCGCGCTAACGTCAAAGTCAAAGGCAAAACCCTGGGAGATAAATCTCCCAGACCCTCTCTTTTTTTTTAATAGTAAAATCACTCATTCCAAACCGAATGTGGTTTACCTTCTAATGTCCGCCTCCGCGCGCCATGCGCAAGACGTGCGGCACCAGATCGGCCACCGCCGCCAGACTGTGCACCGCCCCGCGCGTGGAACCGGGTAAATTCACCACCAGGGTGGAGCCGCGCAAGGCGGTGATCCCGCGCGTCAGGACCGCCGAACGCAACTGCTCCAGACCCGCCTGACGGATCAACTCGGCAAAACCGGGCAGCTCGCGCGTGCAGACCGCACGGGTCGCCTCCGGGGTCACATCGCGCGGACCCGGACCGGTCCCGCCGGTGGTCAGGATCACATCCATGCCCGAATCATCCGCCCAAGTGACCAGCTGATCGGCGATCCGCTCCGCATCATCCGGCAAAATCATTCGGCCAGCCAGCGAACCGCCGAGCTTCAACACCTCCCCTTCCAACGCATCGCCGCTTTTGTCGGATGACAGATCCCGGCTGTCGGAGAGGGTCAACACCCCCACCCGCAAACCGCGCCAGGAGAGGGCGTCCCGATGACCGTGACCACCCTGTTTGAAACCGTGCTCACCATGGCCGTGACCGTGCTCGCCGTGATCATGGCCGTGCTCATGCTTGCCATGGTCATGACCATGCTTGCCATGACCGTCATGACCCCCGTGATCCCGCCCCGCCAATTTCAGGTCGCCCCCCTGCCCTGACCCGTGGGCACAATCGTGCCGATGACCGAATCCTTGCCCGCTACCCAATGCTAAAGCCTCCTCCCGACCCCACACCCCTGCTGCTGCCTCACACCCCGGACAGGCATCCACCCAACGCTCACCCCCCTCGGCGGTGATCTCCTTTTTCCAGAAGGTGGCGTAGAGTTTCAGGTGATCGATCATGTAACGGCAGGCGTCGAACGCATCGGCCCGATGACGCGCCGCTGCCACCACCAGCACGATGTTATCGGCCACCCCGAGCCGTCCCACCCGATGGACCACCAACAACTCCTCCAGGTGGAACCGCACGCGCGCCGCCGCCTCGATGCGGGAGAGTTCAGCCTCGGTCATGCCCGGATAGTGCTCCAGCTCCATGGCCACCACCCGATCCCCGGAGGTATAATCGCGCACCGTGCCGATAAAACTCACCACCCCGCCCACCACCGTGCGACCGGCGGTCAGCGCTTTCACCTCCTCCTCCAGCGAAAAATCCTCTGTCTGAATGCGAATCATGGCCCTGCCAATGCGATTTTCCAAAGATTGTCCTTTCTTGACGAAGGGCGTATCATAAGACCCGCTCCGGTTTTTTACAAAGAGTTTGTCGCACGCCATGCGTATCGACCCTCACCGACCCCGTTCCCGGACTCATGACCCCTTTGCAACCGCGCAACCACCGCTTGCCGGCCCTGATCCTGCTGCTCGCCTGCCTGCTGTTCGATCAGCTCGGGCTGTTCGAGCCACTGGAGCGCTTCGCCTACGACCGGGGAGTGCGCGCCGTGACCCGCCCTGCCGAAACGCGCGTGGCCCTGATCACCATCGATGAGGCAACTCTGGAGCGCCTCGGGCCCTGGCCCCTGGCACCACGGCATTACCAACGGGCCATCGAGATCTTAAACCGCGCCGCCCCGCGCGTGATCGCCTTTACCGAACCGATCTCCCCAACCGATCCGAAGGACGAAGCGCTTCTGCCCGGCCTCGGCACATTGTTCCGTCAGGCGGGCAACATCGTGCTGCCCGTTTCCGCCGATTGGAGCAATCCGGAGGCATACGCGGTCTCGATTCCGGAATCGCTGCGTCAGGTCGCGACCCTGCCCGATCCCGCCCTCCCCTGGAAGGCCGGCCACGAACCGTCCCGGGTCCAACCCTACGACTGGCCGCATGCGGCAATCGGCCCGCAGGCCGCCCGGATCGGGATTCATCTTCCGGCACCCGACCCGGATCGGGTCGCACGCGCCATGCCGCTGCTGCTCCAGTCCGGTGACCAACTCCTGCCCGCATTGCCCCTGGCGATCGTGCTGGTGGCGCACCGCATCCCAGCCAATGAGATCCGTTTGCAACCGGACGGAATCTTCTCCCTGGGCGATACGCTCATCGCCACCCAAAACCAATGGCGCATCCGCCCCTGTTTCCACCCCGGCAGCAACCAGCACCCGGAGTTCGCCCACTTCTCCCTGCTCGATCTGCTCGACGGCAAGATCCCACCGGAACGGTTCCGCGATGGCATCGTGCTGATCGGACCAGAGGCCGCCAGCGTCACTCCGACTCTCACCACCCCGGTGATCCGCCGCATGACGCCGCTCGAACTCCAGGCCCAGGCGGTCACCGCTCTGCTGGATGGGCAGAGTTTCTTCATCCCGGAGTGGGCACAGGCCGTGCGCCTCCTGCTGTTCGGTGTGGTGACGCTGTTGATGCTGATTGCGCCACCTCTGGGCATCGGTGCCCATCTGGTCACTCTGAGCGCTGCCGTGGCCTTGGCGGTTGGTCTCCCGGTTGTCCACGTCTGGCTGCTTGAAGCCCACGACCTCTGGGTGCCACTGATGGGTCCGCTGGCACTGCTGGCTGCCGCCACCCTGTTGCCGCTGCTCTTCGGCTGGTGGTTCGGCACCCAACGGGAGTTCACCGCCCGCTCCGGTAAAAACGACCTCCACCGCGCATTGGGACTGGCCTACCAGGGACAACAGTGCTGGGAGCTGGCGCAAGAGCAGTTGCGCCTCGTCCCCATGGATGACCAACTGATGGCCATGAGCCTCCATCTGGCGCACGATCTGGAGTCCGCCGGACGCATCGCCGACGCGGCACGCATCTATCAACGCCTGCTGCGCTTCGTCCCCCGGGATACGCGCCTCATCCAGCGCCTCGAAGCACTGCAAGTGCGCCTTGCGGCAGCCCAGGATGCCACCGACCGGATGGGTCAACCGCCGGTCGACACCCTCTTTGCGCGCACCGTGGGACGTTTCCAGGTACTCACCGAACTGCAACACGATCCCCTGGGGACTCTGCTGTTGGCCCGAGATCCCGCTTCCGGCAAACCGGTGGTGCTGCGCATTCCCTCCCCCCCCTTCCATCACGACCCGTCCGAAACCAAGGTGGCAAGACGCCGCTTTGACAAAGAAAACCAAACCTGGATGCAACGCCCCAACGAAGGGGTGGTCGCGCTCGTCGAAACCCACCTGGAGGCGCAACCGCCACACCTGGTGATGGAGCACTTCCCGGTCAACGGCAATCTGGAACGCCATCTCCACCCGGACGATCCGCTGCCGCTCTCCCTGATCCTCTACATCGCGACCCGTGCGGCCCTGGCGCTCGATCACGCCCATCAGCTCAATCTCACCCACGGCGCGCTGCGACCCGAAGATCTGATTTACGACGCCAAAACCCGCAGCGTGCGGATCAAGGAGTTCGGTCTGGCACGTTACCTGGGGCTCGATGCCGCAGGCAGGGGATTGTCCCCCTATTCAGCCCCGGAGATGGTGGCAGGCGGAGCAGTCGATGGCCGCTCGGATCTCTATTCACTCGGCGCAATTCTCTTTCACCTGATCAGCGGCCACCCGCCGTTTATGACCGATGATCCGGAAGCGCTGCGGGAGGGGATCCTGCACGCACCCCTCCCGAACGCCAGCGCGATACGCCACGACATCCCCGCCGAACTCTCTTCAATCCTTTCCCGTCTGCTCGACCGGAACCCCCAACACCGTTTCGCGCGCGGCAAGGAGCTGGCCCACGCGCTCGTAGCCTTCATCCGGGCGCAGGTGCAAAAATAAGTCCACCGCCGGGCGCATGCCCACCGTCTCGTGTGCAACAGACAATTGGATCCAATGAACAAGAAAAATATGTGATAATCTCATGGAAATTGACAGATCCAAGCGTTTCTGACATACGTAAACACCATCCAACCTGCACACTCACCAGCCTGCATGCAAAGCAAACAGGCCAAAATCGCATCTGCCTGGAACAAAGAATTCCCGCCGCGTATTGACCGGATCCGACCGGAGTATTAAGATGACCAAGCCGATTCAAAGAAGGAGGCGGGAAAAAATTCTGGCCATTCCGGCCTCCTTTGGAATCGTCTGCCGGCTGGGTATGTCACGCGAGGGGAGGGACTCCACCGTGCCAGCGCATTCACACTTTTTTGGCAGGAGGCAGCGTTGAATTCCACGGATCCGAGTTCAAAGTCGGCCAATCGCGCGCAGTGGGAAAAGGCCGCCGCACGCAGCCTGGATGGTGAAACCCTTGCCGATCTGACCTGGACCGGTCCGGAGGGGATTGCACTGCAACCGCTCTACAGCCAGGCGGATATCGACAAGCGCGGCTGGGATGCCGATACCCTGCCAGGTCAGCCGCCTTACGTGCGCGGCCCCTACCCCACCATGTACGTCAAGCGTCCCTGGACCATCCGCCAGTACGCCGGATTCTCCACTGCCGAGGCCTCCAACGCCTTTTACCGACAGTCGTTGGCTGCCGGCGGACAGGGGATTTCGGTGGCCTTCGATCTCCCCACCCATCGGGGTTACGACTCCGACCACCCGGAGGTGGTGGGCGATATCGGCAAGGCGGGTGTGGCCATCGACAGTGTGGAGGATTTAAAGATCCTCTTTTCCGGGATTGCGCTGGATCAGGTTTCGGTGTCGATGACCATGAACGGCGCCGTGTTGCCGATTCTGGCCGGCTACGTGGTGGCCGCACGCGAACAGGGCGCGCGCGATACCTCGTTGAGCGGCACCATCCAGAACGACATCCTCAAAGAGTTCATGGTCCGCAACACCTACATCTATCCACCCGCCCCCTCGATGCGCATCGTCGGCGACATCCTGGCCCACTGTTCGGCCACCATGCCGAAGTTCAATCCGATCTCCATCTCCGGCTATCACATGCAGGAGGCCGGGGCCGATGCCGCATTGGAGCTGGCGTATACCCTGGCCAACGGCAAGGCCTATGTGCAGACCGCCTTGGCGCGCGGACTGGATGTGGATGGGTTCGCACCGCGTTTGTCGTTTTTTTTCGGCATCGGCATGAACTTCTACATGGAAGTGGCCAAGTTGCGGGCTGCCCGGCTGCTCTGGCAGCGCATCATGTCCGCCTTTGGACCGAAAAATCCCCGTTCCTGCCAGTTGCGCACCCACTGCCAGACCTCGGGGTGGTCACTGACCAGCCAGGATCCGCACAACAACGTGATCCGCACCACCATCGAGGCCATGGCGGCGGTGTTCGGCGGCACACAATCGCTGCACACCAACGCACTCGACGAGGCGATCGCCCTGCCGAGCGAATTCGCTGCCCGCATCGCACGCAACACGCAGATCATCTTGCAACAAGAAGCCCATGTGACCCATGCGATCGATCCGTGGGGCGGCTCTTATCTCATGGAGAGTTTGACCCACGATCTGGCGCAGAAGGCCTGGGAGCTGATCGAGGAGATCGATGCCGCGGGCGGTATGGTGGCGGCGATTGCCACCGGCCTGCCGATGCGGCGCATCGAGAGTGCCGCCACCCGCAAGCAGGCACGCATCGACCGGGGGGATGAGGTGATCGTCGGGGTGAACCGCTTCCAGGCGGCCTCGGATGAACCGGTGGAGGTGCTGGTAGTTGACAACCTGGCGGTGCGCGAGGCGCAGTTGCATCGCCTGGCCGAGGTCAAGCAAAACCGGGATCCGGCGGCGGTCCAGTCAGCCCTGAACGCTTTGACGCAGGCGGCCCGCGAGGAGAGCGGCAATCTTCTGGCTCTCTCGATCGATGCCATGTCCGTCCGTGCCACGGTGGGCGAGGTGAGCGAGGCGCTGGTGACGGTCTATGGCCGGCATCGGCGGCAGATCGGCGGGGTGAGCGGGGTTTATGCCGCTGACTGGCGCGGCAAAGAGGCTTGGGAGCAGCTGGCAGGCCGGGTACACGCCTTCGAGAGCCGCACCGGTCGGCGACCCCGGCTGTTGGTGGTCAAGCTCGGTCAGGATGGACACGACCGGGGTGCCAAGGTGATCGCCTCGGCCTTTGCGGACGCCGGATTCGATGTGGATATCGGTCCGCTGTTCCAGACCCCCGAGGATGCCGCGCGGCAGGCGGTGGAGAACGATGTGCACGCCATCGGGGTTTCAAGCCTGGCCGGGGGTCATGCCACGCTGTTACCGCTTTTGATGCGCGCTCTGGTGAAAGAAGGAGCGGGCGATGTGGTGGTGGTGGCCGGCGGGGTGATCCCCAAGCAGGATCATGCCGCGCTTCAGTCAGTCGGCGTGGCCGAGATCTTCGGACCAGGGGCCTCGGCGCTGGAGGCGGCGGGCCGGGTGCTCGCCGCGATCGAACGACGGCTTTTGCCCCAGGCTGCCTGATGAACCCGGAGGAGCTGATTGACGGACTGGCCGAGGGGATCTTAAAAGGGGAACGCCGGGCGTTGGCCAAAGGGATCACGCTGATCGAAAGTTCCCGTCCCGAGGACGAGATTCTGGCCGCCCGACTTTTGGACCGGCTGAGCCTGCCGGGTATTCGGAGCGTGCGAGTCGGGATCAGTGGGCCGCCAGGGGCGGGCAAGAGCACCCTGATCGAATCGTTGGGCATGCTGGCGGTCGGGCAGAACGTGCCCACGGCGGTGCTGGCCATCGATCCCTCGTCGCGAAAGAGCGGCGGGAGCATTCTGGGGGACAAGACCCGCATGCCGCGATTGAGTGCCCACCCATTGGCCTTCATCCGTCCCACAGCGGCGGGCGGCACGGCGGGTGGCGTGGCGCGGCGCACGCGGGAGAGCATGGTACTGCTGGAGGCCGCAGGATTTGAACTCATCCTGGTCGAAACAGTCGGGGTGGGACAGAGCGAGACCGAAGTCCACGGCATGGTGGATCTCTTCACATTGGTGTTGCTACCCAACGCCGGCGACGAGTTGCAGGGGATCAAGCGCGGCATCATGGAGTTGGCCGAGCTGATCGTGATCAACAAGGCCGACGGAGCGTTCCGACAGGCTGCCGAGACCACCGCCGCGCAGGTAGGTTCCGCTTTACCGCTTCTGCATCACGACGTGATGGATTGGATGCCGCGCGTGTTGCTGGCCAGCGCCCTGGAGGAGTCCGGGATCGAGGCGGTTTACGAGACGATCCGGGCGTACCGGCAACACGGCATCGAGAACGGTACGCTGCAACAAAGACGGTTGCACCAGGCGACAACGTGGATGTGGGAGCGGGTGCAGGATGGCTTGCGGCGGCGTTTTCTGGCCGATCCGGCGATCCAGCGGCTGGCCAGGGAGTTGGAACCAGCGGTGAGGCAGGGCGAGTTGGGGGCGGTGGTCGCGGCGGAACGGTTGTTGCGACACTTTTTCGAGCGGTGAAGCGGTATCTCTTCGTTGCTATACGCTGGTTCTCATTTCAAGTGGATGAGTCGAAATCATGTGGGAAATCATCGATAAACTGGAACGATTGCGCACCCAGGCCCGTTTGGGGGGCGGGCAGAAACGCATCACCGCGCAACACAAACGCGGCAAACTGACCGCGCGCGAACGGCTGGAGGTGCTCATGGATCCCGACTCCTTCGAGGAGCTGGACATGTTCGTGGAGCACAGCTGCGCCGATTTCGGCATGCAGGAGAACCGCGTGGCCGGCGATGGGGTGGTGACCGGCGTGGGGAGCATCCACGGTCGCAAGGTGTTCGCCTTTTCCCAGGATTTCACCGTGCTGGGCGGCTCGTTGAGTTCAGCGAACGCACGCAAGATCTGCAAGATCATGGATATGGCCGTGCGCGTCGGTGCACCGATCATCGGCATCAACGACTCGGGAGGCGCTCGCATCCAGGAGGGGGTGGCCTCGCTGGCCGGCTATGCCGAGGTGTTCCAACGCAACGTGCTGGCCTCCGGGGTGGTGCCACAGATCTCGGCGATCATGGGGCCGTGCGCCGGTGGCGCGGTCTATTCGCCGGCCCTGACCGACTTCATCCTCATGGTCAAGGATACCTCCTATATGTTCTTGACCGGTCCGGAGGTGGTCAAGACCGTCACCCACGAAGAGGTGAGCGCCGAACAGCTGGGCGGTGCCATCACCCACTTCACCCGCTCCGGGGTGGCTGATTTCGCTTTTGATAATGATCTCAACCTGCTCAAGCAGTTAAGGAGGCTGTTGTCGTTCCTCCCCTCCTCCAACCAGGCCCCGCCGGTGCGCATCGATACCGGCGATGATCCGCACCGTCAGGAGCCGTCGCTTGATACCCTGGTACCGGATGATCCGCTGCGGCCCTACGACATGAAAGAGCTGATCGAAAAGGTGGTGGACAACCACGACTTTCTCGAAGTGCAGGCCGGATACGCCAAGAACATCATCATCGGTTTTGCGCGCATGGATGGCCAGACCGTCGGCATCGTCGCCAACCAACCGCTGGTGCTGGCCGGCTGCCTGGATATCGCCAGCTCGGTCAAGGCCGCGCGTTTCGTGCGCTTTTGCGACTGTTTCCACATCCCGCTGGTCACCTTCGTCGATGTGCCCGGATTTCTGCCCGGTCTGCAACAGGAGTTGGGCGGCATCATCAAGCATGGCGCCAAACTGCTGTTCGCCTTTGCCGAGGCCACGGTGCCCAAGGTGACGGTGATCATCCGCAAGGCTTATGGTGGGGCGTATGACGTGATGTCCTCCAAGCATCTGCGCGGCGACCTCAATTACGCCTGGCCGAATGCCGAAATCGCGGTCATGGGGCCCAAAGGGGCGGCAGAGATCATCTTCCGCAACGACATCCGCAACGCGGAGGATCCCGAGGCCAAACTCAAGGAGGTGACCGCAGCCTACGCCGCCAACTTCGCCAATCCGTTCATCGCGGCCCGCAAGGGGTTCATCGACGATGTGATCATGCCACGCGATACCCGCTTCCGCGTGATCCGGGGATTGCAGACCATGGCTGGCAAGCAATTGTCCAATCCCTGGAAAAAACACGACAATCTGCCTTTGTGAGGGGTATTGGCATGCGTACCATTCTGATTGCCAATCGTGGCGAGATCGCCTGTCGGATCATCCGGACCGCCCGCCGCATGGGCATTGTCACCGTGGCCATCCATTCGGATGCCGACCGCGACGCTTTGCATGTCCGTCTGGCTGATCAGGCGATCCGGGTGGGACCGGCGGCCAGCAGCGCTTCGTATCTGTCGGTCGAGAACATTTTAGCCGCCATCGAACAGAGCGGTGCCGACGCGGTTCATCCGGGATACGGTTTTCTCTCCGAAAACGCCGGGTTCTGCGAGACCTTGCAGCAGCGCGGGGTGATTTTCATCGGTCCGGGCCCGGAGGCGATCCGCGCCATGGGGGACAAGATCGCCTCCAAGCGCCTGGCACGCGCGGCGGGCGTCAACACCATCCCCGGACACGATGAGGTGATCGGCAGTGCCGAGGAGGCCGTTGCCGTGGCGCGGGCGATCGGCTACCCGGTGATGATCAAGGCCTCGGCAGGTGGTGGCGGCAAGGGGATGCGGCTGGCGCGTGATGATCGCGAGGTGAGCGAAGGGTGGAGTTCGGCGGCCAGCGAGGGTCGCAACTACTTCAAGGACGATCGGGTCTTCATCGAGAAGTTCATCGAGAAACCGCGCCACATCGAGATGCAGATCCTGTGCGACACGCACGGCAACGGTCTGTGGTTGAACGAGCGCGAGTGTTCGATTCAACGCCGCAACCAGAAGGTGATCGAGGAGGCTGATGTTGGCCCGTGCGGTGGGGTATGTTTCCGCCGGGACCGTGGAGTTTGTGGTGGGCGCGGATCGGCGCTTCTACTTTTTGGAGATGAATACCCGCTTGCAGGTGGAACACCCGGTCACCGAGATGATCACCGGCCTGGACCTGGTGGAACAGATGATCCGCATCGCCCGTGGCGAGCCGCTGGAGTTGACCCAGGAGCAGGTGCCGCTGCGTGGCTGGGCCATGGAGAGCCGCATCTACGCGGAGAATCCCTATGCCGGTTTCCTTCCCTCGTCGGGCCGGCTGGTGCGCCATCAGCCGCCGGTGGAGAGCGAACGGGTGCGGGTGGATACCGGGGTGTATGAGGGGGGTGAGGTATCGATCCATTACGACCCGATGATCGCCAAGCTGATCACCTGGGGGGAGAAGCGTCCCAAGGCGATCGCCACCATGCGGCGGGCGCTGGACAACTATCTGATCGACGGATTGGCGCACAACATCGATTTCGTCAACGCGGTGCTCGGTCATCCCCGTTTTCTGGTGGGCGATCTGACCACGGCCTTCATAGCCGAGGAGTACCCGGACGGCTTCGCGGGAGCCCCGCTGACCGATGATTTGAGGCTGTTTTTCGCCATGGTGGCGGTGTGCGTGGAACAGGCCGGAGAGGCCCTGCTGATGCCGCCGCCCGCCCGCGAGGAGTGGGTGGTGATGATGGAGGGCGAGGCGATCCGGCTGACGGCGGAACACCGACCATCCAACACCCGGATCACGCTGGAGGATGGCAGCATGCACAACATTTCGGGCAACTATCACCCTGGCAAGCGGATGGCGACCTTTCATGTGGATGGCGCGGAGCCGACGGTGCGCATCCGGCGCATCGAGATGGGGTATCAACTCACCCACGGCGGACGCCGGGTGCAGGTAACGGTGACCCCGTGGCGTCTCTACGAGATGGCGCGGCGCATGCCGGAGAAGCGCCAGACGGTCAGCACCAAGAGCATGACCACACCGATGCCGGGTCTGGTGCGCGAGGTGATGACCGTGGTGGGTCACAAGGTGGCACAGGGGGATCCGTTGTGCGTGCTGGAGGCGATGAAGATGGAGAACACCCTGCGGGCCGAGAAGGATGGTGTGGTGGCGGTGGTGCATGTGAAAGCCGGCGACACGGTGGAAGCGGATGCGGTGTTGTTCACCTTCGAGTAAGGTTAAACCGCACCCGGCTTGGAATGTATCGTTTTTACTGGTGAAAAAAAAGAGAGGGTCTGGGAGATTCCTCTCCCAGGGTTTTGACTTTGACTTTAGCGCGCTCTTCAAAAGAAGCATTTTTCGCGGTATTTGCGAAAAACGGGCCGCACGCCGCCTTCGCGGGCGTCGTTTCCGCCTTTTGGAAACGACGCCCGCATCTTGCACGCGGCCTTGCAAAAAACGACGCATCCCAAAATGGGTGCCGTTTAAGGTTGGAGAAAAACATTGATCGGTCGTTTGAATCATGTGGCCTTGGCAGTGCCGGATCTGGAGCGGGCGGTGGCCACCTATCGGGATACGCTGGGCGCGCGGGTGGATGCGCCGTGCGATCTGCCGGAGTTCGGGGTGACGGTGGTGTTCGTGCGACTGTCCAACACCAACGTGGAGCTGCTGCATCCCTACGGGGACTCCTCGCCGTTGACCCGTTTTCTGCAACGCAACCCTTCGGGCGGCATGCATCATGTCTGCTACGAGGTGGAGGATATCCATGCCGCGGTGCAGCGGATGCAAGAGCAGGGATTGGAAGTTTTGGATCCGACCCCCAGGATCGGGGCACACGGTCAACCGGTTGTTTTCCTGCACCCGAAGGGAATGGGTGGAGTTTTGGTCGAGCTGGAGCAAGCCAGCTGTAATTCGTGAATCTTACACATGGAGAGGGGTAGACCAATGAGTGAAATTGTCATCGTATCGGCGGCGCGCACGGCTGTGGGAGCCTTTGGAGGCGGTTTGAGTCCGATTCCGGCGCATAAACTGGGCGAAATTGCCATCGTCGAGGCGTTGAAACGGGCCGGTGTGGCCCCGGCGGATGTCTCGGAAGTGATTCTGGGACAGATCCTGTCAGCGGGTGCCGGCCAGAATCCGGCGCGTCAGGCAGCGGTGAATGCCGGGATTCCGGTGGAGAAGACCGCGTACGGCTTAAATCAGCTCTGCGGCTCGGGTTTGCGGGCGGTGGTCAACGGCTATCAATCGATCCTGCTGGGGGATGCAGAGATCGTGGTGGCCGGTGGTCAGGAGAGCATGAGCCAGGCGCCGCATCTGTTGCATTTGCGCAACGGCACCAAGATGGGCAGCGCCGAGATGGTGGACAGCATGATCCGCGACGCCCTGACCGATGCCTTCCACAACTACCACATGGGCAACACCGCCGAGAACGTGGCCAAGAAGTGGGGTCTGACGCGGGCCGAGCAGGATGCCTTTGCCGCCTCCTCGCAGCAGAAGGCCGAGGCCGCCCAGAAGGCCGGACTGTTCCGGGAGGAGATCGTGCCGGTGGTGATCCCGAGCAAGAAGGGGGATGTGATCATCGACACCGACGAGCACCCCAAGCACGGCACCACGGTGGAGACCCTGGCCAAGCTGCGCGCCGCCTTTGACAAGGAAGGGACCGTGACGGCGGGCAACGCCTCGGGCATCAACGACGGTGCAGCGGTGGCGGTATTGATGAGTGCGGCCAATGCGGCCAAGCGTGGTTTGCAGCCGTTGGCACGCATCGTTTCGTGGGCCTCGTGCGGTGTGGATCCGGCCATCATGGGCACCGGACCGATCCCGTCGAGCCGTCTGGCGCTCTCCAAGGCGGGCTGGACCATCGATGATCTGGATCTGATCGAGGCCAACGAAGCCTTTGCCGCGCAGGCCATGGCGGTGAACAAGGACATGGGTTGGGATCTGGCCAAGGTGAATGTCAACG
Organism: Magnetococcus sp. YQC-9; assembly: GCA_039908105.1. Classification (GTDB taxonomy): domain Bacteria; phylum Pseudomonadota; class Magnetococcia; order Magnetococcales; family Magnetaquicoccaceae; genus Magnetaquiglobus. The sequence continues at coordinate 14,008 of JAMOBI010000077.1, forward strand.
GTGGTGCAATTGCCATGGGTCATCCGGTAGGTGCTTCGGGTGCGCGCATTCTGGTGACGCTGCTCTACGAAATGAAGCGTCGGCAGGCCAAGAAGGGGTTGGCCACGCTCTGCATCGGTGGCGGCATGGGGATCGCGCTGTGTGTCGAGCGGGTTTGACGTGAGGTCGTTCATTCAAACCGCACCAGCTTGAGATGTATCGCTTTTACTGGTGAAAAAAAAGAGCGGGTCTGGGAGATTCCTCTCCCAGGGTTTTGCCTTTGACTTTAGACTTTAGCGCGCTCTTCAAAAGAAGCATTTTTCGCGCCTTTTGCGAAAAATGCGCCGCGCGCCGCCTTCGCGGGCTTCGTTTCCGCCTTTTGGAAACGAAGCCCGCATCTTGCACACAGCCTGGCAATAAATGACGTTTCTCAAGATGGTTGCGGTTTAAGCCGCTTTTTAAAAAAATTTACGCCTAACATAAAAGCTCCTTGTGCGAAACCCTGGTTGGGGGGTAACGTTTTGCGTTTTTTTTTCAAAACATCACCCCCAATACTTAACCAGAAAAGGCCGCAGCAGGCAGCTTGTTTGAAATTCGACACCACATCGCCCGTGCCCGTCAAGCGCGATCCGATCAATCCCAGTGAGTCTGCGACGGAGCCCAAACCATGCCGGACATTCTTTCCAATCGTGTGCTGCTGGTCGATCGCACCCCGAACGGCTCCAGCCTCCCGCAACACACCACCCTGCCACCCGACGCCCTGCCGGATGGCGATACCCTGGTACGGATCACGGTCTCTGGCATCAACTACAAGGATGCCCTCGCCGTCACCGGCAAAAGCCCGATTTTGCGCCGCTTTCCGATGATTCCGGGCATTGATCTGGCCGGCGAGGTGGTCGAATCGAGCCACCCGAACTGGCACCCCGGAGACGCGGTGCTCCTGACCGGCCACGGCATCGGCGAAACGCGACACGGCGCCTTTGCCCAGTATACCCGTGTGCCTGGCGACTGGCTGATCGCCCGTCCCGATGCCCTGACCGCCGAGCAATCGATGCTGCTCGGCACCGCCGGATTGACCGCGATGCTCTGCGTCCACGCCATCGAGGCCGGAGGGATCACCGCGGATGAAGAACACGAAATTCTGGTGACCGGTGCCACGGGTGGGGTCGGCGGCTGGGCGGTGATCCTGTTGCACCGGCTCGGCTACCGGGTCTGCGCGGCCACGGGCCGCGCCGCACACCACGATTACCTGCGCGCACTCGGCGCATCCTCGGTGATCGATCGCCAGGAGCTGACCGGCTCTGCCAAACCGCTCGATGCCCAACGCTGGCACGGGGCGATCGATGTGGCCGGCGGCCAAACGCTGGCCGGGCTGTTGAAACAGATCCACTACCATGGCACCGTGGCCGCCTGCGGCTTGGCGGATGATCCGGGACTGCCGACCACGGTCTTCCCCTTCATTCTGCGCAATATTCGCTTGCAGGGGGTCGATTCGGTGAACATCGATCGCGCCGCACGCGATCTGGCCTGGAAACGGCTGGCAGAGCTGATCCCGCCCGAGTGCTTCGCGCTGTTCAAAGACCGGGTGGTTGGTCTGGATGGCATTGCAAACGCCTGTCAGGCGTTGCTGGATGGCCAGGTGCGCGGACGGGTGCTGGTCGATCCGTTCTTGACGTGACCCAACGCTCGAATCAACAATTCTTGTCAAGATGAATGGCGATGGATCGCATTCATCCATCCATTTTGAATAGCCCTTCGATGCAACCCCCATGGAGAAAGAAACACCATGACCCCAGCTGAAACCTACGAGAAGATGTATCGTCACTCGATCGACGAGCGGGAGGCGTTCTGGCGCGAACAGGCCGAATTGATCCACTGGCATCAACCGTTCGAGCGGGTGCTCAACTACGACGATCCACCCTTTGCCCGCTGGTTCGAGGGCGGCCTGACCAACATCTGCTACAACGCGGTGGATCGCCATCTGAACGAACGGGGCGATCAGACGGCGATCGCCTGGATCTCCACCGAGGTCAACGAACGGCACAACGTGAGCTATCGCGATCTGTACGTACAGGTCAACGAAATGGCCTCGTTGTTAAAGGAGTTGGGGATCGAAAGCGGCGATCGGGTATTGATCTATCTGCCGATGATTCCCGAGGCGATTGTGGCCATGCTGGCCTGCGTGCGCATCGGTGCGATCCATTCGGTGGTGTTCGGTGGATTTGCGGCACTCGCTTTGGCCTCGCGCATCGATGACGCCAGCCCGAAACTGGTCATCACCGCCGATGCCGGCATGCGCGGCGGCAAGGTGACCCCGTACAAGCCGCTGCTTTTGGCCGGATTGGAGGCCGTCACCGTGGAGCGTCCCAAGGTGCTGGTGTTCAACCGCAACCTGGATGCCCCACCCTGCCCGATCGCAGACGAGATCGACTTTCATAGCGCGATTGCCAGCCATCGGGGCAAAGAGGTTGCGCCTGAGTGGGTGGAATCCTCGCATCCCTCCTACATCCTCTACACCTCCGGCACCACCGGTCGTCCCAAGGGGGTACAGCGCGATACCGGCGGTCACATGGTGGCCATGCGTCAGTCGATGAAGCACATCTACGGTGTGGGGCCGGGCGAGGTGATGTTCGCAGGCTCCGACATCGGCTGGGTGGTGGGCCACTCCTACATCGTCTACGCCCCACTTCTGACCGGCGCCACGACGATCCTGTACGAGGGGCTGCCGATCCGCCCCGATCCGGGCATCTGGTGGTCCCTGGTGGCCGACTACCGCGTCAGCTGTCTTTTCACTTCACCGACCGCCATCCGACTCTTAAAGAAAACCGGCGCGGAGTGGATCCACCAGCACGACATCTCCTCGTTGCGCACCCTCTTTCTGGCCGGCGAACCGCTCGACAAGGAGACCCATCGCTGGGTGAGCGATGCCCTGCGCATCCCGGTGGTGGATAACTACTGGCAGACCGAGACCGGTTGGCCGATCCTGACCAACTTTGCCGGTCTGGGGCTGATGGAGAACAAATTCGGCTCACCGACCAAGCCCTCGTTTGGCTACGATATGGTGTTGCTCGACGAGATCGGCCAGCCGATCGGCGCCAACACCAAGGGCTCTTTGATGGTCCGTCCGCCGCTGCCGCCAGGCTGCATGACCACGGTGTGGGGCGATGATGCCCGCTTCGTCAAAACCTACTTCTCCACCGCCAAGGAGCTGCTCTACGCCACCTTCGATTATGCGATCTTCGATGATGACGGCTATTACTTCATCATGGGCCGCAACGACGACGTGATCAACGTGGCGGGCCATCGCCTCGGAACCCGTGAGGTGGAAGAGGCGTTGTGCACCCATCCGGCGGTGGCCGAAGCGGCTGCGGTGGGCATTCACGATGAGTTGAAAGGTCAGGAGATCGAAGCCTTTGTCGTGTTGATGGCCCATGCCGAGATCCCTTCCGAGGATGAACTCAAGGCGGTTGTGGCCCGTCAGATCGGTGCCATTGCGCGGCCCAAGTTCCTGCATGTGGTGCCGGGCTTGCCCAAGACCCGTTCCGGCAAGGTGATCCGGCGTGCCATTCTGGCGATCGCCGAGGGGCGCGATCCAGGCGAGTTGCCGACCATCGAGGATGCCAAGATGTTGGAGGTGATTCGCGATGCGGTGCACGAGCGGCATTGAACCGCACCCAGCTTGGAATGGGTCGTTTTAAACCGCAACCAGCTTGGAATGTGTCGTTTTTACTGGTGAAAAAAAAGAGAGGGTCTGGGAGATTCATCTCCCAGGGTTTTGCTTTTGACTTTAGCGCGCTCTTATAAGAAGCGTTTTTTGCGAAAAATGCGCCGCGCGCGGCCTTCGCGGGGGTCGTCACCACCCGATTTTTCGTACCGCGAAAAAAGCTCAAGCGCTCGGCCTTTCCCCCTGTCTGAAATTGCCGGAACCGGCAACTTCAGACAGGGGCGATTTGCACCAGCCCACAAGCCCCCTTGAGACGCACATCCCGGAACAATCCATCAAGAAATTCCCTTCGTACCCGCTCGCACCATGCTCCATCTGCACCCGACCACGCGCCATGACTGGACGACACGGGATCAATTGGTCTAACATTTATTAAGAGGCGATTGGAGGATGTGTCGCCGAGCCAGTTGCACCATCCGGTCAGGAGTGATCCGGATTCCCGAACAGGCGGCTGTTGAAGGCGTGTGATTGAGTCAGACATTTTTGCAACGTGCAAGAAAAACCTCAGGGTATTCGCCCCACCCCTGCCGGGGACACGCATCGCTCTCCGGGGATCCATCCTCATCGACAAGACCTAACCGCCTAAAGAAACGGAGGCCGGGCCTCTCTGGTTGGAATTTTCAATCGATTCAGGAGTGACTTCGCATGGCTGGACATAGCAAATGGGCCAACATCAAAATCCGCAAGGGAGCGCAGGACGCCAAGCGCGGCAAGATCTTCACCAAACTGATTCGTGAGATCGTCACGGCAGCGCGCATCGGCGGACCGGATGCATCCTTCAATCCGCGACTGCGCGCCGCGCTGCTGGCGGCCCGTGCGCAGAACATGCCCAAGGATACCATGGACAAGGCGGTCAAACGGGGAGCCGGTGCCGAGGAGGGGACCGACTTCAAGGAGGTGCGCTTCGAGGGGTACGGTCCGGGCGGGGTGGCGGTGATCGTCGACACCCTGACCGACAACAACAACCGCACCGTGGCCGATGTGCGACACGTATTCAGCAAGTACGGCGGCAATATGGGCGCTTCCGGCTGTGTGGCCTATCTGTTTGACAAGAAGGGCGAGATCATCTTCCAGGAGGTGGACGAAGAGCAACTCATGGAGGCGGCCCTCGAAGCCGGTGCCGAGGATATGATTGCCGAGGGGGGCGAATGCACGGTGCTCACCGCGCCTGAGGAGTTCGAGGCCGTGCGCGATGCCTTGGCCAAAGCCGGCTTTGCCAATCCGCTCTCTGCCGAGATGACCTTGCGTCCACAGAACACGGTCACCTTGAACGATGAGAAACAGGCCTCCAGCATGTTGAAACTGCTCGACATGCTCGAAGACAACGACGACGTGCAGAAGGTGCATGCCAACTTCGACATCCCGGACGATCTGATGGATCGCCTCGGTTGAACACAACCATACGCGTGCTGGGGATCGACCCAGGCACCACGGTGACCGGCTGGGGGGTGGTGGAGGCGCACGGCGCACGCTTCAAACATGTGGCGCACGGCTGCATCCGCACCTCGCCGAACGATCCGCTGCCCGAGCGGCTCGGAAAGATCTTTGCAGGCGTGGGCGAGGTGATCCGTCTGCACGGGCCGCAAGTTGCGACCGTGGAGGAGATCTTCGTTTCGGCCAATGTGCAGAGCGCCTTGAAACTCGGCCATGCGCGCGGCACGGCGATCGTGGCGCTCAACGCGGCGGGGTTGCCGGTCTTCGAGTATACCGCCTTGCAGGTCAAGCAGGCGGTGGTCGGTTTCGGTCGCGCGGAAAAACAGCAGGTGCAGGCGATGGTCAAACTGCTGCTCGGCATGGAGAGCGCCCCGCCCCAGGATGCTGCCGATGCCCTGGCTGGCGCATTGTGTCATCTGCAACGGAGTTCCGGTGTGGCCGCCCGCGTGGCCGCTGCCGGCGGGAGAACAGCATGATCGCCCATCTGCGCGGCATTCTGGCCGAAAAGGAGCCCCATCAGGTGGTGATCGATGTGGGGGGGGTCGGCTATCGGGTCTTCATCCCGCTCTCCACCTTCGAGCGGCTGCCGACCGTCGGCGAGGCGGTCCACCTGCTCACCGTGACCCATGTGCGCGAGGATGCCTTTTTATTGCACGGTTTTAGCACCAGTGCCGAACGCGAGGTGTTCGTGGTGTTGAACTCGGTCACCGGCATCGGCGCCAAGCTGGCCATGGCCGCCCTTTCGGCCTTCACCCCGGAAACGTTGCTGTCCGCCCTGGCGCGTGAGGATGTCACGCTGCTGGCCCGCATTCCGGGGATCGGCAAACGGATCGCCATGCGCCTGGTGGTGGAGTTGAAGGACCGGCTTCCAGCCCTCGGTCCCTCGGCTACGGGCGCGTTGCCGGATGCAGAACCGTTGACCCCGGCGGATCCGAACATACCGTCTCTTCTGCCCGCTTCACCGGTGCAGCCCTCACTGCGTCAGGATCTGACCGCAGCCCTGGTCAATCTCGGCTATCGGACCGCAGACGCAGAGCGCGTGCTGCGCACCCTGCCACCCCATGAGTTGACCGATCCGGCCATTGCGCTGCGTGCGGCCTTGAAGATCCTGTCGCGATGAATCCCATGCTCTCCCCGCAGGTGGATCCCGAGGAGGATCGACGCGATCCAGCGGGTCTGCGTCCGCCGCGTCTGGAGGAGTTCGTGGGTCAGGAGGGGCTCAAGGCCAATCTGCGGGTGTTCATTCATGCGGCCAAGGGGCGTGGGGAGTCGCTGGATCACCTGTTGCTGTACGGTCCGCCCGGATTGGGCAAAACCACGCTGGCGCGCATCATCGCGGCGGAAATGGAGTGCGGCTTGAAGACCACCTCCGGGCCGATCATCGAGCGGGCCGGCGATCTGGCGGCGCTGCTGACCAATCTGGAGCGCGGGGATGTGTTGTTCGTCGATGAGATCCACCGCTTGAGTCCGGCGGTGGAGGAGATTCTTTACCCGGCGATGGAGGATTTTCAGCTGGATATCATGATCGGCGAAGGACCGTCGGCCCGCTCGATCAAGATCGATCTGCCGCCGTTCACGCTGGTGGGTGCCACCACACGCGCAGGACTGTTGACCAATCCGCTGCGTGACCGGTTTGGCATCCTGGCGCGCATGGAGTTCTACACACCTGAAGAGCTGGCTCGAATCTTGCAACGTTCTGCTCGGTTACTGGAGATTCCCATCCTGCCCGCCGGCGCCATGGAGATCGCCCAGCGGGCGCGCGGCACGCCACGCATCGCCAATCGGCTGCTCAAACGGGTGCGGGATTTTGCCCAGGTGCGTCAAGCGCGCCACATCGATATCGCCCTGGCCGACATCGCATTGACGCAACTGGATGTGGATAAGTTGGGACTCGATGCCATGGACCGGCGACTGCTCGCCACCATCATCGACAAATACGCAGGAGGTCCGGTGGGGCTCGACACCCTTTCGGCAGCGCTCGGCGAAACGCGCGATGCCATCGAAGAGGTGATCGAGCCCTTTCTGGTGCAACAGGGTTTTCTGGATCGCACCCCGCGCGGACGACGCGCCACCCCGGCGGCCTGTCGCCATCTGGGGCGCGTACCACCGGCGGAGTGGCAGGGATCGTTGTTTTGAACACACACGCTTTCGTCTGGCCGGCACGGGTCTACTACGAAAATACCGATGCCGGTGGCGTGGTCTATCACGCCGAATACCTGAAATTCATGGAACGGGCCCGCACCGAATGGTTGCGCCATTTGGGCTTTGGGCAGGATGCCCTGGCGCGTGAACGCGGCTTGCTGTTCGCGGTTGCCAAGATGGAAATCGATTTTTTGGCCTCCGCACGCCTGGACGACCTGCTCAATGTTTCGGTAATATTGTCGGAGTTCAAGCGCGTCAGTTTGGTGCTGACGCAAACCATCTCCCGAGTGCATGACGATCAACCACCCGTTTCACTGATCCGGGCTACGGTACGGATCGCCATGTTGAGTCGTGATTTCAAGCCGGTCCGCATCCCTTCGGACCTTCTGGACCGGCTGCAACCTCCTTTGGATGACAGGCCGTGAATCAAGCACTGACGCACAGCATTTGGGATCTCGTGGTCCAGGCCGGACCGGTGGTGAAACTGGTGATGTTGGCCCTGTTGTTGGCCTCGATCGTCTCCTGGGCAATCATCATCGACAAATGGCGTCGTTTTCGGCGCGTCACCAAGGATGCCGCCGAGTTCGAGGAGCGGTTCTGGAGTGGCGGCAGCGTCGCCAAGCTCTATCAGACCGCAGCCCAGGAGTGGCCGGAGAGTCCGATCGTCACCGTGTTCGTCACCGGTTTTCGCGAATGGAAACGGTGGGAGAGCAACGGCACCCGGGTGAGCGAGGTGGGGGATCTGTTCATGAACGTGCGGCGCGCCATGACCGTGGCCTTGAACCGCGAGGTGGACAATCTGGGACGCGGCCTGACCTTTCTGGCCACCGTCGGCTCGACCAGCCCGTTCATCGGCCTGTTCGGCACGGTATGGGGGATCATGAACTCATTTCTGGGTCTGGCCGGCGCCAAGTCGACCACCTTGACCATGGTGGCCCCAGGCATCGCCGAAGCGTTGATCGCCACGGCCATGGGGCTGGTGGCGGCGATTCCGGCGGTGATCGGATACAACAAATACGCAGCGGATCTGCGTCGTCAGCATCAGAAAATGGAAAATTTCGGCTCTGAATTTCTCAACATCCTGGAACGGCAGACTTCGCGCCGTGGGAGTTCGATCTGATGGGTATGAGCCTGGGAGGTTCCGGATCGGACCGCGTGAGCACGATGAGTGAGATCAATGTCACACCGTTGGTGGATGTGATGCTGGTGCTGTTGGTAATTTTTATGGTAACCGCGCCGTTGTTGACCCAGGGCGTAGAGGTCAACCTGCCCGACTCCGAAGCCAATGCTTTGAGCACCGAACAGGAACCCCTGGTGATCAGCGTGACGGCCAACGGTTCGACTTACATCGAGGAGCGGGCGGTGACCGTTACCGAAATGGTTGACAAGATTCGTGGCATCCGCGCCAACAAGCCCAATTTCCCGGTCTACGTGCGTGGCGATCGCACGGCTGCATATGGTTTGATCATGACCGTGATGACGCAGCTGCAGATGGCTGGCGTCGACAAAGTCGGCTTGATCACCGAACCGCCAGGCTGAGTCCATGCCCTCGCGTCTGATCCTGCTGATATCGGTAGCGCTCCATATCTTCGTGGTGGCGCTGTTTTTCCTGGTGCCTTTCTTCACCCCCCCGAAGCCACCAGTACAGCCGGTATTTGCCGTCAACCTGGTGGAGATGCCACCCAAGAAGCAACCGACAGCACCCAAGTCCCTGACGCCGCCATCGACGCCCAAGGAGGCGCCGCCGCCACCGAAGGAGACGCCGCCCACACCCGCGCCGCCGAAGGAGGCGCCGCCGCCACCACCGAAAGAGACACCACCTCCGCCGAAAGAGACACCCCCTCCGCCTCCGAAGGAGACGCCGCCCCCTCCGCCTCCGAAGGAGACGCCGCCCCCTCCGCAACCGCCGAAAGAGGTGCCGCCGCCCAAACCGGAGGCCAAAAAGGAGGGCATCAAGCCGCCGGAGCCGGAGAAGAAGCCGGAAAAGCCACCGGAGAAACCGGAAAAACCACCGGAGAAAAAACCGGAGAAGCCACCGGAGAAACCGGAAAAGCCGACCGAAAAGAAGCCGGAGAAGCCGCCGGAGAAACCGCCGGAAAAACCGGAAAAGCCGACCGAGAAAAAACCGGAAAAACCACCGGAAAAGCCACCGGAAAAACCGGAAAAGCCGACCGAGAAAAAACCGGAAAAGCCGACGGAGAAAAAGGAGGAGCCCTTGGATTTTTCCAAGGCGATCAACAAACTCCAGAAGAGCACGCCCGCGACCAAAAGCGAGGAGACGCCGTTGGATCTCTCCAAGGCGATCGCCAAGCATCAGAAGAGTGCGGCTGAAGCCCGCACGACGGGGAACGATGCAGCGCCGGCATCCAGCAACGAGGCCCCGGTTTCGGCGTTTGCCATCTCGCGTTGGCAGCACGGGGTGACCAACAAGGTGCGCGACAATTGGCGCAAGCCGAGTGGTTTGCGGGGTGAGGCGGCCTTGGAGGTGATCGTCGTGGTGCAGGTGGGACCGGATGGATCGCTGGTCAATCCGCGTGTCTCCCACCCGTCCGGCAATGCGATCTATGATGAGTCGGTGATGCGGGCCATCAGTCGCACGGTCTCGGTCGATCCTCCGCCGATGGGGTGTCAGGAGTGTCGGGAGTTGGAGATCCGGTTCAGGCCAGAGGTGGAGTGAGGTTGGATCAACCGATTGCAGGGGGTCGGGGAGGGAGAGGATCACCGGCCCCCTGTCAAACCGCACCCGGCTTGGAATGGGTCGTTTACCGGTCAAAAAAGAGGGGACCGGGAGATTCGGTAGTGTCTTACGTTAACCTAACCGCAACCAGCTTGGAATGTGTAGTTTTTATTAATGAAAAAAAAGAGAGGGTCTGGGAGATTCCTCTCCCAGGGTTTTGCCTTTGCCTTTAGCGCGCTCTTCAAAAGAAGCATCTTTTCGCGTCTTTTGCGAACAATGCGCCGCGCGCCGCCTTTGCAGGAGTCGTTTTTTGCTTTTTGGAAACGACTCCCGCATCTTGCACGCAGCCTTGCGAAAAACCACGCATCCCAAAACGGGTGCGGTTTAACCCGATATTATCGAGGCATCCGCATTAAAATGATCGTTCCTTTTCTGGAATTAAAAGATTCGTATGGCGAGTTGTCCGCCGAAATCGACCACGCCATCCAACAAGTGCTGGCGTCGGGATGGTACATTCTGGGTGCCGAAGTAGAGAAATTCGAGGCCAATTTTGCGCATTATTGTCAGGTGCAGGCATGCGTCGGCGTAGCCAATGGCCTGGATGCATTGCATCTGGCTTTATTGGCGATGGGAGTCGGCATTGGTGACGAGGTGATCGTTCCGAGTAACACCTACATCGCAACCTGGCTTGCTGTCAGCCAATGCGGCGCCACTCCAATACCCGTTGAACCGGACCCTTTGACACACAACATCGATCCGGATCGTATCGAGCAGGCCATCACCCCGCGTACCAAAGTTTTACTGCCTGTGCATCTCTACGGTCAACCGGCCAATCTGGATCCCGTCATCCGGATCGCTCGCCAGTATGGCCTACGTGTGCTCGAAGATGCAGCCCAGGCACATGGGGCTTTATACCAAGGAAAAAGAATCGGTGGCCACGGCGATGTGGTTGCCTGGAGCTTCTATCCGGGCAAAAATCTGGGGGCCTTTGGCGACGGAGGAGCGGTTACCACCAATGATCCGGAGATCGCGGATCGCATCCGCGTGCTGCGCAACTACGGTTCACGCGAAAAATACCGCAACGAGGTCCGAGGTCTCAACAGCCGACTCGATCCGATTCAAGCCGCGGTCCTGAACGTTAAATTGACCCATCTGGATGAGTGGAATGCACGTCGGCACCGTATCGCTGCACGATATCTCGAGGAGTTGGCCGGTTTGGAGATCACACTGCCTCAGGTGCCGGACTGGGCAACTCCGGCCTGGCACCTGTTCGTCATTCGTCATCCTCAACGGGATCGCCTCCAAAGAGTTCTTCAGGAAGAGGGCATCCAAACGCTGATCCACTATCCGATCCCACCGCATGCCCAGACGGCCTACTCGGACCTGGGTTACACGCCAGCCGCCTTTCCCCTGGCCACCCAACTGGCCCGAGAAGTCTTGAGTCTGCCCATCGGGCCACATTTGAAGTCAGCTTTGGCGGAACGTGTTATCGATGCCGTACGCACGGCCTGCACCTCGCTGTAATCATCTGCCATGAATCCCCTCTTCCACTTTTTCGCCAAGGAGCACTGGGCTGAATTGGCAGCACGCAAGATTCATGCTGCGGTCGAAGAGACACTCTTGCAGCGCGGGGTCTGTCATGTCATGTTGACCGGCGGACGCAGTGCGGCCAATCTATATGCTGCGTGGAGATCTCTGCCCGACTTTTCCAATCTGCAAAATGTGCATTTTTATTTTGGCGATGAGCGGTGCGTCCCCCCGGACGATCCCCAGAGCAATTACGGCATGACGATGCGTACCCTGTTTGCCCATCACCTACCCGGCAATTGCCGTATTGCACGTATGGAGGCCGAGTCTGGTGATTTGGATGCGGCCTGCACCCGCTATGCGGCGCGACTGCCTGACCGCATCGACATCCTGTTGCTTGGTGTCGGCGAGGATGGACACATTGCATCGTGTTTTCCGCATACGCCGGTATTGAGCGAAAGACTCCGCAAGGTCGTGCCTGTTCGGAATGCGCCCAAACCGCCCTCCAATCGCATGACCGTAACCCCTGCGGTAATTTGCACTGCTGACACCCGGTACATTCTGGCCTTGAGCAAACAGACCATCCTGGAAGAGGCGCTATCGAAGCCAGAGGAGATCGTCACCATGCCGGTACGCATGGTGACGGGTGCACATTGGCTCATGGACGAGGTGGCATGATGGGTTTATCCGGTTTTCTGGAAAAATACCTCTATGTGATGCGTGGTCAAGAGTGGAAACTCGCCACACTCATTGCAATGTATTTGTTGATGGCATTCCTGGACATCATGGGAATCGGCCTGGTCGGTCCATTTGTCGGAACGGTGGTCAATCCGACGCTGGTCGAAAAGATCACCCTGGTCCGGTGGATATTTGCGCAATTGAACATGCAGCCTGGCTCACTGAACGCGGTGCTGGTAATCGGTGGATTTCTGATCATCTTGTTCATCTTGAAATTTCTGATCGCTGTCAGCATCCAGTTCCGGGTCTATCGATTCAGTTTCCATTTTCGTGCCGAACTGATTGAACGCTTGATGCGCGCGTACCTCCATATGCCTTATCGTTTTTTTCTCGAAAGAAACAGCGCCTCCATCGTACAAGCGATTGTGAATCACACCAAAGTCATGGTTGATGATCTTCTATTACCTTCATTAAGAATATGTTCAGATTCAATAACCATAATCATTATTTTTAGCTTTTTGTGCTGGATCAGTGTGACCGCAGTGGCATCGCTCGGATGTATGCTCGTCATCGCTGCGCTCATCTATATTCGCTTCGTACGCCCACGCGTCATACAAGCTGGACAAATATCGGCACAAGAGAACGAACTGGTGATCCGCGGTGTCAATGAAGGAATCGGCGGAATCAAAGAAATCAAGGTGTTACGTGTCGAGTCATTCATGACCGACACCGTTACCAGGGCGGCCCATAATACGGCACGAGCGCATGCCCGATTCTATACGATGCTTCAAGCCCCGCGCAGCATGATGGAGGTGGTTCTGATTTTGTTCGTGGTACTCTTTTCGCTCTTGGCGATTGGCATGGGAGAAGCCGGGGAGAGCCTGATGCCGATTTTGGCCACCTTCGGTGTCGCCAGTTTGCGGATTCTGCCCTCGGCGATCTCCGCGAGCGCCTCGATTGCCAGCATGAGCTACTCGTCACATGCCTTGATCAGTCTGTATGAGGATCTGCGCAGCGTGGAAAGCACTTCAACCCGAACCATTCCGTCACAACCCGTCCCGACACGCACCGATTTTGAACCATTCCGTTCCCTGGAGATCCAGGATCTTTCCTATGCCTATCCGGGCGCCTCGAGAAAGGCGATCGATGGCATTTCACTGCGCATCACCAAAGGGCAATCCGTGGGTCTGATCGGTGAATCCGGGGCCGGCAAGACGACGCTGATCGACATTCTGTTGGGATTGCATCCGTTCGATTCCGGACGGATGCGGATCAATGATCAGGATATCGAGACATTTGCTTGGCCACGCTGGCTGGATCAGGTAGCCTACATTCCGCAATCTCCATTTCTGGCGGATGACACCTTGGCCAGAAACGTCGCCTTTGGCGTTTCCGACGCTTTGGTGGACCCGAAGCGCCTGGATGACGCGATCCGGGCTGCGCAACTCGAAACCCTGCTGACGCGACTTGCCAATGGATATGCCACCGTACTCGGGGATCGCGGCATCCGGCTCTCTGGCGGTGAGAGACAACGCATCGCCCTGGCACGAGCATTCTACCATAACCGTGACGTCTTCATTTTCGACGAGGCGACTTCGGCGTTGGACATGGAGACCGAAAGACAAGTGATCGAAGTAATCAATCAGCTGCATGGAGAAAAAACTCTAATCGTTATTGCGCACCGATTGGCGACCGTCCAGGCATGTGATGTCATCTATCGCATGCGGGATGGCAAGGTCGTGGCATCCGGCACGTTCGCAGAGGTGGTTAATGGTGAATAAACAACTGAAAACCAAGCTCGCAGGTGGAATGACGACCATTGGTTCCTGGATCACGCTTGGCCACCCGGCCATTGCGGAAATTCTGGCACGGGCTGGCTTCGATTGGCTGGTGGTCGATCTCGAACACAGCGTGATTCCGATCGATATGGCCGGTGATTTGATCCGCATCATTGATCTGTGTGGCGTATCCCCTCTGGTTCGCCTGACCTCAAACCATCCGGATCAGATCAAGCGCGTCATGGATGCGGGTGCACACGGCATCGTGGTACCGATGGTCAACTCGCGCTCCGATGCCGAACGGGCCGTTCAGGCCGTACGCTACGCACCCGAGGGCATTCGCGGCGTGGGATTGGCCCGCGCGCAAGGGTATGGAGTGCGTTTCGCCGAATATCTGGAGTGGCAGAGGCGTGGCATCACGGTGATCGTGCAGATCGAGCATCGTTTAGCCCTTGATCATCTGGAGGAGATCCTGACAGTTCCCGGCATCGACGGTTTCATCATCGGTCCGTATGATCTCTCCTGCTCCATGGGCATGCCAGGAGATTTCGACCACCCGGAAGTGATCGCGGCGATGGAACACATTCTCACCACTGGCAAGCGCCTCGGTGTGCCAGCCGGTGTTCACATCGTCGAACCCGACCTCGGACGACTCGCCCAGTCGATCGATCAGGGGTATCGTTTCATCGCCTACAGCGTTGATATCCGACTGTTGGATGTCGGTGCGCGTCAGGGAATTCAATGTGCCAAGGAGTTGCTGTGATGAAGGCCATCGCCATTCTGCCCGCCCGCATGGGTGCCAGCCGTTTCCCCGGAAAACCGTTGCATCCGATCCTGGGAATCCCACTGATTGGTCACTGTTACTACCGGACCCGGATGGTGCCAGGTCTGGCTGCGACGTATGTTGCCACATGTGACCAGGAGATCGCCGATTACGTTTCCCATATCGGTGGCACAGCGGTGATGACCTCCATCCAGCACAACCGGGCCTCGGATCGCACGGCCGAAGCGCTGCTCAAGATCGAAGCTCAGAGTGGTGAGCCGGTTGATGTCGTGATCATGGTACAGGGTGATGAACCCCTCATTCTGCCAGAGACGATTGGCGAGACGTTGGGCCATTTTTCCGATCCGTCGGTAGAGATTGTCAACATCATGTCGCGACTTGCAACCCGCGAACAATTTGAGGACAAAAACAATGTCAAGGTGGTGGTGAACCACCTGGGGGATGCCCTGTATTTTTCGCGCGAACCGATTCCTTCGCCCTGGAAAGGGGTGGAGGGGGTGCCGATGTATCAGCAGGTCGGCGTGATCGCTTTTCGACACGATGCCTTGTTACGTTTCAACAATATGCCGGAGTCCACACTCGAAAAGATCGAATCCGTGGATATGAATCGGGTGCTCGAGAGTGGCGGTCGGATCCGCATGGTACTGACCGAGGCGGTCACAATTGGCGTCGACACCCCCGGTGAAGCGGAAGAAGTGGGTCGGTTGTTGGCCAATGATCCCGTTTACGCCCGGTATGCACCGCGATGAAAGAACACGACATCCGCCCTGAAGCGCTGCTCGATCGTTATCTGGCCTTGAGCGCTCAGGATGCCGAACGCTGTTTTGCGTCGTCGCCTCGCGAACCTTTGAATTGCGTGGCCTGCGGTTCAGACAGCGTGCAGCCGCAATTCGTCAAGAACGGATTTGCCTATTCGGGCTGTGAGGCATGTGGAACTTTGTTTCAAGCGCCCCGTCCCCCGCTGTCGGCTTTTGAGGCCTTCTATCGGGACTCGGAATCGGGACGATTCTGGGCTGAAGTATTTTTTCCAACGGTCGCGGAGGCGCGACGGGAGCGCATCATCCGACCGCGTGCGGAACGTTTGGCGAACATGTGCGCCGATTTGGCCGTACCAGTCGAAAATTTGATCGATGTGGGCGCTGGATATGGTATCCTGTTAGATGAGTGGCGCAAACGGGCTCCCGAGACGCGACTGGTGGCCATCGAACCCTCCTCGGCCCTGGCTGCGGAGTGCCGCGCCAAGGGGTTTGAGGTCGTGGAGGCGATCGCCGAGCAGGTGACCGGTTATCAATCATTTGCCGATCTGACCGTCTGCTTCGAGGTGCTCGAGCATGTTTTCGACCCTCTGTCTTTCATCCGGACTCTGGCAGAACTGACACGTCCGGGCGGTTATGTTTTTGTGAGTACGTTGGGAGTGGACGGTTTTGATATCCAGATCCTGTGGGAGCGTTCCAACAGCATCTTCCCGCCGCATCACATCAATTTTTTGTCGCGGCGCGGATTTCGACAACTGTTCGAGCGGGCCGGACTGGAGATCGTCAGTCTGACCACACCGGGCGTGCTCGATGTAGATATCGTTCGCAACGCCGTACGGCGAGATCCTTCCCTGCTCAAAGGACAGCGATTCATCCGGAGTCTGCTTGCCGATGAAACGATCTCCACTGCTTTCCAAGAATTCCTGATTCATCAGGGTCTGAGCTCCCACACATGGGTGCTGGCCAAAAAATCGTGAAAGGGTCTGTCATGGCGGAATTGTCTGTCGGCATCGCCGGATATGGGGTTGTAGGAAAACGGCGACGCGCCTGTATTGATCGTACACCCGGCATGCAGGTCGTCGCCGTGTGTGATCGCAATTTTCCGGATCAAGGATTTATGGAGGATGGTATCCGCCATTATCGCGACCACCAGAGCCTGCTCAAAGAGAAACTGGATGTCCTGATCGTCTGCCTGACCAACGAGATTGCTCCAGATGTGACGATTGCCGGACTCGAGCGGGGTCTGCACGTTTTTTGTGAAAAGCCGCCTGGGAGAAATCTGGAGGATATCGCGCGCGTCATCACCGTCGCACGTCGTCATTCAGAGAAGAAACTCATGTATGGTTTCAACCATCGTTATCACGATTCGGTTCGCGACGCCCTGAAACTCATTCGCTCGGGCGAGTTGGGTCGCATCATCCACATGCGCGGAGTCTATGGCAAGTCGAAGTTGATCACCTTCAACCAACCGGATTGGCGCACCAAACGGGAGATTGCCGGAGGTGGTGTATTGCTGGATCAAGGGATCCACATGGTGGATCTGATGCGTCTGTTCGCGGGTGAATTCGTCGAGGTATCCAGCATCATTTCCAACCGCCACTGGGGATACGATGTCGAAGACAACGCCTATGCGCTCATGCGCACCGCGGATGGTGTGGTCGCCATGCTCAACTCTTCGGCAACGCAGTGGCGGCATCGGTTTCATCTCGACATCAACCTCGAATTGGGTAGCATCATCCTGGGGGGGATCCTGTCGGGATCCAAAAGTTACGGCGCGGAGACCCTGACGGTTGTGACCGCAAATCCGGATCACGATAGCGGGGATCCGAAAGAGCAGTTGACCCGATACAACCGGGATCCCTCCTGGGATGAGGAGATGCTGGCCTTTGCACGGGCGATTCGGGATAACGCACCGATCGAAAATGGCACGGTCGAAGATGCGTTTAACACCATGAAGCTGGTCTACAAGATCTATCACGCCGATCCGATCTGGAGAAAGATGTATGCCATCCCAGATCCGGAAGGCATTACTTTTGTAGAGTGAATCCAGGTATGAACCATATCGAGAGCATGTACGATCCGGATCCAGCCGCGTTCGCGCGCTCCTACATCGACTATCTGTGCGCGGTGTTGCGGCGTATCGATCCCTTACCGCGCGCGAGCAGGGAGCCACGGTATTTTTCATGGGCAATGGCGGTAGTGCTGCCACGGCCAGCCATTTTGCCAACGATCTGTCGATCGGCACCAATTCGTATCACAAACCGATGCGGGCGCTCGCCATCACCGACAACCAGGCCGTCATCACCGCGATTGCCAATGATTTTGGCTACCTTGGCATCTCGGCTTCGGGCAACTCCCCGAATCTGCTGCGCGCCTTTGAAGCCGCCAGGGAGATGGGGATCAAGACCATTGCGCTTACCGCCTTTGATGGCGGACAGATGAAATCCATGGCCGACGAAGGGATTCATGTCCCCACGGATCCGAAAGAGTACGGTCCGGCAGAAGATGCCCACATGGTGCTCGATCATCTGGTCGGCGCCTACCTGATCCAGAGGATCAAGCGAGGTGGTTGAGTGACCAACACCCTGGCTGACAAGAGAGTGATCGTGACAGGAGCCAGCCGTGGAATCGGTTTGGCGATCACACGAGCATTCACGGCACTCGGTGCCTATGTGATCGGAACCCGGACCCACGCCTCTGATGAAAGCGAGGCGTGCGCAGAATGGATCGTCGCCGATTTCACGGATCCTGCGCAGATCAGGACGTGCGCCCAAGCCGTACGCGCCTGTGAACCGGACATTTTGATCAACAATGCGGGCATCAACAAAATTGCGTCGTTCGTTGAAATCGATCCGAACGATTTTCTGCTGCTGCAACAGGTCAATGTTTATGCCCCATTTCTGTTGTGTCAGGCGGTGATTCCAGCGATGAAACGACGTCAATGGGGGCGGATCGTCAACATCTCCTCGATTTGGGGGAAAATTGGCAAAGAGTACCGCGCACCTTACGCGGCCTCGAAATTCGCACTGGATGGGATGACCCTGGCTCTGGCCGCCGAACACGCCCAGGACGGTATTCTCGCCAACTGCGTGGCTCCAGGGTTCACCGACACGGAGTTGACCCGGCGTATTCTCGGCAACGACGGGATCGACAAGCTGGCAGCGATGGTACCGATGCGCCGGATGGCCTCAGTCGAGGAGATCGCACGCTTCGTGACCTGGCTGGGCGGTCCTGAGAACAGCTACATCACCGGTCAGAACATCGCGATCGATGGAGGTTTCACCCGTGTTTGAACCCATGAGAATTCAATCCCATACCGGCCCCTATCAGGTGGAGTTCGCCACGGATCTCCTGGAACGGGTCGAAGAACTTCAGCTGGGGACACCTCACTTCCTGATCGACGCCACGATCGCCCGACTCTACGCCAAACCTCTGGAACGGCTATTGAGCGACCCGCGCACGATCCTCATCGAGGCCAATGAAGAGAACAAGTCCATCGATCGGATCATCCCGGTAATCGAGCGACTGGTGGCCAACTCGATCCGTCGTGATCACCATTTGCTGGCGATCGGCGGTGGCGTAATCCAGGATATTGCCTGTTTCATTGCCAGCACCCTGTTGCGAGGGATCGAGTGGCGTTTTGTGCCGACGACCCTGCTGGCCCAGGCCGATTCCTGCATTGGCTCCAAGAGTTCGATCAATCTGGGCCGTGTGAAGAACATTCTGGGAACCTTCAATCCGCCGCGTCACATCTGGATCTGTCCGACTTTTCTCGATACCTTGGACGAGAAGGAGATCCATTCCGGCATTGGTGAAATCATCAAAGTGCATGCCATTGCCGGTCCTGAGACCTTTGTCAAACTGGGTCCGGATTTCGAACGGATGATGCGTGACCGACCATGGCTGCTCACTTGTATTCGCGAGGCATTACGGATCAAGCAAGGTTATATCGAACGCGATGAGTTTGACCGTAACGAACGATTGGTATTCAATTACGGACACAGCTTCGGCCATGCGATCGAAACCGCGAGCCGATTTGCGATTCCGCATGGCGTGGCGGTGACCATGGGCATGGACCTGGCGAATCGTATCGCTGTTCTGCGCGGATTGGCTCCTGAAAGCGCTTACCAGCGCATGCACGGTGCGTTGCATTGGAATTATCGGGCGTTTCTGGAGGTTCCCATTCAGGTAGATCCTCTGTTATCCGCCCTGATGAAGGATAAAAAAAACACGGCCACGAATCTCATGCTGATTCTGCCCGTGGGTGATGAAGCCAGAATCAGTCGCATGGCGGTTACACCAGACGCAACATTCCGGGAGCAGTGCGAACAGACCTTGAAGGAGATGAGAGGATGAATCGGGTTGACAAGGTCGCGGTCTGCTCACGCTCATTTTCGCGTCATCCAATCTTGCGTGCTGAGCTGCTCGCACGCTATGAACAGGTCACCTTCAACGACTCTGGACGCCAGATGGAGGGCGAGGCATTGATCGCCTTCCTGAGTGGTCACGACAAGGCGATCACCGCTCTTGAACGGATCAATGATTCCGTGCTGTCCCGTTTACCCGCACTGCGGGTCGTCAGCAAGTACGGTGTCGGTCTTGACATGATCGACATGGAAGCCATGCGTCAATACGGGAAGCATTTGGGGTGGACCAGTGGCGTAAACCGCCGGTCGGTTTCGGAGTTGGTGATCGCCTTCGCAGTGACGCTGCTAAGATATGTACCTGCGGCGCAGCGCGAGGTACTCAGCGGAACCTGGCGACAGCATGTCGGTGGCTTGCTTTCCGGACGCACGGTTGGTATCATTGGATGTGGTCACATCGGCAAGGATCTGGTCGAACTGCTGCAGCCTTGGGGATGTCGTCTTCTGGCGAATGATATTCTCGATTTTCCGGAGTTCTATGACCGTTTCAAGGTCGAACCGGTTGCTCTCGAAACCTTGCTCGCCGACTCGGACATCATCACCCTGCACGTCCCACTGGACGATTCGACTCGCAACATGCTCTCGGCAGAGCGTTTACGCCGCATGAAACCAAGCGCAATCCTGATCAATGCTGCCCGCGGTGGACTGGTCGATGAGTTGGAACTCAAAATCATGCTGCGCGAGAAGAGCCTGGCCGCAGCGGCATTCGATGTCTTTGCCATTGAGCCCCCAGAGGATATCGAACTGTTGAACCTGCCGAATTTCCTGGTAACACCACACATCGGAGGCAGCGCGGAAGAGGCCATTCTCGCGATGGGACGTGCGGCCATTCACGGATTGGATGAACATGCACTGCCGATGAATGCTGCCGCAGGCGCGGCATCTGAGACCCGGTAATCTTGATAGCCAAACCGCACCTGGTTTTGGATGTACTGACGTTTCACCGTTTTTTGGTTGTTTTGGGTTACGCGGCCAAGTTGAGCGATGCTGCTGTCAGCCATTTTCGCACGGGATTCTGTGGGACAGGGAAAACCCGTGCAAAATCCTCCGACAGAATGGCTTCGGCGACCCTTCGTCGGACATCAGAGAAGGCAAAACTGTCGCGTCCTTTGATGGCATGGCGTCGTTGGGGAATGTCGGCCAGCTTGGCAGCGTAAATCCAGGCCAGAGACATGGCCATCATGCAGA
>JAMOBI010000078.1:0-13895 GCA_039908105.1 Magnetococcus sp. YQC-9
ACATCCCCGAGAATTTTCTTGTAAAGTTTGCGATTGCCGTTGAGATTGGCCAGACCCGCCTGAATGTCCACCCCATCGAGCCGTTCGGGCAAGACGATCTCCTCCTCGCGCGTCGCTACCACTTTCACCCCCCCAGCCGATGCCGGAACAGAAGTAACCGGGGAGATCCCGCCCCGCGACTCGACAACCACGGACGCCAATGCCGGAGGCGCATGATCCGCAGGAGTGCTCCGGGAGGGCACATGGCGGCCCATGGTGGCAAACATGGTCGACGGGTGGATCGGCTTGCTGATGTGATCGTTCATGCCCGCTTCCATGCACTTCTCCCGATCCCCGGCCATGGCATTGGCGGTCATGGCGATGATCGGCAACTCCTTGAAACGCCCGTCGGCACGAATGGCGCGCGCAGCGGCATAACCGTCCATGATCGGCATCTGCACATCCATCAACACCAGATCAAAGGGGTGCCGGTGGACCGCATCCACGGCCTCCTCGCCGTTGGCCGCGATGCTCACCACCACCCCCTCCTCCTCCAACAACTCGCGCGCCACCTGCTGGTTGATCTCGTTGTCCTCGACCAGCAGCACCCGTACACCGCGCCAATCGGCTCGCGGCACCTCGCCACTCCGCCCGCGCGACACCACCATCTTCTCCCGGACCACCCCATCGCGCCGATCGGCATCCTGCTTCAACACCGACAGCACGGTCTCGAAGAGCACCGACAGATTGATCGGTTTGGTCAAAAAGGCGTCGATCCCCGCCCCATCGGCAGCCAGAATGATATCCTCGCGCGAATAGGCGGTCACCATGACGATCTTGGGAATGTTGGCCTGAGGAAAACGTCGGGTGATCTCCCTGGCGGTCCGGATGCCGTCCATTTCGCCCATCTGCCAGTCCAGATAGACCATCCGATAGGGATGGCGCCGGGCAATGGCCCGCTCCACCTCGAAGACCGCCTCCTCGCCCGAAGCCACACAGGTGACCTTGAAGGAGAACGATTCAAACGATTTCTGCAGAATCTCCCGCGACACCGGGTTGTCGTCGGCCACCAGCACGCGCATCCCCACCAGATCGCGCGTCGGCAGCCGAAAACGGCGCCGATCGGTCCCTTTTTGCCCAAGAATCACGGTGAAATGAAAGGTACTGCCGATGCCGGGCGCACTCTCCACCCAGATGCGGCCATGCATCATCTCCACCAACCGCTTGCTGATGGTCAAACCCAGACCCGTGCCGCCAAACCGGCGCGTGGTGGAGGAGTCGGCCTGGGTGAAGGCGGTGAAGAGCCGTGCCATCTGCTCTTCGCTCATGCCGATGCCGGTATCCTCGACCATGAAATGCAGACCCACGCGGTGCTCGGTGGTTTCGTGATTGATCACCCGCACCGAAACCACGATATTCCCCTTCCTGGTGAACTTGACCGCGTTGTTGGTGAGGTTGACCAGAATCTGCCCGAGACGCAACGGGTCGCCGATCAAATTCAACGGCACCCCTTGCGCCACATGAAAGTTCACCTCCAGCCCCTGCTCTTCGGCACGCAGGGACACCAGATTGGCGACGTTGTTGAGCACATCCTCCAGATAGAACGGGACGGTCTCCATGGTGAGCTTGCCGGCCTCGATCTTGGAGAAATCCAGGATGTCGTTGATGATTCCCAACAACGACTGCGCAGAGGAGTGCACCTTGGTGATGTAGTCGCGCTGCTTGGGATTGAGTTCGGTCTTTAACGCCAGATGGGTCATGCCAATGATGGCGTTCATCGGCGTGCGGATCTCGTGGCTCATGTTGGCCAGAAAATCGCTCTTGGCCCTGTTGGCCTCCTGGGCGTTCTCCTTGGCGGCCTGCAACTCCTGGGCCTGGGTGCGCAGCATCTTCTCGCGCGATACCGTGTTGGTGATATCCTGAATCTGAATCAGGCCATAACGGGTATCGACAGAGTCGCGGATCGCCTTGATCAACACCATCTGGCTCATGCGCGGCGGGTTCTCCGCGCTCTTCTCCGAGGCGGTGTACAAGGGGAACGGGGTGGGGGTGAGCCGGTGGGACAACATGGTCGGCAACCCGGAGTTCAAGGCGCTCTCCACAGCACGTGAGATGCGCGAATCGGCCAGATCGGGAAACAGCTCGAAGAGTGGACGCCCCAACACATCCTCCGCATGCAGACGCGACCCCTTCTCCATCCAGTCATTCCAGAAAACGATCCGCTGCTCGGGATCGAGCAGGATCGTCCCCACGGCACTGACCTCCAGGGCCCTGGCCAGGAGTATGATGTCCAGGTCACTCATGCGAATGCATCAAACGTCATAAATTGGCCAAAATCACCTTCAACTCGCGCTTGAGGATCTCCATCGAGTGCTGCGAGAACAACAGCACCACGAAACCGCTCAACGTGCGTTGGGTCTCCTCCTCGTCATGGGTCTTGAAATCCATCATCAACACGAAGGCCCGTTCGCTGTCACCGTCGACAGCGCTCATCAACGCCTGCCGCTGCGCGGCCAGATGCGAGGAGATATCCAACAGGAAACTGCTGCTCCCTTTCAAGAACTCGGCAGCCTCGAACTCAAACCGGATCGACATCATCTGGGTGAAACTTTCCAGAAAGGCATTCAACACCACATTGCCCACATCCAGCAATGTCTCCTGTTCCAGCTCCACCAGTACTTCGAGAGGCATCTGCTCGTTCAACAGCGTACGCACCAGCTCCAGACTCTCGGCACCCGGAAAGATCAACAACGCCGTACCGGTCAACTCCCCGGTGAAGTTCTGCCGGATCGCCACCAGCTTCTCCTCGTTGTTGGCAACCAGCATCCGGGTCGCCTCCTCATAAGAGACCACCTTCAATTGCGGCAGTGAAAGCAGCACTTCGTTGTGGACCATCTGGCTCAACGAGGCCGCCGCCATGCCCAGCCCCAAGTTGAAGAACTCCTTGAGTGCATCCTCTTCCATCTCGCTTAAACAAAACATGGCCTCGTCGCTCCTTGATGGGGCTAGATCCTCTTCAATCGCATGCATCCGCTGTCATCCCCTGGTTCTTCCCCCCCCGGGAAAAGAGCCCCTACACGAGTGACTTCAAAATCTCCGCGATCTTGTTCTCGGCGATCGGCTTCTTGATGAAGCCGATCCCCATGGCCTCGGCCCGTTGGTGCATCCGTTCCTGAATGTTCGCGGTCACCAGATAGACCGAGATGCGCGGATAACGCTCCATCAACTTTTCGGCCAGTTCGATGCCGTTCATGCCGGGCATGTTGAAATCCAACAATGCCAGCTGAATCTCTCCACCCGTCTGGGCCAATGCCTCGTCCCCATCCTTGGCCTCGATCAGCTGCCACTCCGGAAAACGGGTGACAAAGATCTTGCGCACCATCATGCGCGCCAGACTGCTGTCATCCACGACCAAAACCGACTTGTTATCCATGACCTGACTGCTCCGTGTTTCATTCAGAAGTAGGGGGCTACTTGATCAATTCCGGCACGTTCAACAGAAACGACACCGATCCGTCCGGCATCACCGCAGTCCCAGCCAGAATCGGGATATCCGCGAAGATGCGGTTGACCGGCTTGATGACCAGATTGGACGGCTCCTTGATATCATCGACATCAAGGGCGAAGAAGCGCTCCTCGGATTGCAGCACCACGATATGCAAAGCCGCCTCGGCCTGGATCCGCTCGACACTGCGCGCCCATGCGGCGGCCTGCGTGGGATGACTCACCACCTCGCGCAGCGCCACCATGGGATGCAAGCGCTCGCGCACCCGCACCATCGGAGCCCGCATCTTGCCCTCAACGTGCTGGGCGATCTCCGGGCCGTGATAGGAGACCAGTTCGACGATGTTCACCTGCGGCACGGCATAGGTCTCGCCACGCGCCATCACCAGCAGCACCGGCACGATCGCCATGGTCTGCGGAATGCGCAGCCGGAAACGGGATCCCTCGCCCAGTCGGCTGAATATGGCCACCGATCCGCCCAGTTTGTCGATGGACGCCTGCACCACATCCATGCCGGTGCCGCGTCCGGAGATCTTGCTGACCTGCTCGGCCGTGGAGAAGCCCGGCGCCATGATCAGGCGCATCAGATCCGCCTCGGCCATCTCGGAAGCCTGCTCGTGGGTGATCAGGCCCCGTTCGAGCGCCTTGACGCGCACCCGCTCGACATCGATGCCCCGTCCGTCGTCGCTGATCTCCAGATAGATCTGTCCCTGTCTCTGCTCGGCGGACAAACGGACCCGTCCCACCGGGGACTTGCCGTTGGCAATCCGCACCTCCGGCGCTTCGATGCCGTGATCCACAGCGTTGCGGATCAGATGGCCCAGCACCTCCTTGATGGAGATGAGCACGTTGCGATCGACCTCGGTCTCCTCCCCAACCAGATCGAGCACCACCTTTTTCTTGGTCTCCACCGCCAGATCGCGCACCAGGCGATGATAGGTATCCAGAATCCGTCCAATCGGTTGCAGACGGTACTGCAACACCTCGCCCTGCAGGGTCTGAATCTGCTGGCCGAGATGCTCCAGCGACTGATCGAGTTGCGCCGGATGGCGCGCCGCGACGTATTTCACCTGATTGAAGGTCGCGCCCAGCTCGCCGACCTGGCTCATCAACGCATCGAGCTTTTCGATCGAAAGCCGGATCGAATCGAGCTTGGACCCTGCAGCATCGCCCTCGCCGCGCGGCGTGGCATCCGCATCGCCGTGCGGCACGGCGCCCCTCACAGAGACCTCCGGGGTGGAATCGCTGTCAGCAGCGCTCGTCGGAGTTGTCGGGGTCTCCGGGCCCATCGCGATGTAGGCCCCCATCTGCTGCCCCTGCCGCAGCCGCTCCAGCTGATAAATCAAGGCCGAAAAATCGACATCGCCCTCGGAACCGCTCTGCTCGATCACCTGCAACGTGCGTTGCACCGTATCCAGCACGCTCAACAACTGATTGCCGATCAACACATCGATCACCAGCCGGCCCTCGCGCAGGACATCGAGCAGCGATTCAGCGGTATGGGTCAACTCCTCAAGCCGCTCAAACCCCATCATGCGGCAGTTGCCCTTGACCGTGTGCATGTCACGAAACACGGAGTTGAGCAGATCACGACTCTCCGGCGCACCCTCCAATTGCAAGAGTCCCCGTTCGATCCGGTCCAAAGCCTCCCGGTTCTCGGAGAAGAACTCCTGCATAAGAGCTTGCTGGCTGGCTTCGTCGAACATACGCCCCTATCACTCCGACCCACAACAATACGCAAACGATTTCCACCAAATATGAAAAAATATCCAAAAGATCACCCGCACGCAATCCCGCTTGAACCTCTGTCGCGATATTCGCGACCCGATCGATACAAAACGTTACAAAAAAACAGATGAATCAGTGTTCTTTGTCGGTATTTCCCGATAAATCCGACGACTTTTTCTTGTTCGTGGCCCGTTTGATCCAGTCAAAGGGGACGTTGATCCAATCGCGCAACAGTCCGGGTGCCAGACTCGACACCGGACGGATGGTGGCCTGGGGAGATCGAGTGGAGCCGGTGACATCGAACTGGGTCTCGACCACGGCCTGACGGTCCCCGGTGACCAGTTTTCCCAACAGTGGCACGTTGTTGACCAGCGAATCGAGGGATTGCAGGGGGCGCATACCCACCAACAGCTCCACCTTGTCGGCAGGGAAATCGATCCGGCCCGTCACCACGATGTTCATCGAGGGACTGGTCAAGCGCATCCCATCAATCGTCCAAATGCTGTCGTGGATGGCGAAATCCCCCTGAAACCCCTGGTAGTGCAACCCGGTGACATCCAGGTCCGGACGCGCACCCACCACGAGCTTCGGCAGATCCTTCAACGAAAAGAGTCCGAGCAGAGTGGCCACGAACCCGAGGCGACGCACCTTGCCCTCCTCGAACTTGAAGCGCGCCGTACCCGACAAGGTATCTAGCCACCGTTGTCCCGGCGGCTTGAATCCATCGAGCGACACCTCCATCTGCCCGGATCCCCCTTCCAACCCCTCGTTGAGATCGAGCGAACGGAACAGTTTGCCGAAATCCGCACTGTGCATCAGCAGGCGGCCCGCATAACCGCCTGAGCCGATGCGGTTCGACCAGAGGAACTCCCCGTTGCCGCTCACCTCACCACCCGCCTGTACCATGGAGAAGGCGGCGATGCGCACGATGCGCAACTCGATCTCCACCTCGGCATCGAGCTGACCGGCCCGCTCGCCGTTGGCCAACAGCAGATGTTCGGCGCGCACCTTCATCCCCACCTTGGGCCAACTCATCTCCGGGGCGGCCTGTTTGGACCCCTCCGCACCGGAAGCGTTTTTGGACGACTCCGGTGCACGACTCCACAGCGGACCCAGATCGAGCTGTTTCCAGGCCGCATCGATCGACCAGCCGGCACGCCCCTTCTCCCTGGCGCGCGTCAGACGCACCTTGCCGAAGCTCTGATCGAGTCGAAATTCGCCAAAACGCAGCACACCAAGATTCTCGGCCAGATCCCAATCCACACCGCCCGATCCGCTCAGATTGCCCGCACGCACCTTGAAGGTACGCAGTCGCAATCGGCCATCGAGCCCCAACTCCCCCTCCCCCTGGATCTCACCCGCCTCACCCGGATTTTTTTTCCAGTTCATCCGCCCGGTCGCCGCGACCTCTGTCAAATCCGCCCCCCCCTGGACGGAAAATCCGCTACTGCCCGGTTGACGGGTGAATTCAATCACCAGCGGCACCCGGCCACGGATACCCCCCTCCTCACCCAGGAGCGGTGCCAACCACTCGACCAGACGCTCCGGCTCCACTCGGGTCTTCAACCGGGAGTTGAAATGTGCCTTCCCCCCTTGGCGGTAGTTGCGCGCGGATGCGTCACCGGACAGGGCGTGATCACCCAGCTTGCCACTCTCCAGGCGAATGTCGAGGCGCTCGGAGTCGATATTCAGGCTGCCCGAGGCCCCGGTCAGCGGCTGTTCGAGAAACCGGGGATGAAAGGTGGTCTGGTGCATCTCCAGCTTGCCTGAATAGCTCAATTTGGCAAGATCGTTCAAAGGGAGCGCGATCTTGAGCGAGCCTGTCCCCTGCCCGGCGGCAACGGCACCCCCCATGCCGACCGCCTCATCCCAGCGCAGTTTCGGATGGGTGACGATCTCCTTCCAGACCGATCCCAGATCGATCTGCGGCGACTCGGCGGCAATTTCGACCACCGGATCGTGGACCATGTCCGCGATCTTGACCTCGCCTTTGACCTTGTGCGTTGCGCCATAGGTCGCCTCGGAGACCTGGGCGGTGAACGAATAGCGATCGAAGATCAGATGGGTGGTCGCCCGGGTGAGCGGCACGAGCGGCGGAAAGTAATTCAGAGTAGCGCCGGTCACATCGGCCTCAATGTGGAAGCGATCCCCGGGTGGATCGTTCGGACCCGCCGGCATCTGGTTGAAATGGCCCTTGATGTGTGCCGAGGCCCGTTTCACCCGTCCTTCCTGAATGGCGTTGTCGAGCCAGTTCACCAAAGAGGGGGCCATGATCGGCGTCGGATAGTAGAACCCGGCCTTGTCCGCCGGATTGCCCGAGGCCTGGGCCTTCAAGTCCATGAAGGGCGAACCGGCGCCACCGATGCCGGTGACCAGCACCGCGCCCTGCGCCTGACCGTGGACCGAATGCAGCTCGAACCCGTTGACATCGACATGCCACCCCTTGGGATCGTGATCCACACGCCCCCGGGCCGTCAATCGGGTGATCGGAATCGGCCAGCGGAACAACGACGGCCACGCGAGCGCCCCGGAACCCAGCTCCGCCTGCCACTCGGCGTGACCGAATTCGCGATCCTGGCCGGTCAGATCCGCGCTCAAATCAATCGGCGAGGTCAGGCCGTTGAGCGGTTCGGCGTTGACGAGATAAGGACGCAACGGGGCGATCCGCCCTTGATGCAGCTTCAACCGGGCGGACCACTGTCCGCTTTTGGCGCGCTCGGCCTGCAACTCGACGCGGCTCGACTCGCCCATCGAGGCGATGCGGGCGGAGAGCGTCACCCGTCCCTGCCCGACCCGCTCCAGAAAAGCCGAAACCCGTATAGCATCCAGACTCAGACGCAGAGGCATCCCGGAGTCGGTGACCTGTTCGTCAATCCAACTGCACTCGGCCTCGTGCAGATCGATGGCATGGACCATCAGCCAGGCGAACCCCGACTCCCCCGCCGCACCGTCCCCAGCCCCCTCCTCCAGTGCGCGACCACCGATGTGGATTCCACCCCCGGCATCACGGCGCACGGTCACTTTGGGATGATCCAGCGTCATGGCCACCGGCAACCCGCCGCGCGCCAGGGCCAGGGGGGAGATGCGCATCAGGATGCGATCCGCCACGAGCAGCGCCGCACCACTCTTAGGATCCGCGATCTCCACCCCCTTGCCCACCACGGCCAGCGACAGACCGGTCTGCAGCTCCACACCGGCCAGACGTACCGAAAAACCGCTCCTCTCGGAGAGAAATCCCGCCAGGGTCTCGACGTACACCTCCAGATCGGGCGGATAGAGTGTCACCACCGCCACGCCCGCACCCATCACCAGAGCCAACGCCAGAATCGGCGCCATGCACCAGAACACCAGCCGGGCAATCCACGTCAAACCGTACGCCAAAATAAAACGACCCGTGTTCCGGGTCGGATCTGCAGCAGCGGCGTCAGGAGAGGTGGTGTCGGTGGACATGCCTGGGTCATGCAAGAATAATGAATGGATGCGGCTCGCGGGCATGATAGGGCCAAACCCGTCGCATGGGCAATCGATGGTGAGCGTGCGGACATCCCCCGGAGAATTTCCATCCACCCGGTTGACTTTTACGCGCGGCGACCTATCTGAAAAGGAGTGCATCCGATCGGAGAGAAATACCTCCTTAGCGGGTCAGCCACCAGTACCGGTCTTTCATTCCCAAATATTGAATCAGCAACGGACAAAACCATGCGCAACAAGAATACGGAACCCCAGGACGAGCTTTCAACCGCTGCCGAAGAGGCGTTCATCGACGCTGCCGAAGCCTCCCCAACCACGCCGGATGAGAACGCGGAGATGATCGAGGAGTCCGCCGAGGCCGCCGAGGAGACGGAGGCGGGACAAAAGGAGGGGTACATCTCGCCGATGGAACTGCTGATTCAGGCGCAAGCCAAAGCCGAGGAGTATCGCAACGACTATCTGCGCGCCTTGGCCGACATGAAGAATCTGCGCCAACGCACCGAACGGGAGATGCAGCAGGCGCGGCAATTTGCCATCGAGGCGTTCGCCAAGGATCTGTTGCAGGTGGCGGACAATCTCGAACGGGCATTGGGCGCCATTCCGGCGAGCGACGATCCGGTCGCCTCGGCCCTGACCGACGGGGTGCGCATGGTGGCCACCGGTCTGGAGAGCACCTTGAAGAAGCACGGCGTCACCCGGATCGAGGCGCTCAACACCCCCTTTGATCCCAATCTGCACCAGGCGGTGATGCAGATCGAGGATCCGGAGGTGGCCCCGGATCTGGTGGTGCGCGAACTGCAGACCGGCTATCTGTTGAACCAGCGCCTGCTGCGCCCGTCGATGGTGGGGATTTCCAGGGCATAAAAATCTTACTCAAGGGGTTATTGTTTTCCATGGATCTCATCATACCATGGCATTTTAATCCACAATTCATAAAGTCGAGGCAGACATCTTTTCAAAGATGATGAATATCTGGGATTCTCAAGCCATTCAGATCTTTCTCTTGCTGTTTGTACCTGGATTTGTTTTCATTAAGGTATACGATCTTCTCGTCCCGAACGAACGAAGGGACTTTACCAAGAATTTGCCAGAGACGATTGGTCTGTCAGCTTTTAATTTCTCAATCTGTTATCCAATTTTCCTAATCATCCCCATCCATAAGAGTGCAAATACATGGTTATTCATCTTCCTGTTATGGGTAGTCATATTTGTTATCCCGGCATTTCTGGCAATTCTATGGGTTTGGATCTCAAACAGGAAATTTTTTAAGAAATTCATTCGCGATCTCACTCCAACAGCGTGGGACCATGTTTTTGAAACCAATGAGAATTTCTGGATTATCATCCATCTTTCCGATGGACGAAGAATTGGCGGCAAATTTTATACACAATCATTTGCTACCGCCCATCCGGAAGAACCGCAAATCTATCTCGAGGAAGTCTGGAAACTTGACGAGAAAGGTGCTTTCATTGAAAAAATCGACCGCAGCAGAGGGATCGTTGTGTTCGGAAAAGATATAACATCAATTGAGTTCTTTGATTTTGGAGGAATACCCAATGAGCAACAGACCTAAATTCCATGACTCCAACTTTCAAACCAACAACTGGTCAACTCGGTCAGGATATCAACCCACAAAGAGCGTCCTTAATCCCAACAACCCCCCCAAGGGTGGGTCCGGCGTGCCTCCCAAACCAATCGGTTCCAGCCAGTCTCCCACGTCAACCCAAGAAAACAATAACAAATAAATTTTGCATGTAAATCCTAAACATCAATCCAAAACCCCACTGTGTGTAATGGTACGTTGCACCGTCCTCCGGGTTTGGAATTCTTGATCTCGAACCTCTTGACAAGGCTTGGGACCATTCCCATATCAAACTCAGAATCCGTCCGACCAAAAAAACGGATTCCCAATTCAAAATGCAATGTGCCGCAAACGGCTTTCACGAGGGTATTCAAAACATGGGCAAAGTCATCGGTATTGATCTGGGCACCACCAACTCCTGCGTGGCCATCATGGAAGGGGGAGACCCCAAAGTGATCGAGAACAGCGAAGGCAGCCGCACCACGCCGTCCATGGTCGCCTTCACTTCGAGCAGCGAACGCCTGGTCGGCCAGTCGGCCAAACGTCAGGCGGTCACCAATCCCAAAAACACCCTGTTCGCCATCAAGCGGCTGATCGGACGGCGTTTCGAGGATCCGACCACCAAGCGCGATCAAAAACTGGTCCCCTACGAGATCATCAAGGCCGACAACGGCGACGCCTGGGTGCGCTGCTCGGACAAGAAGATGAGCCCCTCGGAGATCTCGGCGATGATTCTGCAGAAGATGCGCCAGACCGCCGAGGATTATCTGGGGGAGAAGGTGACCGACGCGGTGATCACCGTGCCGGCCTACTTCAACGACGCCCAGCGTCAGGCCACCAAGGATGCCGGTCGGATCGCCGGTTTGAACGTGCTGCGCATCATCAACGAGCCGACCGCCGCCGCCTTGGCCTACGGCCTCGACAAAAAAGGCAGCCAGACCATCGCGGTCTACGACCTGGGCGGTGGTACATTCGACATCTCGATCCTCGATATCGGCGACGGGGTGTTCGAGGTCAAATCGACCAACGGCGACACCTTTTTGGGTGGTGAGGATTTCGATCACGCCATCATCCAGTATCTGGCCGACTCCTTCTTCAAGGAGAGCGGCATCAATCTGCGTCAGGACAACATGGCGCTCCAGCGGCTCAAGGAGGCGGCTGAAAAGGCCAAGATCGAGCTTTCCAACAGCACGCAGACCGACATCAACCTGCCGTTCATCACGGCGGATGCCAGCGGCCCGAAGCATCTGAACATCAGCTTGAGCCGCGCCAAACTCGAATCGCTGATCGATGACCTGCTGCAACGCACTTTGGAGCCGTGCCGCATCGCGCTCAAGGATGCCGGCATCTCCACCCGCGATATCCACGAGGTGATCCTGGTTGGTGGCATGACCCGCATGCCGAAGGTGCAGAGTCTCGTGGCCGAGTTCTTCGGCAAGGAGCCGCACAAGGGGGTCAATCCGGATGAGGTGGTGGCCATCGGGGCTGCGATCCAGGGCGGCGTGCTCAAGGGCGAGGTCAAGGATGTACTGCTTTTGGATGTCACCCCGCTTTCGCTCGGCATCGAGACATTGGGTGGGGTCTTCACCAAGCTGATCGACAAGAACACCACGGTGCCGACGCGCAAGTCGCAGATCTTCTCCACCGCGTCCGACAGCCAGTCGGCGGTAACCATCCGCGTGGCCCAGGGCGAACGCGAGATATTTTCGGACAATAAACTGCTGGGTCAATTCGACCTGGTGGGCATCCCGCCGGCGCCACGCGGCGTGCCGCAGATCGAGGTGACCTTCGACATCGACGCCAATGGTCTGGTGCATGTGTCGGCCAAGGACAAAGGGACCGGACGCGAACAGTCGATCAAGATCCAGGCCTCCGGTGGCCTGACCCAGGAGGAGATCGACAAGATGGTGCGTGATGCGCAGGCGCATGCCAGCGAGGATGCCAAGAAGCGCAAACTCATCGATGCCCGCAACCATGCCGATTCGCTGGTCTACAGCACCGAGAAGTCCTTGAAGGAGCATGGCGACAAGGTCGATGCCGGCGTGAAGAAGTCGATCGAGGATGCCGTGGTCGCCTTGAAGGGGGTGATTGATGGCGATGACGCCGAAAAGATCGAAAATCTCACCCAGGCATTGATGGAAGCCTCGCTCAAACTGGGTGAAGCGGTGTACAAGGAGAGTCAGGAGGCCAATCCGGGCGCCGGTGCCGGCGGTTTTGGCGGTGATGCGCACGAACCCGGGAACAAGGGTGGCCATGGCGGCAAACACGAAGACGTGGTTGATGCCGATTACGAGGAAGTCAAAACCGATAAAGATCGCAAGTAATGTCCAGAGATCTCTACGAAATCCTCGGCGTTCCCAAAGATGCCTCGGACGCCGCCATCAAGAAGGCCTACCGCGCCTTGGCCATGGAGCTGCACCCGGATCGCAATCCGGGTGACAAGGTGGCTGAGTCGAAATTCAAGGAGGTCAACGGCGCCTACGAGGTGTTGAAGGATCCAAAAAAGCGCGCCATCTACGACCAGTACGGCCATGCCGGTTTGAACCAGGCTGCGGGCGGTGGTGGCGGCGGCTTCTCGGGCGATCCGTCCGGTTTTGGCGGCGGATTCGGGGATATCTTCGAAGAGTTCTTCGGCGACATATTCGGTGGCGGCGGTGGTCGCGGCAGCGGGCGTGGCGGTCCACAGAAGGGTGAGGATTTCCGCTACGACATGACGGTTTCGCTTGAGACCGTCATGCACGGCGCCAGCGAACGGATCCGCATCCCCTCGATCGTGCGTTGTGAGACCTGTCGCGGCTCTGGATCCCGTCCGGGCAGCGGTCCGGAGACCTGCACCACCTGTGGCGGCTCCGGGCAGATGCGCACGCAGCAGGGGTTCTTCTCCATCTCCCGTCCCTGTCCGAACTGTCGCGGTCAGGGGCGAATCATTCGCAACCCGTGCGGCGAGTGTCAGGGTCAGGGACGGCAGCGTTCCGAGAAGACCTTGACCGTCAAGATCCCGCCCGGAGTCGAGACCGGCACGCGCATTCGCCTCACCGGCGAGGGGGGTGCCGGCCCACTGGGCGGACCTTCCGGCGATCTCTACATCATCATCGAGGTGGCCCCGCATCCGATCTTCGAGCGGTTCGGTCCGGATCTGCTCTGTCATGCGCCGATCACCTTCCCGCAGGCCGCTTTGGGCGGCAAGCTGGAGGTGCCGACCTTGATCGGACGGGCGATCGTCACCTTGCCGCCGGGGGTGCAGACCGGCAAGCGTCTGGCGTTGCGCGGCAAGGGTTTGCCGCATCTGAACCGTCCGGGGGTGTTCGGGGATCTGGTGGTCGAGGTGCGGGTGGAGACGCCGGTCACCTTGACCAAGCGGCAGAAAGAGCTGTTGCAGGAGTTCGAAGAGCTCTCCAATCAGGAGTCGCAACCCGAATCGCACTCGTTTTTGGATAAGGTCAAGGAGTTTCTCGACAAGATGTCCTCGAAGTAAGGCGAAACCACACCCGGCTTAGGATGTGTTGTTTTTTCTGGTGAAAAAAAAGAGAGGGTCTAATGGTATGGTCCGCCCCGCTCCAAACGGCAGCAGTGTGCCACGGCATCGAAATGTGCCAAGATGGAGCTGATATCAACCATCAAATAAGGAGCG
>JAMOBI010000079.1:0-23747 GCA_039908105.1 Magnetococcus sp. YQC-9
CATCCCAAGCCGGGTGCGGTTTGCCAACGGGAGTCTCACCCCCCGAACACCAACTTGGCCACCTGCGGATATTTTTGTACGAAGTGGACGGTGAACCCCTCGCGAATGTGATCCGGCACCTCCTCCCAGCTTTTGCGACAGGCCTCCGGCAGGATCAACTCGCGAATGCCGACACGGCGCGCAGCGATTACCTTTTCGCGAATGCCGCCCACAGCCAACACCTGACCGGTGAGGGTGATTTCGCCGGTCATGGCCAGGCGCCGGGTGACCGGCTCGTTCTTGGCCAAAGAGAGCATGGCTGTGGCCATGGTAATACCCGCCGAGGGACCATCCTTGGGCGTGGCCCCCTCCGGGACATGCAGATGGACCGGGTTGTGGGTGAGGATTTTGGCGTCCCCTCCGAGCGTGGCGCAGTTGGCGGTGACGTAGCTCAAGGCGATGTGCGCGGACTCCTTCATCACATCCCCCAGCGCACCGGTCAACGTGAGGCCGGGCTTCTCGCCGCCCGGTGTGACCGCCTCGACATCGAGGGTGGCCCCCCCCATGGCGGTCCAGGCCAGACCGGTCACCACACCGACGCCGCTGAAAGGCTGCTCGTCGCGAAAATTCGGCTTGCCCAAAAACTCCTCCACCTGATCCTTGCCCACGCGGATCGGGATGGCGGCCTTCTCCTCCAGGATTTTCACCGCCGCCTTGCGCACGATGGCGGCGATTTTCTGTTCCAGTCGCCGCACCCCGGCTTCGCGGGCGTAGCCGTCGACGATCACCCGCACCGCGTCGTTGCTGATGCGCAGCTGGGAGTACTGCATGCCGTTCTTTTCGTACTGCTTCGGGATCAAGTGGTTACGGGCGATCTTGATCTTCTCTTCGGTGATGTAGCCGGAGAGACGGATCACCTCCATGCGGTCCAAAAGCGGCTGGGGAATGGTGTCCAGCTGGTTGGCCGTGCAGATGAAGAGGATTTTGGAGAGATCAAAGCGCACGTCGAGGTAGTGATCCAGGAACTCGCTGTTCTGTTCCGGGTCGAGCACCTCCAAAAGGGCTGAGGCCGGATCGCCGTGATAGCTGGCGCCGATCTTGTCCACCTCGTCGAGCATAATGATCGGATTGGCCGCTTCGGTACGCCGCAGCGCCTGGATCATCTTGCCAGGCATGGCGCCGACATAGGTGCGGCGATGGCCCTTGATCTCCGCCTCATCACGCATGCCGCCCACCGAGAAGCGGAAGAACTTCCGTCCCACGGCACGCGCCACGGAGCGACCGATCGAGGTCTTGCCCACCCCTGGGGGTCCGACCAAAAGGATGATCGATCCGCCGATCTCCCCTTTGAGTTTGCCGACCGCCAGAAACTCCAGGATGCGCTCCTTGACATCGTTCAAGGCGTCGTGATCCTTGTTAAGCACCTGACGTGCCCGTCCGATGTCGAGTTTGTCCTTGGTGTGGATCCCCCACGGCAGACTGGTGAGCCAATCCACGTAGTTGCGGGTCACCCCGTACTCCGAGGAGCCGGTTTCCAAGATCGAGAGTTTGTCCAACTCCTCCTCGATCCGTTTTTGCGGTTCGTCGGTGAGGTTGAGTTTCTCCACCCGTTCGCGAAACCGCTCCATGTCGGCGGTGCGATCATCCTTGGTGATGCCGAGCTCCTTCTGGATCTCCTTCAACTGCTCACGCAAAAAGAACTGCCGCTGATTCTTGGAGATCCCCTCCTCCACTTGGCGGGAGATCTTGTCTTGCAGCTTGACCATTTCGAGCTCTTTTTTCAACAGCCCGAGCACCTTTTCCAGCCGTTCGCGCACGTTGAGGGTTTCGAGCACCTCTTGGAGCTCCTCGCGTTTGGAGCTGGTCATCGAGGCGACGAAATCGGCCAGTCGATCCGGTTCGCCGAAGTTGTGGCGCGACAGGAACATCTTCACCTGTTCCTGATAGAGCGAATCGTACTTGAGAATCTCCTTCAAGGCGCTGATCACCGCCATGGTGTAGGGCTTGAGCGCGTCGAGATCCAGATGCAGGGAGATTTTGTCGTGATGGATCACCCGTGCGACGATCGGCGGGCCGGCCTGGACAATCTCCATGATCTCAAAGCGCGAGATCCCCTCGGCGAGCAGTTTGATCTGCTTGTCCTCGTCGTTGATGGCCGCTTCCATGATGCGCGCCACCGCCCCGAAGCGGTAGAGCTGGTCGGCGTTGAACACCTCTTCACCATCCTCGGCGTGGCTCAACACGATGCCAAACATCTTGCCCGGCGAATGCAGGGCATATTTGATGGTATCGTAGTACGGCGAGCCCTCGACTTGAATCGGGGTGAGCATGCCGGGGAAGAAGGGGCGTCCGCCCAGGGGGTAGATTACCAGTTCGGGCGGCAGCAAATCCTCGACGCGCGCGGGGGGCGCAGCAGGTTTGGCATCGCTTTTTTCGGTGACGATTTCAGCCGGCGCGGGTTGTCCGCCCTCAACCCCAGGGGTCGAGGGGGTTTGGGGATCGTCGTTATTGGAGGAGTCGTCAGCCATGAAGGATACCTGTTCGCACGCGGAGGAGGGGGACGGACCGGACCACATGAATGCGAATTATATGGGATGGGCATGGCCGGGATGCAACCGGAGAATGGATTTTTTTCTTTTTTAAAGAGACGGTCACGCTTCCAAACAGTCCCTCGATTCTCCGGTTGCATTCAAGAAGTGGGTAAAATCAGAGCGAAGATCAGGAGTTGGCGCAACCACCCATGCTGTTGGGCGTGAATGACTGACCGCAGCCGCAGGAGCTGGTGGCGTTGGGGTTGCGGATGACGAACTGGGCTCCGGAGAGATCCTCGACGTAATCGACCTCCGCACCGGCCAGAAGACCCAGCGAGGTGGGATCAACCAGCACCTTGGCCCCGTGGGATTCCACCAGGGTATCGCCCTCTTCCCGGGTGTCGTCGAAGGTGAAGCCGTATTTGAAGCCGGAACAACCGCCGCCGGAGACAAAGATGCGCAGTTTGGTTTGAGGATTGTTCTCTTCCTGCAACAGTTCTCCCAGTTTGGTGGCCGCACTGGGAGTCAGGGTGATGGACATCGGTCAAGACTCCTTAATAAAAATTAGAGCATGGAAATCAGAATAATCAATGCGATGCGCCGAGGATGGAACCGGCTGTCGAACATGAAACCTGGATTTCCGCGAGTAGAATTGGAACAATCGTTAAGATAAGGGATACATGCCAGAATATCAACAATCTGGATTCCGGACCGGCCAAATTTTTTAAAGTAATTCAGACACGGCATCCGGCTTGTCTGTCAGCTCCGTGGGAGCACAATCAACTTGACCGAATCGGTTTTTGCCACCATTGCCGGCCACCGGGAGATCGTGGCGCGTCTGCGGCAGGCGTTGGCCTTGGGACGTCCTGGGCATGCATGGCTGTTTCACGGTCCGGAAGGGATCGGCAAGCGCGCAGTGGCGATGGCGTGGATCCAGAGCCTGTTCTGCGCGCAACCGGTGCGGGATGGGACGGGTGTTGCCGGATGTGGGGTGTGTCTCTCCTGTCGCAAGTGCGTGGAGGGCAACCACCCGGATCTGCGGATTTTAACGGTGGAGGAGAAGAAGTCGCGCATTTCGGTTGAGCAGGTGCGAGATCTGACCCGTTTCATGGCTTTCACGCCCATGGAGTCCGCCTGGAAGGCCGCGATCATCGACGATGCCGCCTGGATGAACGATGCGGCGGCCAATGCCCTGTTGAAGACCTTGGAGGAGCCACCGCCCGGATCGTTGTTGATCCTGATCACCGAGCGTCCCGGTGCGCTGTTGCCGACGATCCGGTCACGCTGCCTCAAGGAGCGTTTTCAGTTGTTGGAGGTGGAGAGCTTGACCCCCTTGCTGGCCCGTCTGGCCCCGGAGAGCACCCCGGAAGAGCGGGCCTTGGCGGTCGAGGTGGCGGGTGGCAGCATCGGTGCGGCGTTGCGCTGGTGCGATGAGAAAAGTCTGGAGCATCGGCTGCGTTTTTTTCACGAGTTGGATACCCTGGGAAAACGATCGTTGTCCGAGCTGATTGAAATGGCGCAGATCTGGAGCGAGGCGGAGCGGTTCGTGCTGGTGCCGGAGTTGTTGGAAACCTGGTTTGCCAGGCGCATTCGCGAGGGTGTCGCAGACGGTCGTGGGGATGAGGTGGAGGCGTGGCTGGAGGGCGCGGCAGCAGCACTGCGTTTGGTACGCGAGTTGAAAATTTTCAACCTCAATCCGCGTTTGACCCTGGAGGCGATATTCATCCGCCTGGCACGGATGCAAGGAGTGACCTGTTGATGATGAGTCTCGACGTGGCCAATGAACCGGCAGTTGATGATCTGGAGATGGCAGAGCCGGTTGAGGCTGTGCTGGAGGAGGCGCTATCGGATGACGCGGCATCGGCAGGCACGGATTCGGTGGCTGTCGAACCGGAGGATTCCAAACCAGTCGATGCCGAATTGGCGGATGGCGCAGCCGAGACTTCGGCAGAGGAGGCGGTGAAATCGGGGGTTACCAAACCGGTGGTGGCTCCGGCTGGCAAAAAACTGCTCGGGATGAAGATTCCGGACTCCTGCATGATCTTTCGGGTGGTGTGTGATCCGGGTGCGGTGGCAATCGGGGATCGGCTGTTGGTGCAGCTGGCCGATCGCGAGGTGGTGGCCACGGTCACCCATTATTTCCAGCTGCCGGCAGACCCCTATCCCGGACCGATCCGTCGCGTGGTCCGACGGTTGACGGACAAGGATCTGCGTTTTCTCGAATGGCGTACTGAACAGGAGTTGAAGGCGCAACGCATCTGCCGTGAGCGGATTCGCGAATTGCGGCTGCCGATGAAGCTCTCCAAGGTGGTCTATCCGTTCGGCGGCAACCGGGCCATCATCCATTTCACTTCAGAAGATCGGATCGATTTTCGCGATCTGGTGCGGATCCTCTCCGCCGATCTGCGGGTGCGCGTCGAGATGAAACATATCGGCGTGCGCGACGAGAGCAAGTTGCTCTGCGGCATCGGTCCGTGCGGCAAGATGCTCTGCTGTGGACAATTTTTGACCCGGTTTCATCCGGTTTCGGTGCGCATGGCCAAGAATCAGGATCTGTCGCTCACCCCCGAGGGGATTTCCGGGGTGTGTGGCCGGTTGATGTGCTGTTTGGCCTATGAGAATGATGTTTACCTCGAGTTGCGCAAGAATCTCCCCAAGCTCAAATCCAGGGTGACGCTCAAGGATGGCCGCGAAGGGGTAGTGCGCGGACTGTTCCCTCTGGTCAATCGGGTCGAAATCTTTTTTGCCGACGGACTGATCGAGACCGTTGACCTGGAAAAATTAGCGGGTGATTACGCTGCGGCTTTGGCAGAGTTGTCGAACGGTGAGGAGCCTGGTGATGCGGATGGGGCACCTGGGGAGGGCTGTGCCCCCCCCAGGTCGACCGGACTGGCGCGTGGCAAGCGGGGGGCGGCTCCCTTGCGAGCCGCACGTAGTGAGATAACCGGCAGGGTTGAGGAACGCAGCCGGGTTGAGGAGCGCAGCCGGGTTGAGGAACGCAGCCGGGTTGAGGAACGCAGCCGGGTTGAGGAGCGCAAGAGTCGTCCGACTGCCGTCGGATCCGAATCAACCTCCGAGCGTGAGAAACGGCGCGCTCCACCGGTTGAGTCAGCGGCGATCACTGCGCCGCGAGAGGGTTCAGCGCTGGTCGAGTCAGGAGAGAATGACTCTGAGGGTATTGCACTGGTTTCAGAGGCCGGGATCGATGCGGAGGGGGGTGATCGCCCGATGGAAGGGGGGCGTAAACGTTCATCGAGACGGCGGCGGCGCGGTGGAAAACCCTCTGGAAGCGGGGAGGTCACCCCGGCTGTGGCAGAGGCGGACGGTCAGGAGCGTGCAGTGCCCGGTTCGCAGAACGAGCGGGTGCGACCCGTGCGCGCGTCCGTCGATGAGCTGACCAATGAGTCCGATGGCGCCGACGAGATGGAAGGAGCGGAGGGTGGCGGCGAGGCGAGTACCCAGGTGGGCCAGATCGCCCGGTCAACGCGCCGTCGTCGTCGCAGACGGCGTGGTTCGAACGGGCGGCGCGAAGGGGATGGAGCCGGTTCGGACTCAGCTTCCGGCCCAATCGATTCCGGATCTTCAAGCTAAACCGCAACCATCACAGGATGCGGAGTTCCATTAATAGGGGTCCAGGGGGATTATCCCCCTGGTGGGATCCAAGGGCAAAGCCCTTGGGACTTTAGTTTTTGACTTTAGCGCGCTCTTCCAAAAAAGCATTTTTCGCACCTTTTTTAGAAAAATGCGCCGCGCGCCGCCTTCGTGAGCATCGTTCCTTTAGGTTTTTGGCAACGACGCTCGCATCTTGCATACGGCCTTGCGAAAAATGACGCTTCTTAAAATGATTGCGGTACAAGAGGTTGGATGATGCTGAATTTTGTTGACAGCCATGCCCATCTGGATTTCCCGGATTTCAAAGAGGATCTGCCCGCCGTGCTGCAGCGCGCCCGCGAGGCCGGGGTGGTTTATATCAACTCGATCGCCACCCGCTTGAGCGAAGTTCGGCCATTGCTGGAGCTGTTCGGCGATCAGCCGAATATTTTCACTTCGGTGGGGATCCATCCCCATCACGCTGCCGAAGCGTCGGAGAGTTCGGTGGAGACGATCCTGGCCCACTGCCACCACCCCAAGGTGGTAGCGATCGGGGAGACCGGATTTGACCTGCACTATGAATTCAGCCCGCGCGCGGAGCAGGAAGCGGTATTCCGCAACCACATCCGCGCGGCGCGCGAGATGGGTCTGCCGCTGGTAATCCACACCCGCGAGGCCGAGGAGGAGACACGTCGGGTGATGATCGAGGAGAACGCCGCAACCTGCGGCGGGGTGATCCACTGTTTCACCGGATCGGCTCAAATGGCCCACTGGGCGCTCGATCAGGGGTTTCACCTCTCCTTTTCCGGGATAGTGACCTTCAAGGCTGCGCACGCCTTGCAACAGGTGGCGCGCAGCCTGCCGTTGGAACGCCTGTTAATCGAAACCGATGCCCCTTATCTGGCACCGATCCCCCATCGCGGCAAGCGCAATGAACCGGCTTACGTGGTGCGTGTGGCCGAGTTTCTGGCCGGGCTTCTGCAACGTCCGGTCGAAGAGGTGGCGCGCATCACCACCGAGAACTATCTGCGGCTGTTCCAGATCGGTGCACGGGAGTCGGCGGGGGAGTCGGCGGGCGAAAAACTGGCTTATGCGATCGGCAATGGCCTCTACCTGAATTTAACGAAGGCTTGTACCCTGCACTGCGAATTCTGCCCCAAGTGGTCCGGACAATCGGTGGTCAAGGGATATGATCTGTCGTTGCGGCGCCACCCGACTGCCGCGCAGGTGCTGGAGGCGATGGGGGATTTTTCCGGTTATCAGGAGATCGTCTTTTGTGGCTTCGGCGAGCCAACCCTGCGTCTGGAGACCTTGCTGGAGGTGGCGGCAGTAATCAAGCGACAGGGAGGCAAGCGGATCCGCATCAACACCGACGGGTTGGCCAACCGGGCGTTCGGTACGGATGTCACGCCCCGTTTCCGAGGGGTGATCGATGCCTTATCGGTTTCGCTCAACGCCCAGGATGCGGTGACCTATGACCGTATCTGTCGTCCGGCGTTGAGCGGCTCTTACGAGGCGGTCAAGGCGTTCATCCTGGCGGCCAGGGCGCAGGTGCCGGAGATCACCGCCACGGCGATCCAGGGGGTGGAGGGGGTGGATATCGCGGCCTGCCGTCGGATCGCCGAGGAGGAGTTGGGGGTACGCTTTCGGGTGCGCTATCGCGATGCTTTGGGATGAGGCACGATCGCTGAACGTGTCAGGCTGCGGTTGAAGCGCCTGATCAATTCTCCGGTGGTGTCGGGGTTGCAGCACCCGAGGCGGTCAGGCGTCGGGCGCGATGCCGTTCGATCAGGCGCAGCGTCCAGATGTAGGCGATCCAGCCGGTCCCGAATCCCCACGGCAGCGAGCCGATGAAGAGCGGCAGTCCGAACAGATCCCACAGTTGTACCAGATCCAGCCAGAGCGACTCCAACCAATCGCCGCCGCTCTGCATGCCGTTTAAGGCATCGACGAAGAATTGAAAACCGTTCAACCCCTCCGGACGCCCGAGCAGCAGGCAACCGGTGAGGAAGAAGGTGTAATACATCGGGGGTACGGTCGGCAGGCTGGTGAGTAGCGTCCAGGCGCAGGCGATGCCGAGATGAAAATCCCAGCGGGGCGCAAGCAGGCGGGTGAGGCTCCAAAGCGCCACGATCAGGGGGATCTGTCCGCCGACGGACGGGGTGAAGTTGAAGAAAAAGCCGACTGCCGAGGCGCGGGCGTAGTAGGCGGCATCCAGATTGCCGCGCAGGATCGGGGTGATGAGTTGACGTCGGACGGTCACACGCAGGATTGCCCACCAGCGGCGCCAGCCGGTCGGCTTGTCGATGCGGCCTGGCGTATCGAGCGACGCGCGGGGCGTGGGAGATACAGGCATCAGGGGAGGCATGGAGTGGCGATCTCGTGGAGAAAGGGTTGAACAAGGTGATGCGTTTGCGAGCGTTGTTGAGTGGCTGGATCCTGATCGGTTGGTTCGGGTGGGTGTCGGTCGCACCCGGCTGGGCTGACGAACAGACGCCCAAGCAGGTCTGTTTGACTTTCGATGACGGCCCGCTTTCAGGTACCCGGGAGATTCTCGCTGTACTCACCAGGGAGGAGGTACCCGGCACATTTTTCCTGATTGGCGAGCATGTCACCGCCAACAACGAACGCCGTGAGACCTTGAAGATGCTCAAGGAGTCGCCCCGGGTGCGGATCGCCAACCACTCACACACACACGCACACGAACGCTACCGGGCCTTTTATGCCGATCCGGATGGGATGTTGATGGATTTTCGCAAGAATAACGAGATTCT
This sequence comes from Magnetococcus sp. YQC-9, assembly GCA_039908105.1. Classification (GTDB taxonomy): domain Bacteria; phylum Pseudomonadota; class Magnetococcia; order Magnetococcales; family Magnetaquicoccaceae; genus Magnetaquiglobus. The sequence continues at coordinate 8,876 of JAMOBI010000079.1, forward strand.
CGGTTTCTCGCAACCACCCTATCCGACCCGTCTGCCTGGACGGATCGATTGGCGTTACGAGGGGCATTACGTCAGCGCCGATTCCCACCCAAAAAACAGTCCCGGTAAAGCGCCGATCGGGATCGAGAAGCTCTTCGAGCACGGTTTTGTCATTTATGGCTGGGATGTGGAGTGGGGTCGACCCGGCAGACAGAACCCGCTCGAATCGGTGGATGGTCTGCTCTCACGCATTCGGCAGCGGTTGGACAATGGCAAGACGGTACAACCGGATCGGATCGTGATCTTGATGCACGACTTTCATTTCAACAATGCGGCAGCCATCGAGGCTTTGGGAAAATTGATCCAAAGACTCAAAGCGGGGGGGTATCGGTTTAAATGGATGGATGATTGATAAAAAATTGGATAAACTTGATGCAGGGTTGATGCGGTTCAGGTCTGAAGTATGCATGTAATTTTCTAAACGTGTTTGTGACTAAAAAGATCAGTGACCAATCAGGGGCTATGAAGAGGTGAGTGCCATGACTGAATGTCCCGTATGCCAGCTGCCTGTGGCCGGTAAAGAGGTGATTTGTCGTCGCTGTGGGGCTGATCTGGAGTCGGTGGAGATGATCGACGGCACGGATCAGAGCCTCATGGGGCGCGTCAAGGGATTTTTGTTTGAAGGGTGGCATCTAACCAGCCTCAAGACGATCATCGTGGTTCTCTCTCTTGCGGTGGCCGGAGGGTTGACCTACTGGAGCCATTCCAGCGCGAAGGAGAAGCGTCAGATCGAAGAGCGTCTGGCCACCGAGCGACGTCTGGCCGAGGAGAAGGCTGCGGCAGAAAAACGTCAGGCCGAGGAGAGAGCGGCCCGCGAGAAGACTCAGAGTACGGTGAAGGCTCCTGCGGAGAAAACGGCAGCGGAAAAGGCGGCAGCGGAAAAGGCGGCAGCGGAAAAGGCGGCAGCGGAAAAGGCGGCAGCGGAAAAGGCGGCAGCGGAAAAGGCGGCAGCGGAAAAGGCGGCAGCGGAAAAGCTGCCTGGGCTGCCGGGCGTTGGCGGGATCCGGTTACCGGGATGAATTTCGTGGCTGTGACGGGGGCCAGGTTCGAGATGGGGTGTGGCTCGTGGCAGAGCGGTTGCGATATCGATGAGAAGCCGGTGCATGCCGTGCAGGTGAAATCGTTCTGGCTGGGTCAGATGGAGGTGACCCAGGCGCAGTGGAAGGCGGTGATGGGGAGCAATCCCGCGCGGTTTGCCAAGTGCGGGGATGGCTGTCCCGTGGAGCAGATCTCCTGGAATGACGTACAGGCGTTCATGGCCAAGATCAATCAGGCGGGAGGCGTTTGTCGCTATCGGCTGCCGACCGAGGCGGAATGGGAGTATGCCTGCCGTTCGGGGGGAAAGAATGAAATTTATTGTGGCGCCAAGGAAGCCAACGGCGTCTCCTGGCACCTCCAGAACAGCGCGGGCACGACGCATCCGGGCGGCAAGAAACAGGCCAACGGCTTGGGCTTGCAGGATATGAGCGGCAATGTCTGGGAGTGGACCTCTGATTGGTATGACAAGAACGGTTACGCCGGCGCGGTGCTGGACAATCCGCAAGGTCCGGAAAAGGGTGAAAAGCGGGTGATTCGCGGCGGCAGCTGGCATTATGGGCCGGCCATGCAACGCTCCACGGCCCGATATGCGCTCGATCCGGAGATCGCACATGTTAACGTCGGTTTCCGGCTGGTGCGGCAGTGTCCGTGATGCGAGTGAGGCGGTCTTTCGTGATGCGGGTACGGTGGTTTTCATGACGCTGGTGCGGGTCGTGTCGGCCTCCAAGGGGACGACTCAAGCAAACCACCCCCTCATCGAGCGCTTGATGAATGCGCGTAACCGTCCCTCCTGACTCAAAGAGAAAGACCGTTGCCACGACGAAAGAAAAGAACACTGCGGGCGTAACCGGTTTCAGAAAACATCATCCGGATATTTCTCTTGAAGAAATTGATGCAGTCGAAGGTTCAGGTTCCGCAAAAGGTCTGATAAGGCTCCAAGGAAACTGGCGGGGGTTGGTTATCCGGATCGAAAGCCGACAGATCCTCATACGGCTGGCTGACCTGCTCCAAGAGGGTGAAAAACGGTTGCATCTCCCCTGCGATCGCTGTTTCCAACACCGACTCGACCCGTTGATTGCGCGGAATACGCGCAGGATTGACCTGGCGCATCGCCAACGTGCGCGCACCGGGTGGCTGGCAGGGATCCTTGCCCAATCTGGTACGCCAGGCAGGCAGCCAGACTGCGATCGATTCCGGTGATTCGAACAGCGCCGTCACCCGGTGATCCAAGGTCGGATTCTCAGCCGCATCCGACAAGCGCCGGAATGTGAGGGTATAATCGGCCCCACCTGCCCGCATCCCGTCCAACAGATCCGCAATCAACGACCGATCCTCAGGCTCGACGCTGGTCAGACCCAGTTTGGCGCGCATCACCAGCCCCCAATGATGGGTAAAACGATCGGCAAAGCCCTCCACCACCTCGCCTGCCAGTTGCAAAGCAACCTGGATGTCGCGGTGCAGGAGCGGGAGCAAAGCTTCAGCCAGTCGTCCCAGATTCCATTCGCCGATACCCGGTTGGGCACCAAAGGCGTAGCGCCCCCACTGGTCGATGGAGCTGAATACCGTTTCCGGGTCATAGCGATCGAGGAAGGCACACGGACCAAAATCGATGGTTTCGCCGGAAATGGCCATATTGTCGGTATTCATGACCCCGTGCAAAAAGCCCACTCCCATCCAACGGGCAATCAAGCTGGCCTGCTTTTCCATGACCACCTTGAGCAACTCCAGGCCGGGTTGTTCGGTATCGGCCAACTCCGGTTCATGGCGCCGCATGGAAAAGTCGATCAGTCGACGTACAGCATCCAGATCCTGACGCGCGGCAAAGTATTGGAACGAGCCGACTCGCACATGACTGGAAGCGACCCGAGTCAACACCGCACCCGGCAGAATCCGCTCGCGGCTCACCGGTTCTCCAGTCGCCACCGCTGCCAGTGAACGGGTGGTGGGAATGCGCAAATGATGCATGGCCTCGGAGATCAGATATTCCCGGAGTACGGGTCCGATCCAGGCGCGACCATCACCCTGACGGGAAAAGGGAGTACGACCACTCCCTTTCCATTGCAGCTCTCGCCAATTGCCGTGACAATCGCGCAGCTCACCCAATAACAATGCACGACCATCGCCGAGCTGCGGCACGAAATGGCCAAACTGGTCTCCTGCATACGCCAAGGCGATGGGCCAGGCATCGGATGGTGGCTGGTTGCCGGAAAACAGATGTGCAGCTTCCGGTTCAATGGCATCCGAATCAAGTCCGAGTTCGCTGGCCAATGCCCGGTTGAACACCAACAAGCGCGGAGCGCGTGCCGGTTCCGGATCCTGACGCCGGTAAAATCGATCCGGCATCTGGCGATATGCGTGGGCGAAACCAAAATTCAAATCAGAGTGACGCATACGGGTTCACGAAGCGAACGGTGCTCTTGCGTTGGTTTCAGCAACAAAATACCGGTTAAACCAGGTTTGACCCCTGTAGAACTCAAACCAATCAAACCGCACCAGCTTGGAATGTGCAGTTTTTACTGGTAAAAACTGCACATTCCAAGCTGGGTGCGGTTTAATAAAAACCACACATTCCAAGCTGGTTGCGATTTAAAGATACATTCCAAGCCGGGTGCGATTTAACCTTGCGAGTTTGATCCAAAACCCGACCAGAACTTTGCTTCGCCCGCCCCCATATCGACCGGCATCATGTTTTCCTCGACTGCTACGGCATGCGCCACTGCGGAGCGGCTGGCGTACCGGAAACCAGCAGTCGCACCGCCTGCCCACGGGCAAGAAACTGCCCGGCCAAACCCGGCAGATTGGTCTTGACCGGCTGAATCTGCACCTCCCCGTTGAGGGGACTGGCGCGCGGATCGGCGGGGATGATGCGCACGGTGATTTTTCCCGATACCGCCACATCCCCCTTGCCGGCGAGCGTGATCTCCAGCAGATTCGGCTCCTTGATCCTGCCAGAGATGCTCAAAGGCTCGACCTTGGCGCCAAAGGCCACCACCCCTTGCAGTTGCGACTCCCACTCCCCGGAATCGACGGCTTGCGGCTCACCGGTCGTGCCAGCGAACCAACCGCCCGCATCCCCCTTGCCGCGCACCTCACTGCCCAGCGGCCCCAGCCAGAGGGTGGCCAGCTTGCCGAGATCCTCGAACTTCACACGCCACACCAGACGCGCCTGCTTGCGATCCCACGAGGACGAGGCCTCGCCCTCCAGCTGCGCGACATCCAAGCCGATCTGAAAGCCCGCAGCCAGCCTTCCGGAAAAAAGCGGCCACAACACCGGATAAAAACGCATAAAATCGATGTCACGATCCGGATTGAACAGCGGCGGCTGCCAACGCACCCTGGAAAAACGCACCCCCTCCCAACCGATCGACAACGCCTTCCAGCTCACCCGCTCGCCGATTACGGCCCGCACGCCGTTGGCAAGCCGTTCCGGCGGCAGAAAACACACCAGACCCGCCAGGTAAGAGCCCAGCAGCACGACCAGCACACCGATGATCGCCCGTTTGCTCATGCGCTGGCCATCCCCCTCACAACAGCCCCACTTCCAAAGAGAGCGACACCCCCGGCGCATCCTTCTCCGCCCGTTTCAGATCCGCACGCACCACTCTCAAGCGTGATTGCGCCTCCAGGCGGATCAACAGACGGATCGCGGTCTCCATGGGAATCCCCTTGACCGTCAAATCGGCCTTCTCGCGCAACGCCGGCGACTCATTGCCCTTCAAGGGAATCGGGGCGATCTGTTGCATCTTGTCCGCGAGCTGCAACGCGGCGGTCTCCTTCTCCAGCCAGGGCAACAGCGAGGAGATCACCTCCTCGCCCGGCTTGGCCACCCCCATTGGTGCGCGCTCCTTGTTGCCCGCACCGCGCGAAACCTTGATCTGTCCGGCCAGACGGGCCACCTCGGCGCGTTCAACCTCGCGCGCCCTGGCCTTGGCCTCCCACGATTGCACACTCTCGTCGATCCAGGCCATCCCCTGCACAACGAACAGCAGCGTCAGGAGCACCAGCGAGACAGCCAGCACCAGGCGTTTATCCGCGTCGTTCATGGCAGCACCAACCGGAATCGGACCGTCTTTGTCTCCGGCACGATGCGCGCCTCCTCCATGCGGGTCTCCTTGCCCTTGGCCAACGGCAACAACGCGGCACGCAACTTGTCCAGATGGTTGTAGGAGGGCACCTCGCCGTGCAACCGCAGCTCGCCGGGCTCGTACTGCAACCGCAGCCACTTCACGCGCGTATCCGCCGGCACCGTGGTCTGGATCAGACCGATCCAGCTGCCGAGCGCCGGGAAATCCCCCTCTTTCGCGCTTCCGGCCAGCTGTCCCAAAGCCTGTTTCAGCTGCGACACCGGCTCAACGATCACCGGAATGTGCGGCAAAGCCTCGCGAAAGATCGCCTCGCTCTCCGCCTTGAGCCGGTCGTGCCGGGATTTGGCTTGAGAAAAACGCCACCCCTCCTCCCCGCCCCACGCCAGCAAAAACAACAACGCCAGCACCCCGGCCCCACGCCACGGGCGCAACCAGCCGTGCCACTGCCTCTCACCCGCGCCATGCAGAAAATCGAGCAGCCGATCCGGCTGCCCACGCGCCGCCGCCAACGCCAGCCCGGCAGGACGCAGAAACTCCCACTGCTTGATCCCCTGCCCGAGCGCATCCAGCGTGGGGATCTCCACCGGGCCGATGGCCCGTCCCTCGAACATGGGACGCCAGAACTCCCGATTCCGGCCCAGAAAGATCATCCGGTTCTCCGGGGATGGGGTCAACTTGACGCTCAAATCCCCAATCAACCAGGTAAGTTCTTCCAAAACCGCCTCATCCCCGAGGGCCATCGTTGCCGGGGCCACCAGACGCAACTCCCGCACGCACCCCTCGGCAACCGCATAGACAGCCCAGGGCGAGGCCGAACCATCCACCACCAAAAACGCACCGTGGGTGCCGATCAACTGCGCCGCCTCAAGCATGGGCCAGGCGCCCAACTCGGCCACCACCACCCCGCGTGGCTCGATGGCCGACTCACGGAGCCGCTCGACCATCCCGCCCATCACCGCCCGCTCGCAGACGGCAAACAGCACCGAGGCCCCGGTTTCGACCGGCTCCCACTGCATGGCGTAACAGGGATTCTCAAAACGGCGCACCAGCGTATCGACCGCCTCCTGCGGCAGCACCGCCCAAATCTGATCGCGACGGGAAAAAGGCAACTCACACTTTCTCACCGCCATGCCGACCGCCGAAATGCCGGCCACCACCCCGCGCTCCCCACCGGCAATCACCGACACCCCGGTTTCAAAACGCAGCTTCTCCCGATCGAGCAGACGCGCCCAGCTCAGCCGATCAAAAGCCGGGGTCGTGACCACCCCCCATGTCGCCTTGGATTTCATCCATCCCAACCCATGCGAATGATCGTGACCTTGGGGCCGGTACGCACCAACGCTGCGGTCAACAATGCCGCCGACTCGCCAACCCGCGAACGGATGCGCGCGGTATAACAGCTGGCACCAGTGGTCACCAGATTCACCATCTCGTTGGGCAGCGTCACGCCGAGTGCGGTCAGCTCACCAACCTGGTTCAACGGGGTCTTCATCCGCCCTTCCACCACCTGTTGCCAATTGAACTCCGGGGCCAACGGCTCAAGCACCCGGACATCCGCCGTATTCAGATTCAAACGGCTATTTTTGCACGTATCATCCACCGTGACAAAGGGGGCGAATTTATCCAACGCCTCGCGGTTCCAATCCGGCAGATTGAGCAACTCCTCCAGGGCGTGCAACGGCTCGGCAGCAAGCGCAGACGCACCCCCTCCGCCGGCGGCCCCGATGGGCACCAGCCGCTCCACCAGCCGCTCCACCAGATGCCCGGAGAGCCCCTCGCGGGAGGCCAACCGGGTCAAAACCGTCCGCAATTCGAGATTCAGATGGCCATCCTCCTTGCGCAGCGCATTCAGATTCCAGCGCCGCGCCCCATCCTCGATCAACGCCTCGGCCTCGCCATCCGGGTTCTCCGGCAACGAAATCGGCACGGCCCAAAGCTCCAAAAGGTGATCGACCATGCCGCCCTGCATGCCGTCGATGGTCAACACCGCCAGCACGCGCGTCAACAGCGACTCGGCATGACGATGGGCCACCTCCAACTCCAACTCGCGCTGTACCTGACGCATCTGAAACCGTTGCGACTCCATGCCGGCGTAAACCAGCGGCACCAGCAACGCGATGGCGGCCAGGGTGACGAGCAGCACCATCCCGCGTTCGGTTTCACGATGGGATTGACGGGTCACGGCAGCACCTTAAGGGTGAATCTCCGGCAACGGGGTCAGATTGAGGATCACATGCCAGGGTCCGATGTCACGCCAGTTGAAGCGCCAGCGAATCGCCCGCCAGGGGGACTGTGCCCCCTCGCCGAACAGTCGCCACTCCTGGGCATCAAGCAGATCGTACTCCACGCTCTCTAAATTCTGCTCAATACGCAGGGTCACCAGCGCCTTCTCCCGATCCTCTCCGAGCCGCTGGATCAACCGCTCCCAGATCATACCCTTCTCCCGCTCCTTGGCACGCCACCGGTAGATCACCTCCACCTTGGCACCCAACCGCCAATCAGGAACCAACGCACCGCTGCAACGGAGCACCAGCGCGTTGTTGCCCTCACGCACCAGACGCGCGGGCGGCTCTTTTTCCAGCATCTCCAGATCGTGACGGATCACCCGACGGGCATGGCTCCACAGATGCAGGGTCTCGGCGCGCTCCTCGAGAATCCGCATGCGCGCCGTGCCGCTCTGCACCAGACGATAGACCCCGGTCAGGATCAGGGCTGCGATGCTCAAAGCGATCAGCGCCTCCAACAGCGTGAAGCCGGAACGGTGGATGCTCACTGGCCCGGCCATTGAAACTGCTCGGCAAACAACAGGGTCTGATCCCGCAACACCTCGATTCGGGCCACCCACACCCGTCCATCCTCGCTGCGCTGGATGCGCCGGCTCCAGAAAAATTTCCATCCCCCCATCTCTTCTTCGCCGGAAAGCTCATCAGGTGTGGACGGAATGCCCGCCGCGCGATGCAACTCCATCTGATTGCTCGCCACCTGGACTGCGGCCAACCGCTCTTCGAGCCGGTACTGGATATCGGTCTGCTGCTGTAAAATGGAGCCGATGGCAACAAAAACCCCCCCGATCAGCGCCATGGCCACCAGAATCTCCAGCAGCGTGAAGCCGCGCATGCGCGTGGGGCCTACTCCCATGTTTTCAATCCCGACTCCAAACGCGGCTGGCTCCACTCCGGACGAAAGGAGACCGTGAACCCCTCCGGCTCTTTGGTCGCTGCGAACTGCACCAGAATCGGCTTGGCCGGACCAAAACGGGTGAAGGGAATGGCAATTTCGCTCAACTCCCCCAGATCGCTTTTGTCCGGAATCCAGAGAAACCGCCCATCGGCGGGTGAGAGCGTACCCGGTGCGAGCAAAGGATCGCTGACGGGCAAAAACCCCTCCTTGCCACGCACCTCGCAGTGATAGGTGCCCTGGGCCAGATCCAGACGCAACCGGTATTGCGCCAGACCCGAAGCGCTCTGATCGCGCAGCCAGATCAGAACGTTGCGAAAGCGGTTCGCGGAGGTGCGCAACCCTTCCAGCTTGCCGGGCCCCAGATGGGGCACCACCAGCGAGATCAGAATGGAGACCAGAAACAGGGTGATCATCACCTCCAGCAACGTGAAGCCGTTGGCCGGACGGCGTTGCGTCACGGTTTGACTTCCAGGTTCCAGGAGGTGATGTCGCCGTTCTTGCCCTCGCCGCCCGGCATGCCGTCGGCACCCAGCGACATCAGGTCATAGGCGCCGTGCAGTCCGGGCGCAAGATAGACATACGGATTGCCCCACGGATCGACCGGCGCCTTGGGCAGATACCCCTCCTGACGCCACCGTTTCGGCACCGGTTCGGTCTCGGGCCTGATAACCAGCGCCCCCAACCCCTGCTCGGTGGTCGGATAGTTGTGGTTGTCGAGGCGGTAGAGATCCAACGCCTGACCGATCGACTGGATATCGAGCACCGCTTTGGTCTGCCGCGCCTCGTCCGGACGGCTCATGATCTTGGGGATGATCAGGGTGGCCAGGATGCCGAGAATCACCACCACCACCATGATTTCGATCAGGGTGAAACCGGCCTGGGAACCAAATGAGGGCCGGGAATGCTTGGATCGGGTCGTTGTTGACATGGAATCTCGCTTGCAATCAGGGTTTCGATAACCAGAAATCGTTGACCTCCAGCGGATCGAACAGGCGCTGGGCGCCATCCGAACCGGTGATCCGCGGGGCACGGTCGATTTCACTGCGTTCGTGGATCAGCCGGTCGACGGTCAGCATCAGCCCCATGAGCGGCCCGTGTCGTTCAATGGCCTGTTTGGCGTAACGGGAGCAGTTGGGGTGCGAGGGACACCGGTCGCCATCCACACGGCTTATGGTATGTGAATAGAGCTGCAAGGGAAAGAGCAACCAGTGCGATAATGGATTGGGTTGCACGGTTTGTGCGACCGGCAGAGGGTGGTATTCAAGGGGGTTCTCTGCGGCACACCCGTTTTGGGCAACCAAAAACGTGCCACAAATCCACAAGCCCGCTGCAAGGCGGAGATGGCATTGTCGATTTTTCACAATCTTTAATACCGCAACCATATTCTTAAAGAGGCGTCATTTTCTTAAAGGCCGTGTGCAAACTGCGGGCGTCGTTTCCAAAAACCGGAAACGACGCCCGCGAAGGCTGCGCGCGGCGCATTTTTCGCAAAAAAACGCGAAAAATGCTTCTTGAAAAGAGCGCGCTAAAATCAAAGTCAAAATCCAAAGTCAAAACCCTGGGAGACGAATCTCCCAGACCCTCTCTTTTTTTTACCAGTAGAAGCTACGCATTCCAAGCCGGATGCGATTCAAGTCACTCCCCGCGCTGATAGGCGACGTGTTGGCGCCGGCGCATGCTGGTGAAGGTCTCAGCCGTATCCTGCGAGACCAGTTCATACAGGATCGCCTGCTTGCCGGCACGCGGACGCAGCAGCCGTCCCAGACGCTGCACATGCTCGCGGATCGAGGCGCTGCCGGAGACGATGATCCCCACGCTCACCTCGGGCAGATCGATCCCCTCGTTGAGCACCCGCGAGTTGACCAGAAACGGCAACTCCCCGGAGCGAAACCCCTCCAGAAACCGGCTCCGTTCGGTGATTTTGGTCTTGTGGGTGATAACCGGCAAGAAAAAAGTCTCGCCGATGGCGTAGGCAGTATCGTTGTCGTCGGTAAACAGCAGGGCCTGCTCGTGGCGATGACGCCGCAGCAGGCTCCAGACCATACGCAGCTTGGCGCGCGAGGCGCGAGCCAAGCGTTTTTGCAACCGATAGGCGGCCATGGCGTCCCGCCCCTCTCGTGAGCGGCTGCAGACCATGATGAACTGACTCCAGCCATTGGGTTTGGAGAGATTCACCCCCGTGGAGCGGGCGAAATCCCGATAGTGACCATAGGCGGCGTCATAGGCCTGTCGTTCGTCGTCATCGAGGATCACCGGGATCTGCTCCAGACGATAGGGGGCGAGAAACTCCCCCTCCAGATCGGCAATCTCGCAGCGATAAACCAAAGACCCCAAGAGATTGAACAGATCCTCCTCCCCGCCGTCGCTCCGCTCCGGGGTGGCGGTCAATCCCAACCGGTAGGGGGCCACGCACATCAAGGCGGCATGACGGGTGGTGGGAGCCGGCAGGTGGTGGCATTCGTCACAGATCAACAGACCGAAGCGGTTGCCGATCTTCTCCATATAGATATAGGCCGAATCGTAGGTGCTCACCGTGATCGGTGCAAACTGGAACTCCCCGCCGCCGAGCATGCCGATCGGCTCGCCAAAAGCTTGACCCAGCTGATCGTGCCACTGCTGCACCAGATTGATCGTCGGGGCCAGGATCAGGGTATCACGCTGGATGCGGGTGATCGCCAGACGGGCGATCAGAGTTTTGCCGGCTCCGGTCGGCAGCACCACCACGCCGCGTCCTTCGGCCTTGACCCACGCCTCGTAGGCCGCCTTCTGGTGCGGACGCGGGGCGTGATCGCGCCGCAGACGAAAAACGCGCGGTTCGAATGCGCGCGCCAGATCCTCGTAGGGGGTTCGAGCGCGATGCAAAGCCAAAACGATCGGCCCGTAATGCCGAGCCTCGGCGCGCCAAGCCTCGATGCGTTCATCCTTGCGCAACCAGTGCATCGCGGGTTGCAACGCCTCTTCCGGACCGCTGACCACCAGCGACCCCAGATCAAAGGTGATGCGGATCATGTTGACAGAGGTTGTGGTGCGGACGGCGAGCGCAGCAACACCGCAAACCAGATGCCGCAGGCCGCGCCAATGCCGTTCAAAGCCACGTCCCTCAAGTCAAAATAACGATTCGGCAGCATGAACTGAATGCACTCATCGGAAAAACCGAGCAGCACCACCGAAACATAGGCCCAGAGAAGACCGATACCGCGCGGTTCGTTCATGGCACGGAAGACCAGAAAGGCCAATCCCCCATACTCGAGCAGATGGACCCGTTCGGAGGAGTTGTCCATGTTGTAGGCAACCAGGAGAATGGCCAGAAACGGCAACAACGCTCGGATGCGCTGTTCGCGACGGATGTTTCTGAACAACAGGAAAAGCACCACTGCCATGGCGAGGAGCAGAAATCCGGAGATGACCAGGCCGGTCTCGCGCTTGCCGATCAGATGGAAGATCCCCTTGGTGATGATCGGGGTCAAAGGCAGGGTGAGATAGATGGTGAGCATGTAGGCCCCGACCACGGCCCAGCGCGGCCCCAGATAATGAATCTGGAGCCGTTTGGGCAGGTCGATGAACTGGACCAGGCTCAAAAAAGGGTTTTTCATCGACCACTCCCCGCCGAAAACGTCGCGCACGGGGTGTGGAACGGATGGAGTCCGCCAGGAGAAAGGGCATGATATCGGGTTGACACGGGATCCTTTCCCTCCTGGCGGAATCGTATACAAAACAGGGTTATCCGTTGGTACGCTCGAACTCCCTCATGAAGGCGATCAGGGCATCGACCCCCTCTTCCGGCATGGCGTTGTAGATCGAGGCACGCATGCCGCCCACCGAACGATGACCTTTGAGCGTGACCAGTCCGGCTGCCTTGGCCTGGGCCAGGAAGGCATCGGTCAGTTCGGGCTTGGCCAGGGTGAACGGCACGTTCATGCGCGAACGGCTGGCGACTTCGGTGGGGCAGAGATAGAACTCCGAGCCGTCGATGGCGGCATAGAGTCTCCCGGCCTTGGCGATGTTGCGCCGTTCCATTTCGTTCACACCGCCCTGCTCCTTCACCCACTCCAGCACCAGGCCCAGGATGTAGATGGCATAGGTGGGCGGGGTGTTGAGCATCGAGCCCTCTTTGGCGATGGCCTGATAATCCAGCATCGTCGGCAGATTCGCCTTCCGGCCCATGAGATCCTTGCGGATGATCACCACGGTGACACCACTCGGGCCGAGGTTCTTTTGGGCTCCAGCATAAATCATGCCGTACTTGGAGACATCCACGGACCGCGACAGGATGTTGGAGGAGGCGTCGGCGATCAACGGCACGGAACCGGTATCGGGCAGATAGGGGTATTCGGTGCCGAAGATGGTGTTGTTGCTGGTGATATGGGCATAGACCGCGTTGGGATTCAAGGTCAGTTCCGCTTGAGTTGGGATGCGGGTGTAGTTGACGCTTTTGGTGGTGGCGGCCACCCGCACATCGGCACAGAGTTTCTTGGCCTCGGCACAGGCCTTCTCGGCCCAACTGCCGGTCAAGACATAATCGACCGACTGGCTGGTCGGATCGGTGATCAGGTTCATGGGCAGCATGGAGAACTGCAACGAAGCCCCACCTTGCAAAAAGAGCACGGCGTAGTCGTCGGAGATCCCCATCAATTCGCGCAGCAGCGCCTCGGCATTGGCGATGATGGCCAGGTAATCCTTGGAACGGTGACTCATTTCCATCACCGACATGCCGCTTCCACGGTAGTCGAGCATCTCGTCGCGGGCCCTCTCAAGAACGGCGACAGGCAAGACCGCAGGACCGGCGCTGAAGTTGTGAACACGTTTCATGGGGCGATTTTCTCCTCAAATGGCTGTCTGATCGATGAATGGCGGCCCAATCATGATGGATCCGCTCTTGGCGTGACCGTTGCTTGTCTTTATAGTGATGAAGGACGCATCATGCCGACTTTTGGGAGGCCGCTCGCGTCCGACTCGGCAATATCCATACAGGGTATTCCAGCGTGCGTCCGGAGGCAAGTTTGCTCTCGACGCATGGCTTGATCCTGGCAAGAATTTCGCAAGGATGTATTGTAATGAACATGCGCACCATTCTGGTGGTTGACGACGATCCGTTGGCCCGATTGCATCTGGAGCGATTCTTGAAACGGGAGGGGCATGCGGTGCTCCTGGCGCGCGATGGCGCACAAGGGTTGGAGATGTTTCGCGCCAAGCATCCGGATCTGGTGTTGATGGATGTGATGATGCCGGTGTTGAACGGCCACGAGGCCACGCGGCGCATCCGCGCGGAGACGGCCAATGACGACGTGCAGCCGCCGGTGATTTTTTTGACCGGTGTCGAGGATCAGGAACTGCTGGCCGAGTGCCTGCACTGCGGCGGGGATGATTTCATCTCCAAGCCGTTCAACCATGTGATTCTGCAAGCGCGATTGAAAGCCTGGCTGCGTCGGGTAGAGCTGGCCGAAAAGGTGGCGATGGACCGTGAGGCGATCGAGAACGTCATCCAGAAGATGCGCAAGGATGACCGTTTCGACCCCCACGCCATGCGTTTGTTGATGACCCCGGTGGACAAGACCACCGGCGATCTGGTGCTCTCGGCGCGCGACGAGGAGGGGGTACAGTACGTGCTGCTGGGGGATTTCACCGGTCACGGGCTGGTGGCAGCGGTGTGCGGTCCTTTGGTATCCGACATCTTTCACGGCATGATGTCCAAAGGGTTCGACTCGCGCAACATCCTGCGCAACATCAACGAAAAGATCCACACCCGACTGCCGGTGGACATGTTCCTGACCGCCAGCTTCGTGGCGCTCGACCGCAAGGCCTCCCGGATGACCGTGTACAATGCCGGCATGCACCCGTTGTTCGTCTATCGCAACGGTCATGGCCTCTGGGGTCCGCCATCCAGGCAGATGCCGCTGGGCATCGTACACGAGATCGCCATCGAGGATGCCGAGGTGGTGATGGAGGTGCGTGAGGGGGATTTGATCTATCTCTATTCGGACGGGGTGTACGAGACCCAATCCCCGGATGGACTCTTTTTCGGCGGCGAGAACCTGAATCGCGTGCTCTCGGGGATCGCGGCCACCGGTGCGCCGTTGGAGTCGATTCAGTTGGAGCTGGAGCGGTTCCAGGGCGACGCCAATCTGCGCGATGACATCACCCTGGTGGAGTTGACGGTGTGAGGTTGCGTGGAACCGGGGGCATTCCCCGCCAAAAAACAACCCCACCTGAATTTCAGTCCGCGAAGATCTCCTCAAGCGACCTCGCATCCATAAACCGCAGGCTCCACGCCTCCAGGGTGTCCGAATTGGCCTGAGCGATCTTTTCACTGACCCAGGCTGGAAGGGAACCGAAGCGGCGTTGGAGGAGTCGTGGCGTCCTTCCAAACGTCCTTCCTGGCGCACCATTTCCGCCACCCATTCCGGTCTGTTATTGGACAAGATTTCACGAGCGAATTGCGACATCATGGCTGATTCCTCCTCGGATTGGATGCGGCGCACCAGCTGTCGCACTTGTTCTTCATGCTTGAATTCAGTCCGAGAAAACCTCTT
>JAMOBI010000080.1:0-13643 GCA_039908105.1 Magnetococcus sp. YQC-9
CCACCTTCACGGGTGGGGTGACGGCGACGGCGCCATCGAGCAAGAGCGTGGCGGGAACGATCACCGCAGCCGGGACCGGGGTGATCAACCTGGGGACCACGGCGGTGAACGTGACGGCGAACACGACGATCGGCGGCACCTCGACGGGAAACATCATCGTGGGTGATGCGACCCTGGCCGATGGGGTGACGCTGACGTTGGGCACTGGAATTGGCAATCTGATTTCGACGGGCACCATTTCCGGTACAGCGAGCGGAACCTCTTCCAATGTTGTCTTGAATACCACGGGGATCATCCTGGTCTCCGGTACCGTGGGCACGGATATCGGCACCTTGACCGTGACACAATCCGGTGGGTCGATTTTCAGCTCGAATGTGGCGGCGACGACGGTCGATCTGCAGAACACCTCCGGGACCATCACGTTTAGCGGCTTGTTGACGGCAACAACCTTGAACACGGCGGCCCAAGGGTACAGTTTGGCGTTGAACGGCGGTGGTACGATCACCAACGCGGTGACCATCTCGAATACCGGAACGGTGACGTTGGGGAATGATGCCAACGATACGTTGAATTTCACCGGCGGTGTGACGGCGACCGGGGCTGGAACCCGCAACGTGGCGGGCAAGGTGACGGCGGCTGGAACGAGCACGATCACGCTCGGAGCGGTGAATGTGACGGCGGATGCCACGCTCGGCGGCACGTCGACGGGGACGATCACGGTGGGCGCGGCGACGCTCTCCGATGGCGCGACGTTGACGTTGGGTGCGGGAGCGGCGACACCGATTTCGGCGGCAGCGGTAACCGGTACGGCGAACAACGCGCAGTCGAATTTGACGATCAACACGACGGGCGTGGTAACGGTGTCGGGTGCGGTTGGGACGGACATCGGCACGGTGACGGTGACCAACTCGGGTGGGACGACCTTTGCCTCGACGGTGAATGCGGCGATGGTGGCGTTGACGAATACGACCGGGACGGTGACGTTTACGGGTGCGTTGACGGCAACAGACCTGACGGCGGCTGCGGCGGGTTACAACGTGGCGATCAACGGTGGCGCAACGATCACGAATGCGGTGACCTTCAACAATACCGGGACGTTGGTGTTGGGTGATGGGGCGGGCGACACGACCACCTTCACGGGCGGTGTGACAGCGACGGCACCGTCGAGCAAGAGCGTGGCAGGTACGATCACGGCGACAAGCGGCGCGATCAACCTGGGGACCACGCCGGTGAGTGTGACGGCGGATACGACGATCGGCGGGGCCTTGACGGGTCAGATCACCCTGGGAGCGGCGACGATCTTGGATGGCGTGACGTTGACGGTGGGTACCGGTGCGGCAGCGACGCCGATTTCGATGACCACAGTGACGGGCACGGCCAATGGTACAAGCTCGAATCTGACGATCAACACGACGGGCGCGGTGACGGTCTCTGGAGCCGTCGGGACGGACATCGGCGCAGTGACAGTGACCAACTCAGGAGGAGCGACCTTTAGCTCGTCGGTGAATGCAACGACGGTGGCGTTGACGAGCACGACCGCCGGTCAGACGGTGACGTTTGGCGGAGCGTTGACGGCAGGGACGTTGACGACCGCGAATGTGGGCTACAACGTGGCGTTGAATGGCGGCGCTACGATCACCAACGCGGTGACCTTCTCCAACAGCGGAACGGTGACGTTGGGTAACGATATCACCGACACGACGACCTTTGCGGCAGGCGTGACAGCATCGGCACCGTCGAGCAAGAGCGTGGCGGGTACGGTTGCGGCGACGACGGGAGCGATCGATCTGGGGACCACTCCGGTGAGCGTGACGGCGAACACGACGATCGGCGGCGCTTCGACCGGTCAGATCACGGTGGGGAGTGCGACACTTGCCGATGGTGTGACGTTGACGTTGGGCACCGGGGCGGCAGCGACGCCGATCACGACCGGTTCGGTCTCTGGCACGACGGCTGGCACGGCGTCGAATCTGACGATCAACACGACCGGAGCGGTGAATGTGAGCGGCGCGGTCGGCACGGACATCGACACCGTGACGGTGACCAATGCCTCGACCACCACCTTCGGCAGCACGCTGGCGGCTACCACCTTGACGCAAACCTCCGGTAGCGGTCTGACCACCTTCGGTGGAGCGGTGACCGTGGGATCGGGTGGCGCCAGCATCACGGCCACCGGTATCACCATCAATGGCGCCTTCTCGACAGCGGCTGCCAACTCCAACATCACCCTGAATGCCGGAACCGGCACTTTCACCACCGGAGCTTCCGGAACGATGGCCGCCGGATCCGGGGCGATCGTTGTTGAGAGCAACGATATCGCCCTGGGGGCCAATGTCTCGGGAACCGGTACCCTGACCCTGCGTCCGGATGCCAATACCGATACCGTGGATCTGGCTTCCACCACCGGAGGCGGTTGGCAGTTGAATGCCACGGAGCTGGCCTATCTCCAGGATGGCTTTGGCGCCATCACCATCGGACGGACCGCCGGTACGGGTACGCTCTATGTCGGTGGTACGACGGCGGCAGCCTTCAAGGATGCGGTCAATTTCATCGGTGGCCCGCTCTCTTTGGAAGCCAATGGCCTCTCCACCACCGGTTCGGCGGATGCGGCTGCCGTGACCTTCAACCAGGCGGTGACTTTGACCGGCGATGCGGCCATCAGCACCAACAATGGCGTGATCACCTTCAAGCAGGCGGTGAATGGTGCCAAGGCCCTGACGTTGACTGCGGGTACCGCTACGATCTCGGTCCAGGCGGCCATCGGTGGCACCACCGCCCTGACCGGTCTGGCGATCAACTCCAGCGGAGGCGTGGATTTCGCCTCGACCGTTGACACCACCGGTGCGATCACCGTGAATGCGGCGGGTGCTCTGGGCGTGCATGGCAACATCACCGCCTCGACGGGCACTATCACGCTGGCGACCGCGACGGGTCACATCACCCAGGATTCCGGCACCACCATCAAGTCAACGGCGGGAACCGCTTCCATGACCAGTACTGCGGGCAACATCGCTCTGGCCCATGTTCAGGCGGCAACCACCGCGACCCTGACAGCGGGTGGGACGATCACCGATAACAACGGCACCACCACCAACGTCACTGCAACAACATTGAACATCACCGCCGGTACCGCCATCGGTGCCACGGGTGCCTCGAACTTCGTGGCCTCCACCGATGCCCTGGAAACCGCAGTCACCAATCTGGCCGTCACCCTGACGGGCAATAATGGCAAAGTCGCGATCGATAATACCGGCGCGCTCACTGTGACCGGTTTGACCTTGCCGAATCTCGGCACTGCCGATGGCGCGGACAAGAGCCTGGTGCGCATCACCGCCACCGGGGATCTGAATCTGGCCACGCTGGTGGCCAGCAACGTGGACCTGGATGATGATCTCGGCCTGATCACCACGGGTGGGGATCTGATCCTGCCTGCCAACGGCGGCATCTTTGCCGACGGTACGCTTGCCAACAGCGATGTGGCCCTGGTGGCCAGTGGCGCGGGCAAGAATATCGAGTTGAGCGGGACGACGAATGCGCAAATGACACTGGTCGCGGACAAGCTGCAGCTGATGTCCGGCAGCTCGGAGTCTCTGCTGGTGAAGGCCAATCAGATCGATCTGGTCTTGAACGGCACCGGCAAGAGCTTGACCGTCGGCGAGGCGACCGGCTCTGCGGGGTATACCGCCAAGGATCTGGATGGCGACACCTTGAGCCTGTATGCCACGGGTGGGGTGAATACCACGGCAGCCAACACCGTGGTCCTCAGCAGCTTGAGCACCGGTAGCGGGAATGGTGCGATCAACGTGGCAACCACCGGCACAGCAGGCGTCAGCATCCTTGGTGCGGTGAACGTTGCCACTGGGCAGACCTTGACGATCAATTCGGCTGGTAGCGTGACTGCCGATGCCACGACCAATGTGACCGGCACCGGGAATATGGCCATCACGGCAGGTTCCCTGACCTTCGACAAGGCTTCGACCATCTCTTCCACCGGAGCGGTCTCGATCAGCAGCACCGGTGCGGCGACTTTGGGGAATATCAGCAGTGGCACGGGCGGGACGAGCATTACGGCCAGTTCCGTGACGTTTGATACAACATCGACCCTGGCCTCCACCGGGGCGGTTACCATCAACAGCACCGGAGGTGCTGCGACCTTGGGGAATGTCAGCAGTGGCGCGGCCACAAGCATCACGGCGGCTGGCGTAACGTTCGTTCAAACATCAACCCTGGCTTCCACCGGGGCGGTTACCATCAACAGTAGCGGCACGGTCGCCCTGGGGAACATCACCAGCGGTACGGGTGGCACCGGAGGGGTGACCATCGCCAAAACCACCGGCTCCACGGCCAACTGGAATCTGAATCTCCAGGGAACCATCAACGCCAACAATCAGTCGGTCTCCATTACCACACCGGGTACCATTACCGCCGCGAGTACGGCGGCGATCACCAACGCCTCCACCGTCGCCTTGACGGCCACAGATGGCATCGGGACCACCGCTGCACCGGTCAAAGTGAATACGGCGAGTGTCACTCTGACCACCCAGAACAGTGGCAAGGATGTCAATATCCAGAACACCACCACCGGTACGGCCTCTCTGACCGCCACCACCAATGCGGGCGCGGTGAACTACTCACAGGCCGGTGGTACGCTCAATGTGGGCACGATAGCCCTCACCAACGGCAATCTCAAGATCGATCCGCCCCAGGATGTGGTGCTGACCACCTCATTGGATCTGGGAACCGGCTCCTTCGAAAGCCTCTCGACCGGTTCGTTCACCTCCAATACGGGCGTGACCGTGACCGCACAGGGTGGCATCACCATCCAGGCGCCGACCGGAGTGACGGTCGGGGGCAACATGACCGCTGCGAATGGTGCGATCACCATTGCCGCCAGTGGAACCACGGCGGATATCACCCTGGTCTCGGGCGTGCTTCTTTCCACCGGTGTCAAGACCGCGGATATCACCTTGACCGCTGGTCGCGATGTCAATCTGGGAGCCATCAACAGCGGTGGCAAGGCCAATATTACTGCAACGGCTGGCTCGATCAACAATATCAACAGCTTGTCAACCGTCGTCCATGTCACCACAGGGAGTACGGCAGCTCTGTCGGCGCCGGCTGGAACCATCGGTTCCATCACCAAGCCGATTTCCGTTGCCACCACGGGCAAGTTGACCGTTGCACCGGGCGGCAAGGATAGCAATAATGTGGCGGCTACTCTGATCGGTTCGGCGGCGGGCAGCATGCGTTACTTCGACGTCGAGGGTACTCCCAAGGGGTCGATCACCTTCAATGGACGCAGCTGGCCGTTTGTGTTGACCGATGATCTCTCCCTCGGCGTGGCGGGCACCTTGATGGCCACTTCTGATCGTTCCGAGGTCGGTGGTGCATTCTCGTCGGCTGTGGCGGATATTGAAAAGGATCATCCAACCCGGTCGACGTGGCGTGCCATGGAGTTCTTCCCGGCTGCTGCGCCGAATGTCGATCTGTTGTGGCAGACCGAGTCCGGCGGTGCTGTCAGTTTGCCGACACCTCCAATGAAGCCTGAAGACTTGGCAAAAACGGGTAAGAAGAACGATCGGCGTGCCAGTCTGGACTCTTCATCGGGTGCGGAGCGTCGTCCTGGGGTGTTGTCGCAGCTGTTTGCCAAACTGTTTTGATTGAGCGAATCATAAGGAAACAAAGTCTGATGAACGTGCGTGCCATGCATAAAAAAGGATGGATTCTGGCCTTGACGGGGTTCTGGCTGATGTTCACCCCGGTCGGGCTGCTGGCCGCGCCACCTGCCAAGGAGGGGGCGGCCGTCGCAGAAGAGAAGGGAGCGGTATTGGGACGCATGGGGGATGTGGTTGTCACCGTCCCTGAGTTTCAAAAATTGATGAACTACAGCAACAAAGAGGTCAAAAAACAGCTGCTGGCCAACCCGGAGATCCTGAAAACCAAAATCCGCGAGGCGGTGCTGCGCAAGGCGGTGCTGGCGCGCGCCAAGGCTGGCAAATGGGATGAAAAACCCGAGGTGGCTTACCTGATGCAACGAGCCCGGGAAGAGGTACTGCTTGAACAGTATTTGCAACATGCGGCCAAGGTCTCCACCGATTTTCCGGATGAGTCGTTAATCCGCAAGGTGTATCAAGAGAACAAGGAGAACCTCCAGGCACCCCCATCCGTCAATCTGGCGCAGATTTTTCTCAAAATCGAGCCGAATGCCGATGAAAAGAGCAGACAGGAGGTGGTCAAGAACGCCGAAAAGCTGTATGCTTCCATTAAAAAGGGCGATGGAGAGTTTGCCGCACTGGCCAAGAAGAACTCCCAGCATCAACCCAGTGCCGAGAAGGGGGGCGACATGGGTTGGGTGGAGGTCACGCAACTCTTGCCAGAGATCCGCAAAGCTGTAGAGGGAATGAAACCCGGCGAGGTCAAGGGACCGATCGCCAGCCCGCAGGGGGTGCACATCGTCAAGTTGATCAGCAGCCGTGATGCGCAAGCCCGTTCCCTGGAAGAAGTGCGGGAGCATCTCTCCCAATTGCTGGTAAACAAAAAGTTCGTGGAGAACAAAGAGAACATCTTCAAGGAGATGGTTGAGAAATACCCGATCTCCGTAAACGACGAGAGCGTATTGCAGTTGAAATGATCCCACGCCGGATCTGGAAGGATCGTTGTTTCGATTGGCCGATTGTACTGGTTGAAGCGCGTGATGACAGGGTTGCTTGCCGGATATGCCAGAGCTGATTTTCTACCAGAAACCTGTTCCCCTGAACAAGGAACGCCATCGTCACTGGCGGATTTCCGGGCAGGCGGGACATTATGCATTTGCCGCGACGACCAATTCGGTGATTCTGGCCGGGGGTGAGTTCATCGAAGCGGCCAAGGAGTATCCCGTCATCTTCGCTCGCAACGGCGATCGGATCATTCCTGCCGCCTTGTTGGGTCTGCGTGACGCGGAAAATCTCTTCGTCAATCCGGATGGATCCTGGAGCGGGCGTTACATCCCGGCTTTCATCCGGCGTTATCCCTTTGTGCTGGCTGGCAACGACGCGAATCAGGAAATGACCGTCTGCATCGACGAAGCCTTTCCAGGACTCTCCGTTGGCAGTGGCGATGGTCAGTCGCTGTTCGATGCGCAGGGTGAGACAACCGAATGGATGCAGAATGCCATCCGGTTTATGCAGGAGTATCAGGCCCAGGTGCGTCGCACCGAGGTCTTTGTCAACCGCCTTGACAACCTGGACCTGTTCGTCGAGTTGACGGCGCGTGCGGATTTGGTCGGTGGCGCGCAATACGCCATGAAAGGGCTGTTGGTGATCGATGAAAAAAAGTTGTTGGAGTTGAGCAAGCCGCAAGCGTTGGAACTGTTTCGATGTGGTGAGTTGGGTTGGGTGTACGCCCATCTGTTTTCGCTCTCCAACATGGGGCGCCTGGTCGACATGCTGGCGCGACGCACTTGAGGAGATGAGCCATGTTTGATGTGAATCTACTGGAAAAAATAAAATTTTTTGCGGATTTCACCCCGCAGGCCAAGACAGAGATCGCCAGCCTCGACACCCTGTTCAAGAAATATCCGGCCAATGCGCCGATCATCAACGAAGGGGATGAGTCGGGTTCGTTTTTTGTCTTGCTGCAAGGCAAGGTCAGTGTTTACAAGAAGCCGAATGTCAATCCGATCAATGAATTGAAACCGGGCGCGATTTTTGGTGAGATCGCTTTCTTGAGTTCCAAGCCGCGTGGCGCGAGCGTCGTGGCGGTCGAGCCCTGCATCCTTTTGGAGTTCGATCGCAAGATCCTGCACGATCTCTCCCCGGATGTGCGCGACTTCTTGAAGGATAAGCTGATCACCATCCTGGTGACGCACCTGAACGACATCATCGATCTGCGCACCAAGGAGACCTTTGGCCTGGATACCAGCAACCCGCACGCTGCCGAGATGATCGGTGCCAAGGTGGAGGTCAACAAGCAGATCTTCTCCCAGGAAGGGTATTGCATCTACTACGTCGGCAACGGCGAGGCGCTCATCGAGAACAAGAACGAAGGCACCAAAAACAAGGTGCGCATGTCCGAACTCACCGAGCAGATCCCCGGCAAGTTCGTCAATGCCATCAAGTCGGCCAACCGCGATCCGGACGATTATCTCTATGGTCAGTTCGGCGATTTTGGTGGTTATCTGGTGTTGAAGGCAGCTCGCCAAGCCTGGAAAAGCACCTTGTTGGCCATTCAGGCGGAAAAATTTGATCTGGGTCGCAAGACGGATGCCTTCCGCAGCCGCAATCTGGAAATCCCTCAATAAACCGACACCGCGCGAAGAGGCCGCTTTTTGACGGCCTCTTCGTTTATCCCCCTGCCCCTTCTGTTCGCCTCGGCGGGAAATTCAGCATGAAAACATATTGTTACCTTGGGTGTCGCCTCTTTTTGATGCGATGGGTACCGTTTTTTGTCGTGCTGGTCTGGTTCGGTCTGGCTGGCGCGGCGGATGGCACCTCACAGACGGCGTTGAGTCCTATCTGGAAACAGAGCGCGTTGACCCCGGAGACCGTTGAATCGGTCATCGGGCTGTTGAATCAGGAGCTTGCCGCAATCGCCGGGGATGTGACCGATGAGAGCCAGGAGGGACGGCGGCGCGCAGCCTTGAAGGATCGGGTGGTGCTGCTGCGCCAGTTGGAGGAGACGTTGGTTCGGCGGCGTGACATGGCGCAGACCAAGCCGGAAAAAGGGCGCAGCGAAGCGGATCTGGACGCAAAGATTCGCGAGTGGGAGAAGAAACCCCAGCCAACAGCGCCCGCCAATCCAACGCAGGAGGCATTCAAACAACTGGAAGAGAAACGGGCTGAGCGATTGAAGAGCGTGAAGGGGTTGCAGGATGCCCGCGACGCGCGGCGTCAACTGCTGCAACGGATTCCGGAGTTGATCGGGCAGGCCAAGCAGACCCAGAAGGCTGCCGAGGAGGAGCGACGCAAATTGCCGACCCTCCCTGGCAAAGCCGATGCGGCCAAAAAGGGGCTGGTGGCGTTGAAGCTCGACAATGCAGAACTCAGTCAGGCGGTCAGTCAGGCACAGGTGGCGCTGTGGAACGCGGAGTTGGCCTTCGAGAGGGAGAATGGCGTCCGTCTGGACAAGGAGTTGGAGCTGGCGCAGCGAATTTTCGAGTGGGAAGAGCAGCAGATCAAGCTCTATCAGGAAGCGTTGAGCCATCTGCAGGCTCAGGCGCTCGAAGCCAAGAGCGGTGCCTTGGAACAGAAGGAGAAACTGGCCGAACAGGCGCATACGCCGCTGGAAAAGTTTCTGGCGCAACGCGAAATCCTGGTGGCGCAGAGTCAGAAAAACACCGTCGAGTGGTTGCAGTTGCGCACCGAGTTGGCGAGCGTCATCACCGGTCAGGAGACGCGCATCAAGGAGGAGGAGGCGGAACTGGGCAATCTCGGGGCGCTGGTGAAGCGTCTCGGGTCACAGGGTATGGCAGCGGAACTGTTGAAATCGACCTTCCGGCTGATGGGGCAGCGGCGTCTGGAACTCGAACATGTGCTGACCGCCTCCTTGCGTGAACGGTTGGGGGCAGCTCAGGCACGGCGAGCCGAAATCGAAGCCAGGCTGGTCAATCTGCGCGAGCAGTGGCGCGTGGAGTGGCAGGCGTTGCAAACCGTGCAGACACCTTCCGGTAGCGAGATCATCCCGCTCGATGGCAAGCAGGAGGCGGTCTTCAAGGAGAGGAACAACAAGTACATCGATGCCTATCGCCAGGGTTTGTTGGATGAGAAGAAGGTGCTCTTCGAGATCAACGTCGATGAAAGGCGATTGGAGCTTCTGACCGCAGAACGGGGGAATGTGCTCGATGCCTTGGAGCGCTTTGTCCTCTCCAAGGTCTTCTGGATTCAGGATGCCGATCCGCTCGGCATGTCGCTGATCACCGGCATGATCGATGAATTGGTGGGGGTTGAGCGCGACAGCAGCGTCATCCGTTGGTTGGAAAAGCTGTTCACGGCTGAAAACGGGCAACGGTTGATCGAGGCGTTGTCTCGACCCTTGGAGATCTTTTATGGGGCGATGTTGTTCATGGTCCTGTTGATCGGCATTCCGTTGTCGCGACGCTGGGTACGGGCCATGGAGGCCTGGAAACGGCATCCCGAGATGGAGCGAAATGGGGGCTCCTGGCTCTGGCCGATTGTGGCGGCGCTCGCCGAGGCCGGGTTGTGGTCGGTCTATTTTCTGATCGCGGCCATGGCGATCGATGCCGCCGGTTTGCCGCAAGGGGTGGGCAAGGTGTTGGCGCGGGTGCTGATGCACATGGCACTGTTTGCCTTCCTGTGGCGACTGAATCGTGCGTTGTTCGGCTCTGGCGCTCTGGCGCGCAGTCAATTTGGCATGCCGCGCGATCTTTCCAAAACCTTGCATCGGGCCTTCTGGCTGCTGTTGATCGCCTATCCGAGCCTGTTGATGCCGTGGATCATCTTTCGTGGTGCGCCGTTCGATTTTCAGGCCCTGCCGCGTCTGGGGTATACCGCCTACGAGTTGATCGTTGCGGCGGTACTCTATTATCTGATTCGCGACTCCTCGCCACTGGTGCGACATGCGCTGTTGGAGAGCAGCGAGTCACACGACGGCAAACACCATCCGCGCAGCGGCTTGTTGGCCGACAACTGGCGTTTGATCAGTCGCCTGCTGTTGTTGGGGATACTCGCCGTGGTGGGGATCGATGGCTTTGGCTACCGTTTCGGTGCGGCCACCATCACCCGCAACGGCCTGTTGACCCTGGTGACGCTCTTTGTCCTGATCGGACTCTATCGCCTGTCGATCTCCGTGGCCATGCGCCTGGGCCGGGATCGCTACTGGTCGGTGGCGGTGGCGCCGGGCGAGGAGGAGCGGGACAACGCCAATCAATCCGCGGTGAGCATCCGGCGCTTCTTGCGTCTGCTCTTTTTCGTTGGCGGCGGGTTGCTGCTCGCCTCCTATTGGGGCGTCAACCGTCAGACTTTGGATGCCTTGAACGAATACACCTTCTTTACCGCCACCCTGGCCGACGGCAGCGTGGATATGATCAGCGTTGCCGACATGATCCGTTTCGTGGTGACGTTGTTGTTCTCCTTCTGGCTGGTGCACCATCTGCCCGGCATTCTCGAGCTGTTTCTCTTCTCACGCATGCGGATGGATCAAGGGGTGCGCTACGCCATCCTCACCATGAGTCGTTACATCGTGGTTCTGATCGGTCTGCCGGCGGCACTCTCGGCTTTGCATGTCGATGTGGGCAAGATCGCCTGGCTCGCCGCTGCCATCAGCGTGGGTATCGGCTTCGGATTGCAGGAGATCGTCGCCAACTTCGTCAGCGGCATCATCCTGTTGTTGGAGCGTCCGGTACGGGTTGGGGATCGCATTTCGGTGGGCACGGTGATGGGCGAGGTGCGGCGGATCAACATCCGGGCCACGCGCGTGTTGAATCAGGATCTGCAAGAGATTCTGATCCCCAATCGCGATCTGATCACCAAGGAGGTGATCAACTGGACCTTGAGTTCGCGCGAAGTGCGGCTGGTGATTCCGGTCGGGGTGGCCTACGGCACCGACATCGAGCGGGTGCGCGCACTGTTGATGGAGGTGGCCCAGAAGGATCCCCTGGTGCTGCGCGATCCGGAGCCGCGCGTGATCTTTATGAATCATGGCGCCAGTGCCCTGGAGTTCCAACTGCGCATCTATCATGTGGATCCGGACATGCGCGCGATCATGACCGATCGGCTCAACACGGCGATCAATCACACGTTCCGTAATCATGGCATCGAAATTCCCCTGCCGCAGCAGGAGGTGCATATCCGGGGAGGGGGAAGGATGTCCACGCCGGATGGAGGTGTGATTCAGGATCGGTAACCTCACTTTTTCGCTGGACTTTTTTGAACTGTTTGCGCAATGATCAAGTGAGTTGCATGATGGGGGAGAGAACCCCCTCACCCCCAACCGTGGTATGGGATCCGAGCGGCGGAAAATAGGATTTGGGAGGTCGATCATGTCCGAAACCGTGGTGCGGGAAGAAATAGATGTCCGGCAACTGTTTCAGGAGTCGGAACGCTATCTGCGCGCGTTGTTTGCCGAAACCGATCGCCGCCTTCAGGAACAGAGGGAAGAGAGCGATCGACGATATCAGGAGCAGCGAGAGGAGAACGAGCGACGGTATCAGGAGCAGAGGGAAAAGAACGAACGACTGTATCAAGAACAGAGGAAAGAGACCGAGCGACAGCTGCAGGAGCGGATGCAGGAGACCGATCGCAAGATCAAGGAGGTGAGCCGGCAGATCGGTCACCTGGGCGGACGGCTGGGCGAGTTCATCGAGGAGATGATCAAGCCGGTCTGCATCCGGCTGTTTCAGGAGCGTGGCATACCGGTGGACGAGGTGTATGGTCGGGTCAACAAGGTGGTCGGGGGCGAGCGGATGGAGATCGATCTGCTGCTCGCCAACACGGTTGCAGCGGTGCTGATCGAAGTAAAGAGTCACTTGACCGCCGAGGATGTGCAGACCCATCTGGATCGCCTGGCCCGTTTCAAACGTTTTTTCCCCCGTTACGGGGATTGCCGGATTTATGGTGCGGTAGCCGGGATGGTGATCGGCTCGGAGGCGGATCGGTTTGCCATAAACCAGGGGTTGTACGTGATCGCGCAAACCGGTGAGCAGGTCGCTCTGGCCAATCCCGAGGCGTTCGAGCCTCGGGTATGGTGAGCAACGAGAGCTGCTTTCCGGGGATCAATCGAGCAATTCGGCACCCTGACCACCGAAACGGGTGGCAACCAGATCGATGATCAACCCGTAGAAAGCACCGGATAGCAGAGTGGCCCAAAAAATCATCCAGGCCGAAGCGTGCGGCTGCGGTGGACCGCTCATGGCACCGGCAGCCAAAGGCAGGGAGACCATCACGCCCAGACAGGCACCGCGCAGCCAGGGACGATAGGGAAAGCCGAGAACCGGATGGCGGGTGAAGGCTCCGGCAAAGGCGATCATCATGCCGATCAACAGCCGATCGGTAAAGATCGACCAGAAGATCGGACTGGTGACCGAGAAAATTTCCGGCTGATGCTGGCTGGCCAGCCAGGTGCAAAGCAAACCGAACAGGGCACCCAAGGCAATGGCAATCTTAAAGCGGGTCTGGCGCATGGCTCACCTCACAATGGTTGAACCCAGATCCGGCAGTTGCGGGTGATTGCATGTGCTAACATATTGGTTCATATGATAAATTGCAAAAAACCGAAGTTGCCTTATCGGTAATGATGCTTTCTTCCAATTTACCAGATGGATCAATAGGTTGTCACATGCAATCACCCGGAACTGCCGGATCCGGTGTTGAATGATTATACCACACAATCTTGAGAAGCGTAATTTTCTGCTAAGCCGTGTGCAAGATGCGGGCTTCGTTTCCAAAAGGCGGAAACGAAGCCCGCGAAGGCCGCGCGCGGCGCATTTTTCGCAAAAATCGCGAAAAATGCTTCTTGGAAAGAGCGCGCTAAAGTCAAAGGCAACACCCTGGGAGATGAATCTCCCAGACCCTCTCTTTTTTTTTCACCAGAGGTAGTTGCAAAACTCGGTGAACGACCAGATTTTCGGTCATTTCTGACCGCAAAGGGGAGCAATAGAGAGTCCTTTCCGATATAATGGGGTTATGACGACCAACCATTTCAACCGA
>JAMOBI010000081.1:0-13233 GCA_039908105.1 Magnetococcus sp. YQC-9
GGGCCATGTTCGCGGGATTGTTTTGCAAAAGGCGCAAAACAATCCCGCATCCAAGGCGGCGCGCGGCGCATTTTTCGCAAAAGGCGCGAAAAATGCTTCTTGAAAAGAGCGCGCTAAAGTCAAAAGCAAAACCCTGGGAGATGAATCTCCCAGACCCTCTCTTTTTTTTTACCAGTAAAAACTACACATTCCAAGCAGGGTGCGCTTGTGCAATTCAATAAACAAAGTCAAAACCTTGCGAAGTTTGTCCCCAAACCCCTACCGGGGGCGGTGACCGCCCCCGGATCTCGCCAGCCTTGATCTCTACTCAACCTTGATCTCGGCCTTCTCTTTCCACTCCTGACCCTTGTTGTCCTTCCAGGTCACATTCACCGGCGCACTCTTGTCCGCCTTGATGTAAAACGAGAAGAAGGGATTCTTGGAAACCGCACCCGTCCAGGTCGCCTTCACCACTGTCACCCCGCCATACTCGGCCATGACACTCTCAATATAATGCGCAGGGATGGTTTCACCCGTCGCCTTGTCCTTGCGCAATCCACTCTCCATGGGATGCTTGATAAGGGTCTTGATCAACGCCACCTCACCCTTCTTCAAGGGTTTTTCCGGGCCGCGTACCTTGGGTTCTCCGATATCCGCCATGATCGTCTCCAAACGTTGGAATGTATAAGCTTACCCGACCTTAACCGGCGCAACCGCCTTCGGCCACTTCGATCTTCAACAAAGCACCGTACAACGTACCTTTGTTGCTAATAGCCACCGCACGCACTTGGGACGCCTTGGCCATTTTAATACGCATCTCAACCTCAGCCTTGCCGGACTCCGGCGTGAATTCAAACTTGCCCACCAATGGCTTGGGATTGTCATCCACATAGATGGCCAAAGTCTTGATATAGTTATCCTTCTCCATCGGATGATCAACCGAGATCGGCATGCGGACCAAAGCACCGTTTTCCGCCTTGGCCGGGGTGTCGATCTTGATCTTCTCCATGACAACCTTGCCAGGCCCCAAATCCTTGGCAATCAGTTCATCCATGTTGACTGCCGGGGCATCGTCGGCTTCGGCCAACGACGGCATGCCCACCAGGCCTGCGGCCACGCAGACCGCACCCGTGGCACCCACGGCCCCCAGGAAGGTCCGCCGCGTCAGCGTGCTTTCGGATTTCATACCCATCTGCTCCACTCCCTTTTTTTAAGAATCGATTTGGAATCGAGTTGTTAAAACCAGTAACCCGCTTTGCTCACTTCTTATCCTTGGTTGCATCGACTTCCGGCTCTTCTGGCAGCTTGTGCGCCACACCGGCATGACAATCGATACAGGTCTTGTCTGGATTCTCCATGGACTTCTTGTGTTTCTTTTGGGCCGATTTGTCCTGCTCATCCAGTTTCATCGCATCGTAGTTGTGGCAGGCACGGCACTCCTTGGAGTCCCGCTCCTTCATGTTATGGAGCACATGCTGGGCCAATGGATAACGGGACTTCTCGAAGGCGGGCTTGTCCGGATATGTACCTACGAGATGGTGGAAAATATCCTTGCTGCCGATCTGCAACTTGGCGAGAAATTTGTCGATCCAGTCCGGGAAGGTTTTGCCGTGCGGCACATGACAATCCGCGCAGGTGGCACGCACGCCCATGCGATTGTTGTAGTGCTTGCTCTCCTTGTACTCCTGATAAACCCCCTCCATCTCGTGGCAGGAGATGCAGATGCTCATGGAGTTGGTGGCATTCATCGAGAAGTGGAACACGACAAAGAAAATGGCACCGCCCAGAAAACCGATGGCCAGAATCCAGCCAACAGCCGTAGGACTTGGCTTGCGCAGCCAGTTGATCAGATTTGCAAACATGATTTTCCGTCCCCCATTGTAAGGAAAATTAAAGATCAAATCATCCCTGAACTACAGCGTGAAAATCGGGTCCATTCGTTCAGAATACCAATATTTATACATACAAAGCAAGGAAAATCCGTTTCAACGCATCCCATTCATCGCAAGGATTTGAGATAGGCGATCAGATCGCGACGATTTTCCGCGCTTTGAATCCCATCAAAGGCCACGGGATGATCCTTGGAATGCTGCGCCATTTTGGTCTGCGGAATGAAGGCGATCGGATTGATCAACCACTGTTCGAGATGGGCATCATCCCAGAGGAATGGTTTCTCCTCGGCGAGTTTGCGAAACGCCGGACTGAACGGAAAGTCGACCACACCCGCAGGCCGGCCATGAATCTCCCACAAATAGGGCCCCTTGCCGTGTTTGCGGGTTGCGGTCATGTCGTGACAAACGCCACAATTGTTCTCCGCCAGCCGCTTGCCGACATTCTCGTCACCTGCGAAGCGCTTGTAGCCGATACCCGCCAGCAGTAACAACAGGATCACCATGATCAAGATCAGTACATGGGCGATTTTCATGAATCTTTAAGCTCCCTCGGACTCCATGCCCGGTTGGTAGATCCGATGATGATTGCGTCCGGCCTTCTTGACCGCGTACAAGGCCAGATCAGCCTTTTTCAACAGCTCCTCGGGTGAATCGGCATCCGAGGGAAAACGACTGCTGCCAATGCTCGCGCCAATGTGACATTCGATGCCTCGCAGATGAAACGGAACCTGCAGGGCGGTGATGATCTTCTGCGCCACGATGTTGACGATATCCGGTTGCAACGGTTCATCGCCAAGAATGACGGTGAATTCATCGCCACCCAGCCGTGCCACAACGTCGTTCTCGCGCAGGCTGTTGCGGATCCGTTGTGCCGACTCGATCAAGAGCAGATCGCCGATATCATGACCGTGGGTATCGTTGACCGCCTTGAATTTATCCAGATCCATGAACATCACCACCAGCGACTGATTGTGGCGCCGACAGCGCGCCAGCGTCTGCTGCAAGAATACCATGAACAAACGCCGATTGGGCAGTCCTGTCAAGGCATCGTGATGCGCAATTCGTTCCAGTCGCTGTTCGGCTTGAACCCGCTTGCTGACATCAATCCCCGTGACCAGGAAATTCTTCAATTCACCTTTAGAATCGGTTAGAAAAGATAAATTCCATGAAATATGATATTCAAAATTTTTCTTGTTAAACCAACGACCGTCAAAACTTACCGTGGTTGGATCATCGACCGAAAGGGTGATGATCTCCTGAATGCGCTCCACCTCCTCTTCCGGAGTCCAGACCCTATGCCAGAACGGCTGTCCGATCATTTGTTCGGCGCTTGAACCGGTCAGAGTCTCGCAGGCAGAGTTGAGGCGCATGATATACCCTTGTGGATTGAGCACCAGGACCAGCGCCGAGGTGGTATTGAGGATCGTACTAATGAAACGACGCTCCGCCTGCAAGGCCTTTTCGGTACGACGGTGACGGATGATGCCGGCGAGGGTATTGGCGAGCGTGGCCAGCAGGGCATCCTCCTCGGGCAGCCGCTGATGACCGCTGGCCACGTAGAGATTGAGCACGCCAAGCAGTTCATCCCGATAGAGAATCGGCGTGCAGTAGTGTCCATGGGGCTTGATGCCATTGAAGGTCACCGTATGGTCCGCATCGAGTTGATTCTTGAAGACGATCTCGCGCTCTGCCGCCGCCTTGCCGCACAAACATTCGCCGAGCTTCAGCGCGGCGCAGGCCGAGAGCAGATGGGGAGCGAGATTGCGGTGCGCCACCAGCTCCAACCGTTCGTTCTCCGGGTTGTACAGATGGATGGAGCCCTTGTACTCCACGGCCAGCCATGGAATGGTCAGAACGATATCCAAGGCCACAGTCAACTGTTTTTCCAGCGGCAGGGGTTCCAGCGAGGTTTCGAGCAGGGCGCTGATCGCCAGACGGGATTGGATGGCCTTGAGATCACGGGCTTTTTCTTGCGCCAGTCTCTTTTCAGCGTGGACGCGATCAATATGGCTGCGGATGCGCGCCTTGATGATCGCAGGACGGAACGGCTTGGCGAAATAGTCGACTGCGCCGAGGGCCATCCCACGGGAGACATCATCGGCATCGGTCTTGGCCGTAACAAAGATCACCGGGATCGAGCGGGTCTGCGGTTGCACTTTTAACTGCCGGCACACCTCGAAGCCGTCCATGTCCGGCATCATGATATCCAGAAGGACCAGATCCGGCTTGAGTGCACTGGCCTTTTCCAAAGCGGACCGACCATTGCTGGCCTGGATGACGTCGTACTCTTCTGCCAGCAATTCGGTGAGCAGTGTCAGATTGATGGGGATGTCGTCAACGATGAGGATTTTTTCTCTCGAATGTTCATCGTGCATGACGTAACCCTTGATTTCTGGAGAGAGGAATGATTCAAGATTTTGCTATTACGGGGGCTGGGGATCTGAACTCCTCGGACCCCGGTAATCGCAAAATCTTGAATCACTAAAACGCAAGAAAAGCGGGGCACTGTCGCCCCGCTTTTCCACATTCCAGACATCCTTGTCACACCGCAGCTCAACCGAACGTGTCGGCCATGATGCTCTGATACCAGCTTTCGTTGTACAACGCTTCCTGCTTGCGGATGAAATCCTGGGCCTTGTCCGAGGAGACACCACCGGAAATTTCCAAGATTTTACCCTGATGCAGCTTGTAGACACCGGCCACGGAGATACCATAATCCGGGCTGATCAGGCTGTAGCAGGTGTTGACATAGGAGGGGATACCCACCGGCTTGCCGTTGAGCAGCGCCACCACCGCAGCCGCGCACACCTTGGCCTCTGAGTTGGCCGCATAACCGGATTTCGGCAGACCCGTGGCAGCACTGGCATCGCCGATCACATGGATGTTCTTCTGCTTGGTCGACTCAAAGGTCTCGAAGCTGATCGGACAGAATCCCTTCTCATCGGTCAGACCAGCCTTCTCCGCGATGTCGCCGGCCTTGTTCGGCGGGATGACGTTGATGCAGGAGCTCTTGAATTCGGCCATGTCGGTATAGACGGTCATGCTTTTGGCATCCACACGGGTCACCTTGCCGCCCTGCGCGCCAGGAATCCACTCGATCAGGCTCTTGTCGGTCTCGTAGCCGTACAGGTTCTTCCACCCCTGGGTGAACAGGCCCATCTTGGAGAATTTGTCCTTGGGATCCAGAATGATCACTTTGGATTTGGGCTTGTTCTTCTTCAGATAGTGGGCCACCAGGCTGGCGCGTTCGTAAGGTCCGGGCGGGCAGCGGTACGGATCCGGCGGGGCGACCATGATGAAGGGATCGCCATCCTTGAGCTCCTGAAGCTGCTTGGCGAGCAGGGTGGTCTGTTCACCGGCGATCCAGGCGTGCGGCATTTTCTTCACGGCCTCGGCATCATACCCTTCCAGCGCCTTGAAGCCGATGCCCGGGGAGAGAATCAACCGGTCGTACTCGAACTTCTTGCCGCCTGCGGTGGTGACACTCTTGCCAGCCGGATCAACGGCAGTCACTTCGTCGATCACCACCTCGATGCCATGTTTCTTGAGACCCTCGTAGCCCCATTTCTGGACCTCGAGCTTGCGGAATCCGGCCACCACCCAGTTGGAGAGCGGGCCAGAGTAATAATCCTTGTTCTTTTCGATCAGGGTCACCTGAATGTTCGGATCAGCCATGCGGAGATATTTGGCTGCCACCGAACCGCCGTAACCGCCGCCGACCACCACCACCCGCTTTTTGGCGGAGGCGAAGGCGGACAAGCTCGGCGCCGAAACCAGACCCAGGGCGGTCAGGCCGCCGGTCAACTTGACAAATCCTCTACGGGTGAAATTCATCATGGTCATGGTCTCCTGGGTTGCGCTCATTTTTTGCCAGCGTAGAAATGGGCGGCACTCTCCAGCTCCTCGGGGGAGAGCTTTTCGACGGCCTTCTGCATTTTTTCCGGCTGAGGAACGGTCAGTTGAGAATTCTTGAAATCCTGCATCTTGATCAGCATGTAATCCAGCCACTGACCGGCGACGCGCGGGGTATCCTCATCCTGGGTGACGCCATCGTCCTCGTGACATTTGCCGCATTTGGCCGAATCAAGCACCTTCTTGCCCTTCTTGGCCTTGGCCTCATCGATCTTGGTGGCGGTCAGGGAGTTCGGACCGCTCTTCACCGGTTCCCACTTGGTCTTGGAAAGGAAATCGGCGATGCGCTTGGTCTCCTCCTCGGTGTAGCCCTTGGCGATGCGTCCCATGATGGTCGAGGGACGCTTGCCGCTCTTGAACTCCGCCATCATGTGTTCGAGATACTTGGCCGGCATCCCCGCAATGGAGGGCATGCTGGGACCCGCCGACACGCCATTGGTGCCGTGGCAGCCTGCGCAGGTGTTGGCGAGCATGGCCGCATCCGCCGGAGCCGCAGCTGCGGCCTCAGCCAACGCCTTCTCCTTGGCCGCCTTCTCCGCGTCTGCCGCCGAGGGGGCCGCCGGTGCCGGGTCCGCTGCCATCACGGGCACAGCCATCATCAAACCACCCAGCAACCCACCCGCGAGCATCAACATGTGGACTCTTTTTCGTTGCATGTTTCCCTCCGCACTGTACCGATTATGATTGGGTCGTAGCTATTTTGAAAATCAAATGCCCGTGACGACCATCGATGCTGCCAGCGTGACGGCGTCCCGCTCTCTGATCCGAAAAGGAGGTCAAAACTCCCCCTTGGCGGCTCCGGTCATCAGATCCTTGATGACGTTGCGAACTCTCAAGGCCTCCTTTCTGAGTTCAGGTGGCAGCGTTTTGCCGCCGTGGATCATCATGTCGAGATTCATGGAATAAAGCCACAATTTCCCCTGCTTGTCGCGCACCACGGCAATGCGGCAGGGCATGAAAGCGGTGTAGGCATCCTGATAATCGGCCATCATCTTGCCCACCTTGGCGTCACAGAACGACAGGAATTCAACGTGACGGTACGGCTGCCCGGTAACGGCCTCCACCTGCTTGTAGAACGGCGCCTCGCCGACGAAGAGGAAATCTTTGGCTGAGGCCAGGCTTTTCAACGACTCTTTGATGTCATTCGGCGTCAGATCCGGATTTTCCACCGGCACGGCCCAGACCATCGCCAGACCGGGATCGAGCGTATCGAGCAGCTGGCTGGCGAAATCCTTGTACATGCTTATGTATTCCGGGTCCATCTGGCTGAGTTTGGGCGACAATTTGGCATACCCATATCCACCACCGAGCAGCACCAACAGTCCCACCACAGCCAGAATATTCTTGATCATCCCCATATGCGTCCTCCGTTGAATCGGGTTTTAGGACACCTCCCCACGATTTGCGTTTCGTCAAATTCTGTTATAAACGCGACGTAACGTCCGGCAAGAGCATGAAATGTGATCCACCTTTCTGTCAACCCTATAATTTAAAATTCGTACATTGTGTTTTAATTAAATTAGAATATTCTGATACATTGACAATGTGTTATTTTGCACGTGCGTCTTTGTTGGATCGCGTGGATCTCCATTATAAAAATCAATATGTATCAAACAATTGAAAATTAGACGTGACAATAATGCCACCATTTCCAACCAATCGATTGGCCTTGAAGCAGACAAAATGTCCTATAAATTTCGTGTGTCCAGTCGTTTTTATGTACAATTTGCACAAAAAAAATTTGATTTGAAGATGATCTGATATGGAATTGCTGGAAGAACAGTAAAATTTTGTTTATTATGGACGGGGTTGCCAGGTCAAAGGGGATCCAGACGAATGATACCGTAACCATCTTGAGAAGCGTCGTTTTTCGCAAGGCTGCGTGCAGAATGCGAGCGTCGTTTCCAAAACGATAAAGAAGCGATGCGCGCGAAGGCGGCGCGCGGCGCAGGTTTCATAAAAATTGCGAAAAATGGTTCTTTTGAAAAAAGCACTAAAGTCAAAAGCAAAACCCTGGGAGAGGAATCTCCCAGACCCTCTCTTTTTTTTCACCAATCAAAACCACATATTCCAGGCTGGGAGCGCTTCAATTCGGAAACCAGGGTTGCTCGATGCGGCCCAAATGGACCGGCTGGGGAGACTCCTTTAGCCAGGCAGCCAGTGCAGACCCGATGGCAGGATAGAGGGGTGCGGCAATCAGTTCGCACGCCGGCAGCCACAAAAGTTCGCTGGCACGGACCTGATCGGGATTCAGGCAGGGTTCTCCCCGATGCTCCATGCGGAACACCAGGTGTACGGTGGTCTTGTCGGTACGGGTTTCCGCCACATAGAGCAGCTCCTTGGGCGTGACGGTCAAATTCAACTCTTCGTTGAATTCGCGTATCAGGCAGTCGAGAAGCGACTCGTCCCCTTCGAGATTACCGCCTGGCAGATTGAAGCGGTCGTGGTTGCCGTAGCGATAGCGCAAAAGCAGGATTTTTTTTCCACTCACTATCAGGCCGCTGGGGCGAATGACGGGTCTGATCATGGCCATGATCCCAAACCGCAACCATTACGGGATGCGTAGTTCCATTAATAGGGGTCCAGGGGGATTATCCCCCTGGTGGGATCCAAGGGCAAAGCCCTTGGGACTTTGTTTTTGACTTTAAACCGCACCCATTTTGGGATGCGTAGTTTTTCGCAAGGCTTGAGTGCAAGATGCGGGGGTCGTTTCCAAAAAGCGGAAACGACCCCCGCCAAGGCGGCGCGCGGCGCATTTTTCGCAAAAAACGCTTCTTTTGAAGAGCGCGCTAAAGGCAAAGTCAAAACCCTGGGAGAGGAATCTCCCAGACCCTCTCTTTTTTTTACCAATAAAAACGGCACATTCCAAGCTGGTTGCGGTTTAACACAGGCAATCACCTGCAACTGTCGGATCAGGGATGATTGGGCTGGTTGGAATTTCACGGGATTTTGGGGAGTGGCTTCCCATCCCCGACAACAGCTGCTCCCGAATCGTCATTGCTTGGCAAACGTTATGATTTGCTTACCAACCATGAACCAATCCAAACATGCCGTAACCCCGAACGCACAAAAGTACTCACCGCATCCGCAGGCCCGGCCACCATCGGCTCACCATGCAGATTGAACGAGGTGTTCAGTAACGCCCCTACACCAGTTCGTGCCTGAAAAGCGGCAATCAGGTCGTGATACTCCGGATTGACCTCCGCGAATACCACATGCGGACGCGAGGTGAAATCATACGGATGCAATCCACTGATCATCTCCCGACGCCCCAACGGCGTCGAATCGAACGCCAACGTCATGTAACGGGCATCCAACCGTTTGGGATTGAAGAAATAATCGTCGGCACGCTCGGCCAGCACGCTGGAAGCAAACGGCATCCAGAAATCCCGTTGCTTGATCATTTCGTTGATCTCACGCACCACCCGAGCATCGCGCGGATCAGCCAGAATCGATCGATTCCCCAAGGCACGCGGCCCGAACTCCCATCGTCCGGCGCAACGCGCCACCACTTCACCACGCGACAGGAGGTCGGCGACCTCATCCACGCCGGCCCGACGAACCTGACACCCCTCCGGAATGCCACCCGTGGCAATCGCCTGCTCGGCCTCCTCGTCGGAAAAGGTTGCACCCAAATACGGCGTATCAAAAGGGGCCATCGACTCCACCCGTTCCGCCGCAACCGTCGGATGGCTGGTTGCGGCCATGAAGGCCGCACCCATGGAGAGTGATTCATCGCCGGAACCGGGCGGCACAAAATGCGAGGTCACCTCGGGTAGCTCCCAGATCACCTTGTTGGCCTTGATGTTCATTGCCACACCACCAGACAGCACCACATCGGTGATGCCGGTGGTCGCCACGCCGTTGCGTACCCACCGCGATAGCAACTCCTCGGTGCGTCGCTGCACACCCCAGGCAATGCCGTCAAAACGTATCCCTTCCAGTCGCTCCTTGAACCAAAAGAAGTGATCCGGCGGCTCGGTGGCGTAGCTGAACCCCAAGCCATGGTTCTGCAACGTCGAGGCATACACCTCATAAGCCAGTCGACCGTATTTCTCGTTGGCATAGGGAGCCAGCCCCATGGTCTTGAAGGCGTGCTCAAATTGCTTCATGCCCAACAGCAGCGTGGCATAACGGTAGATGCGACCGATGTTGCAACGACTGTCGCGATGCAGTTCCCGCAACGGGCCACGATCACGCCCCTCCCACACCGTGCCGTTGAATCCGTCACCGCCACCATCCGTGGTGAAGACCAGGCAGTTCTCCGGACGCTCGGCCCGCGCCAGATAGGCATACCAGGCGTGACACGAGTGGTGATCATGCACGCTCACCCGCTCCGCTGGCAGACCGCTGTATGCCAAAAGATGCTTCAAGCGCGCCTTGAGCATCCCTTCGCAGTCCTCCTCATGGGCAATCAAGGTTTCGTCGTAGATGCGTCGCGACGGATCCAGCCGATGGGCGAACACTTCGGTATAAAGGGGCTTGCCGCTCTTTTCGATGCGCGGCTTCCAGAAATGGGTCTGCTCACGCCAGAAATCGGCGATCGAAAAGCTCTCGCGCGGCACGAAAAAATATTTCGGAGGCAATTTGCGCGAAGCCAAAGCAATGTGGTCCACCTCCCGCATCGTCAGGCCCGCCAAACGCAACACCTCCTCCACGGATCGGAACGGAAAACCGGAACGGGTGGTTTGTCGGGTGGGCCGATCCTCGCTCATGGCCGCCACCAGCTTGCCATCGACCAACAGGGCGGCGCTGGCACCGTGTCCATCGTGAATTCCTAAAATTATCATACTATTACCTCAAATGATCGGTTATCCCCATCCCGTGGGAGCTGGCAGATGGCGTTCTAGAATCGTCAACAAGGTTGCAGTCCGTGGGTTGTAGCGCAGGGTATACAACGGGTTGTCAAACGGCAAAATACCGATGCGACCGCCCACCAGCTTGCCGGAGCGAATGATGGGCGCACGCGACAGACAGCCCAAACCATACATGGCGCGATACAAGGGATCCTTGTGCGCCCGCGGCATCAGTCCTTCGCCGACCAGCAGAAACTCTCCTTCGCCTTTGCGCCACCAGGTGTTGCCATAGTCTGGAAAACCGGGAAAGATCGTATCCAATCCCTTGAATTGGGCATCGCGCACCAACTCATCCCACAACCCCTCTGGCCGGAACGGAAAAAGCGGATTGGCAAACAACACCGCATCCGGAAACGATCCGCTCTGCTCAATCACCGCAAGAGCGTAGGCCAGAACATCCTCAATGCTTTTTGAATCGGACAAAAGCTCCTCGGGACGGGCGATGAAATGCACCCCCTCGGCCAGGGCAATCCGTTTGGCTGCCGGATTTTCCGAGAAAATGTGGATCTCCTTGACATACCGCGCGGCCTTGAGACTGCGTACCAGATCGGTCAGCAGCTCCCGATCGGCCAGATGAGGAATCTCCCCCAACAGCGGCACCACCGCCACCACATGACTGGCTTCCGGCAGCATGGATGAGGGCAATCCCTGCAACACCTCGGATCCATCCACCTGTTCGATGATCGAAATCACTCCCTTGGCCCGTTGGGCATCGTTGCCCTGGTGCAGACCGTGATGGTGAAACACCGTGGCATCGGGTTCGTAGATCAATTGATAGCCCGCCTCGATCACCGCCTTGCCCCAAACCCGATCTTCGATGTTGGTGACCTGCTCGTCGAAAGGGAATTTTTCCCACAGATCACGCCGCAGCATGCTGTTGGCGTTATGAAAAAAATAATCCTTGATCTGCACGCGCCGATCCAGGCCAAAGACGATCATCAGATCGCGTTTGTCCACATCATCGGTAAAGGCCACCGGGATCTGCCGACCATAGACGCCGGCTACACGCGGGTCGTCGAAATTGCGCCGCAAGGCTCCAAGCCAGGAGCGCTCCTGGGGCACGCAGTGCGCGGAGAGACAGACGATAAACCGGCCTCGCGCCTGCTCGATGCCGCGATTCAAGGCCAATCCGGGCCGGTAGTTGTCGATCTGGACCACCTGAGCCAAGGGAAAGCGACAGGCAGCCTCCACAGTGCGATCGCGACTGTGGTTGTCAACCAGAATCACCTCGAAATCGCGATACGCCTGCTCGAAGATCGCTTGCAGGCAGTGCCGGATCCAACGCTCCTCGTCACGGGTGCGGATGATGATGGAGATCTCTGCCATCCGATCACGCCTGGCTGAACATAACGGGTTCAATCAGGGTATCCGCCGACACGTCGCAGTTCAGTCTGCGACCGAAATAGCGTAGCGCCTCCTTGGGCGGAATGCCGGTACCCGGATTGCGATAGACCACATCCGAGGCTGTGAGGATTGCCCCGGAGGACAGATCATGCGCCGATACCATCGATACATGATATTTATCGCGCGTCACCCGCTCCCGGTCGGATACCTGTTTTTCACCGCTGCCACGCATCACCCCGATGGCACGGATGTCGCGAATCATGGCGGTCAACTCTTCGGGTTCGAGCGAAATCTTGTGGTCAAAGCCGGGCAGGGTGCGATCCAGGGTGAAATGGCGCTCCACCATGACCGCTCCCATGGCCGTGGCCGCCAAGGTCGGCAGATAGCCGATCTCATGTCCTGAAAAGCCCACGGGCAGACCATAACGGTCATAAAGCTTGTCGATCATCGCCAGGTTGCACAATTCGGGCGGCGTTGGATAGACCGATACGCAGTGCATGAGACTCAACGGGGTACGACCTCTGGTGAAAATTTCTACCGCCCGGTCGATCTCCTCCCATTCGGCCATGCCCGTGGAGAGAATGACCGGTTTGCCCAGTGCCGCCAGATGTTCGAGCAGCGGCAGATTGCCAAGCGAGTGACTGGCGAGTTTGTAACGGGTCACGCCGAGTTTTTCCAAGAATTCGATGGCCGGAATGTCGAAGGCGGTGCATAAAAATTCGATGCCGCGCGTCAAGCAGTGGTCACGAATCGTCTGGTAGGCGGAATAGTCGAATTCGATATGCTCGCGGATCTGCCGGTAGGTGGTCCCGAACTCTGGAAAGCGGTGGTCCGGGGCGTCGAGCACGGCGCCGATGGCCAGAATGCCGACAGTCCGTTTCTGGAACTTGATCACATCGGCTCCGGCGTCTGCCGCGACATCGATCATGCGCAGAGCCAGATCCAGGGATCCGTTGTGGTTCAGGCCGGCTTCCGCAATGACTTCAACAGGATGGCTCATAGCACCTCGATAGACTGAAAGGAGATGGCAACAATTCAATACCCTACTATTGGGTCGACAGAGCTGATTTGACAGCTTGGCATGATTCGCTTTTACTGGTAGAAACTACACATTTCGAGCTGGGTGCGGTTTAAACCGCACCCATTTTGGGATGCGTAGTTTTTCGCAAGGCTGCGTGCAAAATGCGGGAGTCGTTTCCAAAAGGCGGAAACGACTCCCGCGAAGGCGGCGCGCGGCGCATTTTTCGCAA